>JBGAQE010000092.1:0-7916 GCA_044220885.1 Chitinophagaceae bacterium
CAACAATTAATTAGAAAGCTACACATAGAAACCTATGGAACTACTTGAACTTCTTGAACCTATTAAATAAAAAAAAGAGATTGCCTTATCAGACAACCTCTTAAATATGTCGGGTGGACTGGATTCCCTGCCTGCCGGCAGGCTGGGAACCAGCGACACTTGCACTAGTTTTCTTTTGATTGCATGAATCAAATAAAAAAGGAACATCAAAATTTGATATTCCTTTTCTTACCGACTTCCCGGTAATAAATTGTCGGGTGGACTGGATTCGAACCAGCGACCCCTTGCACCCCATGCAAGTGCGCTACCGGGCTGCGCCACCACCCGAAACTTTTGGGGTTGCAAATGTAACAAAAAATAAACTGCCACAAAAAAAGGGGGCTATAAAAGCCCCCTTTCAAATATGATTTTTAATCAATTAATGCTTGATTACCTGTTGACGGAAGTTGGTGCGGTCACCCTTCAGTTCTACAGTGTAATTACCAGCAGGCAGATTATTAAGGTCGCTCAGATTGATTGTGTTCATACCTGCAGCGGCTTTGGAAACCTGTTGCTTAACTAACTGACCATTTTGGTTATACAAACGGATCATCAGTGATTCTTCCTGTACCAATTGGAAGGAGATATTGATTGAACCGCTGAATGGATTTGGAGTTATTTTAGCTCCGATCTTATCCAGGTCGCTGCGGATCAACAATACTTTACTATATGTTGCCCTGCCATCAAGGTCTACTTGTTTCAAGCGGTAGAAGGTAACAGCTCCAAGCGGTTTGGTATCGATGAAATTGTAAGAATTACCATTTCCACCTTTAGATGCTACTGAACCTGCTTTTGAGAAGTTTGTTCCATTAGCACTTCTTTCAATTTCAAAATGACTGTTATTCAGTTCATCGGCAGTAGCCCAGTTCAGGAATACCTGACCTGCATCTACACGTCCATTGAACTGCAATAACCTAACAGGTAAAGTTGAAGTGATAGAAGGACCGAATTCAGATGTACTACCGATGGTAGGAACTGATTTCGTTGCAATGGCAATAATTACAGTACCAGCAGGAACTGCAACGGGTAATCCTACAACAGGAACTGTAAATCCGAATCTTTCATCGGTACCTGTTCCATAAGTAACATCACTATAAGAAGCTGTACCAGTGCTATCATCGTTGATACCGTTATAGTTTGTTCCTTCCTGTGCAGAGAAAAGATAGGTCTTACCTTCTGTACCACCTGCATCAGCAATATAGAACTCTATGATAGCGCCTGCAGGGGCAGTTCCTGTAACATTCAAAGAACCATATTGAACATTACAATAGGTCATGAATGGGAAATTATGAAGTTCATTTGGACCTGTATCGCCATCGCCATTATCATTAGCTGTTACTCCATTGTCATTAAGGTCAATACCCAATGAAGTATTATCAAAAATGGAGTTACGGGAAATACGGTTACCAGTGGCTGTTGAAGTACCTGTAGGCAGAATTACAATACCCTTGCTGTTATTAGCAATGATATTTCCTTCCAGATCATCACCAACAAAATCTTCATTAGCACCAATAATATTGTTATCAGCGTTGTTATTATTGTTGGTAGTGATATAAACTCCATATCCAGAGTTACCTCTTACAAGAGTACCAGTACTATTTGTACCTATTGAGTTACCGGCAATAATATTATCGTTTGAGTTAGAAGCACCAAAGAAGTCACCGCCAACGATCAAGATTCCATGTCCGGTATTTGATGCAATTATATTGCGCTCAATAGCATCAGAAACGCCATCAGCATTTGTACCAATCCTGTTATTAGACCCCGGGTCAATTTCAACACCGTTGGTAAGATTACCGGCAGCAGTATTTGAGGCATCCAGACCGATAATATTTCCCGCTACGATATTGTTATTTGATACAGTGCCAAGAAATAAACCACGTCCTCCTGAGCTACAAATGCGGTTTCCTTCCAGGTTATCAGAAACGCCATCACCATCGGTACCAAATAGATTTCCATTTGAACTTACAGTGGCTAGAATACCGTTACGCACATTTCCAAAACCGGCTGCAGCCAATCCATTTTTGTTCAACCCTATGATATTACCAGAAATACGGGAATTCTGCGTTGTCCAGAAGAAAATTCCATCTTCGCCATTAGCACAAATAAGGTTTCCTTCATTGGCGTCATTTACATTATCCCCATCAACACCAATAATGGTATTGCTGTTAGGTAATCCATTAAAAGTATTATTTACAATACCGTCGAATGAATTTCCTTTACCAGCAGCAAGCCCTGTACTATCAGTACCTATATAATTTCCCCAGATAAATGCGTCAGCACCACCAGAGATACTGATTCCTGATCCCTGAGCTTTGTAAATCGCTAAACCAGCAATAACCACTCCGGTGGAATTAACTGTGAAAGCTGAACTGGCAGCAGCAGTACCATCAATGTTGATCATGATGGTTCTTCCAGCAATAGTACCCTGAACAGCACCTGGCTGCGAATAACCATTGATGAATAAAGGTCCTGTAATAGCAGGTAATCCTGTTGTCAATGCAATTGTCATTGAACCACCTGAAGGCAAATTAAACTGGATAGTATCCAGCCCCGCATTACCATTCGCATCAATAATAGCTTGCTCTAATGATCCAGCTCCAGTACCACTATTATTGGTAACTGAGTAGATAGTTGCATTTGCACCCAAAGTTGTCATTGTCAGCAGCACAAGGGCGATCATCCTGCTGAGTGAGGAGTAATTTTTCTTCATACACAATTTTTGATTTTACAGAGAATAAATATGGTTACGAAACCAAGTAGTCACAGGGTTGGCTTAATCAGCACTAAATTAGAATTGTTTACCCGAAATGTGTCATGTTTTTTTTTAACATTTGGGAATAGTGGGCCGAAAGTGTTACACCATCAATAATATGCTGTTATACATTGGCCGATATTATCGATTACATCCGAAGCAAGCAAGGATTCCTGTGCCATTGTTTCTATTGCCTTATCTGCAGCCATACCATGTAAATGCACGCCAAAACAAGCTGCTTCAAAAGGAGGGTAGCCCTGTGATAAAAAAGCAGTGATAATTCCTGTTAGTACATCCCCCGTTCCGCCTTTTGCTAAACCCGGATTGCCAGTACAATTAAATATGTATTTGCCGGAGGAATCTGCAATTAAAGTATAATGTCCTTTAAGGACTACAACAACTTGATATTCTTTGGCTTTTTTAATTACCAGATCAATCCGCTCGTAGTCGTTTCCCACTTTACCAAACAGCCTTTCCAACTCTTTCACATGAGGAGTAAGTATTGAATTGGGAGGAATAAGTTTCCATAAATCGGGATTCCCAGACAAAAGATTCAGCGCATCTGCATCCAATACTACCGGCTTGCTATGATACTTTAGAACTAATATTAATCTGTTTTTAGATTCCGCTGTGTTTCCTAAACCAGGCCCAATACCAAAAGCATCATAACTGGAAAGCCTATCTATTTTTTCATCCCCCTCAACAAAATTGTCGCTTGAACACATTGCCTCTGGAATTCCGGTATGTAATACAGGCATGCCTTCTGCAGGAATATAACAGGTCAATTTACCAGCTCCGGAACGAAGACATGCTTTTGCCGCCAGAATTGCAGCCCCCATCATGCCCTTACTTCCGACCAATAATGCAGCATGACCATGTTTACCCTTATGCGAAAATAAGTGTCTCTTTTTAAAATATGGTTTCAAGTAGGAGACGGAGAGAAGTTGATAGTTTTTTTCGAGGGTGGACAAAAATTTATGATCCAATCCTATATCCAGAATATGCACCTGACCAATTCCGGCTTCGTTCTCGGCAACAAGAAATGCCGTTTTGTAACATTGAAAACTAAGGGTATGACTTGCCTTTATGAAGCATTTATCAACAAAAGACTCATCAGCATACATGCCAGTTGGCATATCAATACTTATAATTTCATTTCCAGATTCGTTTAAATGCTGAACTGTGCTTTGCCATAAACCTTCAAGAGGTTTATTTAGTCCAGTACCTATAAGTGCATCAATTAGTATTTCATCCTTTTCTATTACAGGCAGCCTTCCTGGCTCAGAAATGAAATGAATATCTGCAGCTGTTTCATGTAATAATTGGAGGTTTCGTTGAAAATCGTCCGTACCTAACTTTCCAAATTCCAGTATATAGACGGTAACGGAAGATCCCTTAAGGGAAAGCAATCTTGCTAGTGCCAGGCCATCACCACCATTATTCCCCTTGCCACAAAAAATAGAGAAGGACTTTTGGAGATACCTGTTTTCGGAAAGCCATTTCAAACAAGCCAAAGCGGCTCTTTCCATCAGATCAAAAGAAGAGATTGGTTCGTTCTTGATAGTATAGGCATCCCAAGCCCTGATCTGGGAAGCATCAAGTAAAATCATTATTGAATTTACTCATTTTTTAGGGGCTGGCCTACGTTTCCTGGTAGATTGACTTGCCTTTTTCTTTTTAACCGCAGGGGCTTTTGAGACCTTCTTTTGGGTAACGGATGGCAAAGGACTGTTTTCGTCATCATTTTCTTTGTCGCCGGTTTGAAGATAGTTTCCAAACAAATCCGCCAGTTTCTTGGTGGAATAGATCATTTTGGAATCATTATTACAGAGAGCTATAATCGTCACCTCTTCATCGGGAAGTCTATAGAAAGCGGAACGGTTTCCATGCCACCACCCATTATGGTAGATGATTTTCTTGCCATTTTTCAATACCAGCATCCTCCAACCAAGGCCGTAATTATGAGTGCCTGGTTTCTCATTACTATATGGAATATATGCTTCGTCCAATGTGGCTTTTGAGAGGAATTTATATTCCGCCAATGACCTTTCGAATTTTTGAAGATCTTCTACCGTACTATAAACATTCTTATCTCCATACACCAGGTCTAAAAAGTCAAACGCATATTGACGGCCGTTATAGAAATAAGAAGGCATTGACTTTGCACTGTCAGCAATTTTAAAAACATAGCTGTTCCTCATCTGCAATGGGTCGAAAACAGTTTTTTGGATATATTCCCCGAAAGGCAATCCCCCTACTTTCTCAACTATCAGTGCCAATAAAGCATAGTTTGTATTGGAATAACTAAACCCACGGTTTGGACGGGCTATATCCATTTCACTATGACGGGCTATTATGAAATCCAATACATCCTGGTTGGTGATCCTTTTTTTCTTATCCCATCCAAGCCTTTCCATGTAATGAACATAATTGGGCAATCCGCTGCGGTGGTTCAAAAGGGTTCTGATGGTAACCCCTTCCAAAGGAAAGCCGATCAGGTATTTACTTACAGAATCGTCGATAGATAATTTTTTCTCTTCCCAGAGTTTCAATACAGCCATTGCGGTAATGGTCTTTGAAACGGAGGCTAAATGGAAAGGAGTGGAGCTGGTAATGCTGTCTTTTTGGCCTTTATAATGGGAAAAGCCGCTATATTCTTCGTAAATGATCTGGCCCTTTTTGGCTACCAGGATACTTCCATTGAAATTGCCTCTTCTGAAATTGCTATCCATGAATTGACGGATAGCAGCCTGATACCTAGCAAGATCCGCAGCCGGTATCGGGTCTGGGCTAGCTGTAGTTGCCACCACCGCCGCTTTCTCCGATTTTGAAGCAGTAGGGGAGCATGAGATTACAAAAAAAGTCAGTGCAAAAAATAGCAAGTTGGTTTTCAACAGGACCTCATTTATAGGGGTTAGCAAAAAGCAAATATAATTATTACTATCAATTGTTAGCCATGCAATTACTTCGTTTTTTTAGATCAATTTTTACAATCATCTTTGCAGGGCTATTTCAATAACGCCATTTCTTATTTACGATTATGATTGACAAAAAAAATACCAGTTACCCAAAAGAGAAGATAAATATCCTCTTTCTTGAAAATATCAGTGAAACAGCGGTAAAAAACTTCAAGGATGCAGGGTATTCTTCAGTGCGTAAAATTGGTGGAGCCCTTTCAGAAGAAGAATTGATTAAGGAAATAAAAGATGTTCATTTATTGGGTATACGATCCAAGACCCAGATAACAGCCAAGGTATTGGCTGCTGCCACTAAACTTCAGGCAATAGGTTGTTTCTGTATTGGTGTTAATCAGGTAGACCTGAAAACTGCCACAAAACAAGGCGTAACCGTTTTCAATGCCCCCTATAGCAATACCCGTTCAGTTGCTGAATTGGTTATTGGTCTTTCCATTTTATTGATCAGAAGAATTCCCGATAAGAATAAAGCAGCCCATGAAGGAATATGGATGAAGGAAGCAAAAGGTAGCTACGAACTGAGAGGAAAAACATTAGGACTTATTGGATATGGAAATATCGGTTCACAAGTAAGTGTGCTTGCAGAAGCCATCGGCATGAAAGTGATATTCTATGATGTGGTTACCAAACTACCTTTGGGTAATGCCATTTCTAAAAAGACGATGAAGGAAGTCTTGTCACAGGCAGATATCGTTTCCCTTCATGTTCCGGAAACAGCAAGCACAACAAATCTGATAAACAAGACAACTTTAAAGCATTTTAAGAAAGGGTCGATACTGATAAATTATGCCCGTGGTGAAGTGGTGGATCTGGAGGCATTGAGGAAAGCAATTCTTGATGGAGCCATTTCCGGAGCAGCCATAGATGTCTTCCCCTGGGAACCAGAAAAGAATGGTGACAGATTCCAGACGCCATTACAAGATCTTCCAAATGTAATTCTGACTCCGCATATCGGGGGCTCTACAGAAGAAGCCCAATTGAATATTGGAGAGGATGTTAGCAATAAACTGTTCCAGTATCTTGAGATGGGTATTACCAGTGGGTCACATACGGTACCATCGATTGATCTTCCTCCACAGGAAGGGACACATCGTATTCTTCATATCCATCGCAATGTTCCTGGAGTTCTTTCTGAAATCAATACTACGCTGTCACAGAATAAGATCAATATTCTGGGACAATATCTTAAAACCAATGACGAAATAGGTTATGTGGTTCTGGATGTAGACAAGAAACTATCAAACCATGCGTTTCAGTTATTGAAAGAAGTAAAAGATACCATTAAAGTGCGCTTACTCTACTGATCAATTGTATGTCTAACGAATTAATAAAAAACCTGCTTGAAGCCCTGGAGCAGTCGCCATCGAATGTCCCTCTGCGATTACAAGTAGCGCAAATGCTATTGGGTGAAAAACGTTACCAGGAAGCGACTGAGCAATTCAGGGAAGTATTGCAACAGAGTTATGGCAATACCAAAGCCCAATTGGGTTTGGCTCGTTGCTATTTCCATCTTGCAAAATATTCTGCAGCCATAATTATTTATGAGCAGTTAGAAAATGTATTACCTGAAGAAGACCAGGTCTTTTATATAAAATGCCTGATCAGGGAACGTTCCATGGAGCAGGCGATAGCTGTTTATCGTAAGCTCTTATTATTGCAACCCAATTTTAAAGATGAAGAGATAGATTCTCATTTGCGCGCTTCCAGTTCTGGTGGCCCAAGTGCGTTCGGTAGCGAAGAGGATTCGATCATAGAAGATATGGATGCTTCTTATTTTATGGAGAAACCTTCTATAAAATTTGAAGATGTAGGTGGAATGAAATCTGTGAAGGAAGAGATTTCTATAAAGATTATTCAGCCACTGAAAAATCCGGAACTGTTTAAAGCTTTTGGAAAGAAAACAGGCGGTGGTATCTTATTGTATGGTCCTCCGGGTTGTGGCAAAACCTTTATAGCCAGAGCCACTGCTGGAGAAATAAATGCAAAGTTTATCAATATCGGTTTGCACGATATCTTAGATATGTGGATGGGGAATAGTGAGAAAAACCTTCACGAAATTTTTGAACTGGCAAGAAGGAATACACCTTGTGTTTTATTTTTTGATGAAGTGGATGCCATAGGTGCCAGCAGAAGCGATTTGAAACAAT
>JBGAQE010000092.1:7960-17307 GCA_044220885.1 Chitinophagaceae bacterium
TCCTTTCCGAATTAGATGGAGCCAGTTCCAATAATGAAGGAGTTCTGATTCTGGCTGCAACCAATGCTCCCTGGAGTGTTGATCCTGCATTCAGAAGACCAGGCCGCTTCGATAGGGTTGTATTTGTTGAACCCCCAGATGAAAAAGCCAGAGAAGAAATATTAGTATCTCAATTAAAGGATAAGCCAGTTGCTGATATCGATTCAAAGAAGATAGCCCAATCCACTGCAGAATATTCCGGAGCCGATCTAAAAGCCCTGGTGGATATAGCTGTTGAAGAAAAACTCAGGGAATCGATGCAGGCAGGCAGTATTCAGAAATTAGGGACAAAGGATTTGCAAAAAGCCATTAAAGTACATCGTCCAACAACCGTTGAATGGTTTGCCACCGCCAGGAACTATGCCTTGTATGCGAATGAATCGGGTTTATATGATCCGATCCTGAACTACCTAAAAATCCGTCGCTGATTATGGATGTATCCTTGCATTTACAAAGGGCCAGTTTGCTTCTTAACCAGGGCAGGGTGAATGATGCTATCCGTGAAATCAAGAATGCATTATCTCAGGAACCCAATAACGGTGATGCACTAGCGCTTTATACCCGCTGTTTTTATGACCAGGAGAAATTTTCAGAAGGAATGGAAATGATCCGGAAGGCTATTGCTTCCGACCCTTCAGAGTCTTATTACTATTACCTTTTGGCATTCGGCTGTTACCGTCTTGATCAGCACCCTGAAGCTATTCATAATTTGAACCAGGCGATTCAATTGGCTCCTTATAGTGCAGAGTATTATGGACTTTTATCCATGGTCCTCATTGACGATAAGCATTTCGAATATGCCCTTGAAAAAGCAGATACCGGGCTTGCATTGGATCCCGAAAACATAACTTGTCTCAATGCCCGTTCTATGGCATTGAACAAGCTTCGGAAAACTGATGAAGCGATAGCGACCATGCAGGATGCTTTGTCGAAAGACCCAGATAATGAATACACACACGCTACTATTGGATGGAATTATCTTGAAAAAGGAAAGCATAAAGATGCTTCGCATCATTTCAGGGAATCATTGCGATTGAATCCCGATCATAAAGGATCAAAGGAAGGATTGAAAGAAGCATTGAAGTCTAAAATAGCTCCCTACAGATGGTTGTTACAATACAGTTTTTGGATAAACAATAAAGGAAGAAAAGCAAGATGGATAATTCCGATCGTGCTTTATTTTGTTGTTCGTCTGTCAGCTTCGCTTATGAGCATAAGCGATTCGACCTCAATATTCGGGGGTATCATCATTGTGCTCTATCTTGTATTTGTAATCACCAGCTGGATCATCAATCCTTTGGCCAATTTTTTCCTTTTATTCCATAAGGATGGGAAGCATGCAGTTAACCTTACTGAAAAGTGGACAGCGATTACTGTTGTAGGCGCATTATTGGCAGGAACTGCTTTACTTGTAATAGGATTGAATGTAGAGAATGAGCAGTTACAGTCAGCTCTCATCATAAGTGCTGCCGCTTGCTGGCTTTCAGCAGTTTCATTGGGAGATATCATCTATCCAATATCCTGGAACCACTATGGTAAAAGAAACAAGTTTGCCATTGTTTTGGTAGGAATGGCCATACTTACCATATTATGTTGTTTCCTTTATTTCCCCGCAGCAATAATAGTAGGAACGATCTATGCGATACTATTCACCCTTAATAACTGGCTGGGGATTTTCAGATAAGTACAACCGAAAACACCTCATTGTTTTTTAGACAAAATCATTTTTGCCCTTGCCCTGAAGGCGGGTGTTTCTGTATCCCAGCGTTGTTTGATGACCAGTTGAAGCTCCTGACGTATTTCAGGGTATTTCTTTGAAAGATTATCTAAAACAGTAAGTGCAAAGGCTTTCACAGCAGCTTTTTCCTGTGGATCGGCAATGAATGTAAAACAGCGATCCATAATCAGGCCTTGATAGTCTTCAGGAATGTCCACATATTGCAGCGCTCTGATAATACTTCGAAGCACGGCTGGGTGATAAGATGTATCTTCCAAAAGCGGGATTATCTTCTTATAATAAGGGGCTAATAATTCAGGGTGATTTTCAATAGCATAACTCATTGGCCAGGCGGCAAGCTGCGAAACCCGGTATTCACCTTTCAGCATAAGGTCCATCAGTTCCTTAAACCGGACAGTACTTTTTCCAACGTAATTGACTACCCGATTACAATTCTCTTTAGAATTTACCTGAAGTAATGACTCAAGCTTTTTCATTTGATTTTCGAATAAATTTCATTCCAAATCCCCAGGCATCCCTGTACGTTTGAATAAAATATCTGAAAATTTCTTTTGCCTGAACATGTATAGTTCTATTTACAACCCAATACATAGCCAATCCTGCAATAGTATATGTAAGCATGGTGGCATACGCAGCACCGATGCCTCCAAATCGACTCAGGAAGAAATAGGAGAAACAAAGATTTAGAGATAGCATTCCAAAATTGACCCAGAAGTTCACTTTGGGTCTTCCTATAGCATCAAGGGTTGATCCAAACTGGTAGCTAAGCGGCCTCACAATACAGAACAGAATGGTGAGTTGCAGTATTGGAGCAGCAGGATAATATTGAGCGCCTGAAAGTACCAGGATTATGAATTTTGGGAAGATGAATATAAAAAGAGAAAAGGGAATAATAATCGCCAATAATACCCCACACATCCTTTCAAAATAATATTTCACTTTGGCCATTCCGTCTTCTTCCGATGCCTGCACATTTTTTGGGAATAATACATCGGCAATAGCCAGCGAAGGAACATCCAGCAACATATTTACTCTTTGAGTGGCATCATAATAGGATATATAGTTATTCCTTATTACTGCATCAGGAATGGCATTGGCCGTTACAAACCTGTCCAGCGATCGGGACACAGTAGCAAAAAGGTTAGTCCCGAAAATATATTTCCCGAAATGAAGCATTTCCGTCATAGTCTTTACCTCAAAATGGAACTTCTTTAAATGATACATCCTGCTTTTGAACCATAATAGTATAACACCGAGTAAGAGGGAAATGATTTGGAGAATAACGACAGCAGGAATAGTGAGCCATTCCTTTTTTAAAAGCCACAAAATCAAAATAGCTGCAAAAAAGGATCCCTGGCGAAGAAAATAAACCTGGAACATAGGCTGGAACTGCATTTGGGACTGCATAACCACCTCCAGATGATTAAATGGAATGAGCAACAGGATAAAAAGGATACTCCAGTAAAATAAAGGCTTGAGTTCTGGCGTATTTAGAAATCCGGTGATGCTGGAATTGAATAATGCAATAAGAATGATTGCAAATAAGGAGATGGCAATATTAATGAGGAGTCCTACAGATTGAACCACATTTTTCCTGTCAGAGTATTCCTGCATGCCCATGAACCTGATCATTGGATTTCTGAGCAAACCTTGCTTGATCATTTCAAACATGGTGAAAATGGCCAGGTAGAGCGCCCAAACGGCGAATTGCTGGGTAGATACCGACCGCACCAGGATGAAATAAGAAAACGTACCAAAAAAGAGCAATGAGAATCGTTGCAGGAACGTATAAAAGATAGAATGCAGCCAAAAAGAGGATCGCAACAGTTTCAAAACAGGAATTTAAACGGTTAACGCAAAGATTACGCATTTAAACGGAAAAACGGGATAAATAGTGCTGTGAGGCAAGGACTAATGATCGTCACTAACAAGGATCTTAAACTACCGAAAAAAACGAAAACAATCCTGATAGGAGATTACCATCCGGATTTCTAAACTGATTAATTTATTTCGTCTTTGAATCAATTCTGCATGAGTTATTCGGATTCTAAATTTTAAAAAATCTATTTATGATAGGGACGGCAAACACAATTTCTTCCTTATAATCAGAAATATCACCCCAATACCAGAATCAGCTAAGAATGACTACTGTGGCTGATTCCAGCCTGGTTCGCCCAATTCTCAGGCTATCCGTTTTTCCTATAATTTATATTATGTTAAGTGCCCACACGCCCACGCCTGCGGCGCTTCTATTCGGGGAGGCTAAATGGCTGGATGCTTGATGCTATTTGCCTTATATATGAGAGCCTAAAGCTGAAGAAATAAACAAAAGCCTAAGGCTTAGAACTGTATCTACCAACTAGTGTAATGATTTGTTGTTCTGAAAATCGGAATTCACCATTCCTCATCAACCAAGATAATAAACATTGAAGCTTAATAAATTACAAACAGGCTCTATCGATTATTAGACATGTTCAAAGTAGATGTAAACCTCATACAGGGTGCTTTACAATTTCAGAAATGGAAGAATTGGACCGGCTTCAGTTTAGAATAAATATGAACTCATATTATAAAAAACACCATTCTTTTCACAATATGGTTATATAGTCAGATAATAAATCTTTACATTAAATTCACCCGAGAGCCTTAAATCTTTTTCCGTTAACATCGAAGCAACCCGCAACCACAGATCCCCGCACATAACATAATATAGGCACACAGGTAAGTTACATTTCCCCAAAGGGATTTAACCCTCCTTATTTTTGGAACGTCGGTGAAAATCATTGAAAAAAGGAAAGGAAATGCAATCTCGCAACCTACACACGTTTTCCTTATAACTTAAATTTTATGTTTGATTCGCGGCGCGGGAGGCTAAATGCTGATGCTTGCGCCAGCAGTAAAGGAACTGTATCTACCCTATGGATTTGTTACTTGAAATCGGAATTAATTCCCATAATTAGGTGCTTGGATGTCCAAACGGGGAGGCAATCTTTGTTTTTTTGATACAAAGTGCCCGTTAAAAAGTATCCTATTAATTTAAATATGGATCATTAATTGTTAACCCGTAAAAAGTACAATATCGTTAATTGTATCAGAAATATGCCGTATAAAAAAAAAAGTGGCGTTGGAAGAGCTAACAGAAGATTAATGTCAAAAAAGTTTATTCTGCTGAACTTTAAACTTATAGAAGTTTCTCCTGATTACTTGTACCGAAAAAACTAACCCAATTATCAGCAACGGCATAATGACGCAATAGCTTATTACTCTGTTTGAAAGCCCTCTTTCTGGAATAATCCTCACCCAGCTAACCAATATGTCTTTAATCACGGCAATGACGAAAGCAAAAAATGAAAATAGTACTTTATTACTTAAATGAGTAGCCGGCATAAAAGATTTATTTATTTTTTCCATAGTACTCCTCCAAAATTATACCCAGTGCTGGCGCAAGCATGATGAGGGTTAAGCATTGATGCTTAGACCAGATGGGGGAAGCATCAAGTATTATTATAATTGGTTGCTTGGTCCAGACAAGGCTATACCTAGCCAATAATAGAAATTGAATCTTAAATTAAATTAATCACAACATGAACTATCCATGAGTTGTACCTGAAATGCCTCCAATTTCATAATAAAAAAGGAAGAATTATCAGATTTTGACAATTTCCCTTCAAAAGTAAAATCGTAGCATATCGCACATTTACTTACCAAACTATCTAACCTATTCTCCATTTCCTTTGAAGCGAACTGCACCTGTAAATCCTTTTTAACTAATTCAGAACTTTTAAAATTATCGGAATTCTCCACTCCTACAATCTTATATTTTGCAAAACACTCACCACAGGCATAGGCCATGTAATGACACTTCAACTTTGCATTAGCATTTTTGTAATGCTTTATAATATTATAATCATATATAAAATACACAAGTATTCCAACAATGAAAGCGATGACAATTTGTGTTATTTTTATTCTCATACTAAATTTTAAAACGTAAGACTTCAGGCTTCGAAACCCCATCTGGTCCAAGCAGCATCCTTTCCTATCAAACGCCTGGCGCAAGCATGTCCTAAGGGCGAACACTGAGACTTGTAAGTTTCGAAAACCCCTTTGGATCGGCCGTGCCTGAATTAGGACATATAATAAATGTATTCAATTCATCCGAAAGATTGTTCACAAAAATATGTACGGCATGGCACAAGCCGGTCCAAAGGGATCTCCTTTATATTTAGATTCCTTAATTAGCCCTTTGGACATGCTTGCGCCAGCAGTAAGAATTATTAGAGTTAGGTGCTTGGACCAAAAGGGGATAAATAATATTCAATTTGAAATTGAATATCAATACATTTTTTGAAATGTTTTATTTTTTTATTTGACTCCTCCATTTCAGTATGCCTTTCTCTTTAAACTCATAAAACAAATCAAAAACATTAAAAATATTCACTGGGTCAATTTTCATTTTGCCAAGTTCTACCTCCCAGTCCTCTATGTTATTAAAAATAAACTCTTTATCCTCACCTGGTATAATAATAAAATAGTCGCAAGGCACAACAGTTCCATATCCGTAAATAATACCGTTTTCAATATTAATCATTGTAACATTTAAGGCTTTTTCTCCCTTCACTTGGTCTGGATGCTTAAAAGTGATATGCCAATTGTCATTATTTGCTTGATATTCTGTAGCTCCTGCAATATTTAATAATTCATATGGTTCTAATAATGGAAGTCTCCATAAATCTGAAACTTGATAGTGTTCATAAAAATTTGTTTTACATGACAAAGAAAACAATAGTATTAAAGTAAAAAAGAATTTTTTAGTCATATTAATAATAATATTTAACACATGCTTGCGCCAGCACAATTAAGTGCTTGGACCAGGTTAGGGAAAGTATTAAGAATTGTTAGAATTAGACGCTTTCACCAGATAGGATTTGATTAGTTAGTGTTTATTGTTTTAGTATATTTTATTGATTAGCCATAACAATACCGGAATACCGAATAATAAAAATATCGGTAACGCTACAATAATAATTCCGTTGCGTTTACTCAATTTTTTATCTTCATCACCCCATCGCTCATAAAAAGAAATAAACTTGTCCTTTTTCGCAAGCCTTTTATACCTGACCTCATTTAATATCAAAATAAAAATAGCAACTGGAACCCCTAAAATATATTTGTTGACAATCTCTCTATTAATTACATTATCAAAAAAATCCACTATCATAATTATATCAACCAAAAACACACCTTGAATAATAGATAATAGTTGTATTCCTCTGTCAATAGGAATATCGCTATTCTTTCTTTTGTAAAAATCATATGCCCTAAAGAATATATAATCAAATATAGCATACATAAATTCAATTTTAATTACTCCAATCCCTAACTGATCATAGAATCATCCCCTCTCCTCTCAAATCCATTTCTGGACCAAGCACTTAACTGTAACAATTCTTGAAACTGAAATTATACAGCTACTAATAAATCAGTCAAAACCAATATTCTTAATTGCAGAAATCAACACCAAATACTTTTGCATCCTTCTTCAATACTCCGTGCTTTGAATACCGTTGGACCTTTAATTTCCCGTTTGCCGAATTTCCATATATATCCAGAGTGGAACCTTCCAACCTATAAATTTCTCCGCTTTTTTTTGACAAATGTGTTACCACTCTAAGATATTTATCTTTATCCTGAATAAATATATAATATGGATATTTAAAAGCATAGGATATAGCTAAATATTGTTTATCGTTATTTTCACCCATAGCAATATCCCACATCAAACCATTAATATTTAGAAATACGCTAATTGATACATGTATTTTATCTGCCATCAAATAAACCTTTTTTATTTTATTTTTTTCAAAAACAAATGCCATAGATGCATTTTTTAAATCCAAAACGGAATACACATCACCTAATGTATCTAGTGTCTTTATGCCAATTGATTTCATTGAATTTATCAAGAAACTCGTGTCTGCAGCAAAATATAAAAGGCCATCTTTAGTCAACTTCAGATTATATTTCCTATCACCATATAAATTAATTGTAATAAACTTATCTGATTCATTATATTGAACAGCACCATTTTCGGATTTTGCCGACTGCAATCTCCCCGCTTTAAAATTCAAATAATAACCAGCTAAAAAGACTTGTTTGATTTCCTGTTTTGGAGAATTACAAATTTTTATTTTATCAAAAGTATTTTGACCAATTGCTGTAATAGAGCAAATAGTCAATAAAAGTTTTATTATGATTACATATTTCATTCTAAAGTGTTTTTCAACCTAGTTCTATATGAATTCTCCCAATCTGGCCCAGGCCTCTACCGGTCCAAGTAGCATCCTCTCACCCATCAATCGCCCGGCGAATGCATGTCCAATGGGATCTCATATTGTTAGTATGTCAAGCTTGGGCTGTTTTTAAATTTTTCAATAATTTACTTAAATATTAGTAACACATTGTTTACATTAATCTCACTAACTACCATAAAAGATGGTAATTCAGGATAAAGTATAACTAGATAAATATCTTTATCATCCATAGAAATTTTATAATCAAGACTCCCTCGATCAAAACCAATAAAAACATTAAATCTTTGAACAGCTAACGTGAGTCCCCAATAACCGCTATTTTGTTTATACTCACCCATTAATCTTAGTTGCGGAATCTCTCTTAAAACAAACTCCTTAACATGAGGTATTCCCTTATCAAAACCCATACATCTGATATTGTCAAATTCTGGAATTATTTTTTTGTTTGCCATTTTTCAACTCATGCTCTTTTAAATTCTGTAATAAATAAAAACAGATGGTTTGAAAATTATTTACATATAAAATATTAATACTTTTCAATTTCATAAATTGTTACTCTGTATTGAACTATATCATTTGAATTATAAATATAACATTCAACTTTGTTATTATCTTGAACTATGCTTTTTGCTAACCTCAACGCAATTTCAATGTTTTCACAAATTGTATAATCCTCCTGGTCTGGTTTTACTGCATAATTATTAAATATGTCAAGAATCTTTCCTGTTGCTAATTCAGCTCTCATTAAAACGAATAAGCCATTTTCTACTTTTGGAAACATTAGAATAATGTTAGTTTATTTTACTGAAGCTGTTTTTGATCTATAAATTAATATCGTTAAAGGTACTTCCCCCTTTGGATCGGCCGTACCTGAATAGAAACAAATATAATCAAACAGAAATTTTCGAATTGTTTTTATAGATTTCAATTAAGTATGAACGTGAGCAGTAAGCAATATTAGAGTTGGGTTCTTTGAACAGACGGTAGCATATATAAAATATTAAATTTATGCTAAAAACTTATACTCTAATAAATACCCTGCTATCAATAAAACATTTACAATGACAATAAATTTAATTTGAACAGTTCTGTAGAATACAAATAAGTTAATTGCAATATGCAATAAAATTAAAATTGAATATATCACTTTTAGTTCTGGCTGATATTTGTCAGAATTTGATGCATATCCTCCCAAAAATGACAGGAGTACAAATAGACTGCAAAAAATAAAAAATATCAAAATGTTTACAAGAAAT
>JBGAQE010000093.1:0-19191 GCA_044220885.1 Chitinophagaceae bacterium
AAGCTACGGACTTCCGGACTTTCCTCTGACTTCCGGACTTTACTTCGGCTTCTTACAGCATTTCGGCAACCTCTCATACGCCTCAGGATTAGCCGCTACATCATCTGCATCATACCCAATATTGGCAATTTCGGTCTTGATGTTTTCGATATTTGTTCGATCGGTTATATAGGTAACCTTGGTTGTTTTTCTCTTGAAGTCGACAACTACTTTTTGAATGCCATCTACACGCTTAAGATCGCCTTCTATCTTATTCTTACAGGTTTCGCATTGTACAGTGGGCGTTTGTATGGTGGCGGTTACTACAGCCTTTTTTGACTGACTAAAGCCTACCGCTGTAAAGGCAATAAAGGCTAAAAGCAAGGATATCTTTTTCATGGAAATAATTTTATCAAATGTAATAGCTGGTGGTGGAAATTGGAAGTCCCAGACCCCGTTTTAGGGTATTTTTATACTCCTGTCCAACTTGCTGGATCCTCCCTCCACTGCAATATCACTTTCTGGTGTTCTGCCGAAACAAGCCCTTTTTCAATGGCCAGTTCAATCAAAACCGGGAAATTAGTAAGTGAACGGTACTTCAATTCATAGGTCTTAAAAGCTGCTTCTGCTACAGGGAAATCATATGTAAAGATGGAAACCATGCCAATCACATCCAGTCCCGCTGCCTTCAGCACATCTACAACCTGCAGACTACTTTTGCCTGTTGACACCAGGTCTTCAATAACCACTACTTTCTTTCCCGCTTCAAAGGAACCTTCAATCTGGTTGCCCATACCATGTTCTTTTGGTTTTGGACGAACATAGATATAAGGCAATTTCAATTGGTCGGCGGCCATGGCTCCCCAGGCTATACCGGCGGTAGCCACCCCAGCCAGCAATTCTGCCTCCGGAAACTGTTCAAAAACCACATTACACATCTCCGATTTAATATAGTCGCGGATATAGGGAAAAGAGAGTACTTTCCTGTTATCACAGTAAATAGGACTCTTCCAGCCACTGGCCCAGGTAAAGGGTTGTGTTGGATTTAATTTAATAGCATTAATTTGTAATAGCTTTTCGGCGATGGCTTTTTCGTTTGTCATGCCGCAAAATTGTACCATGAATATTGAAATGTGAAATTTATTTATGAACCTGAAAATATACTTCAAAGACAAGCCTCTGTTCCTCTGTGAGGAGCTGACACCCGAGATTACAGAATACATGCATCACGATGATGCCGTATTTATTGATGAGTTCTCCTTACCAGGGATAAAATCGATGCTGCATGAAATGAAGGAATCGAAGATTCATGCAGGTATCTTCCAGCATACCCCAATAGAGGAATTAAAGAAAGCGATCTGGAAAAAATTCAATGTTATAAAAGCAGGCGGAGGCTTAGTATTTAACGACAAGAATGAGATTCTGCTTATGTACCGCAGAGGAAAATGGGATCTTCCCAAGGGAAAACTCGATAAGGGAGAAACCATAGAAGAATGTGCTATCAGGGAAACCATGGAAGAAACCGGACTCAAAGATGTTTCCATCATTGCCCCTCTTCCTACTACCTACCATACTTACGAAGAGAATGGAAAAGCCTTCCTAAAAGAATCTTATTGGTATACAATGAAGGCAAAAGGCAAACAATCATTGGTACCACAGGAAGCTGAACAAATAACTGCCGTTGAATGGGTTCCCGCAAAAGAATTGAAAACTTATATTGATAATACCTATCCGTCGGTGTTGGATGTTTTGAAAGCGGGCGGGATGCTGGAGGCTTGATGCTTTTTTGCTCTTTGCCTAAGGCCTAAGGCCCAGGGCTTAATTTAGATAGCTACCATTAGTTTTTGTGAATTACTAATGTCTGGATTAAAAGCATGATTTCTGATTCGATACTGAATTGGCGCTAAGCTTTACTTATCTAAACTTTTATTATAACCGGGAAGAAATGTAAGTACTATTACTGCACTATTTATTTTTATTAAAAGAGCTCTTTATTTTTTAAGGTCGGGAAGTGTCGCTCCGCGACAAAGACACAATCTTTTCAATTAGTTTTAAGCTTACACTTAGGAACCTTAAACCTTAAACTTGAAACCTTAAACTTAAAACCTTAAACTAAAATTAAACCAGCCCCCAACTGCTCAGACTGCCCCTCTGGAACCTATTGAACCTATTGAACTTATTGAACCTCCTAACCCTTCTTCTCCAACACCGCCACAGTCAACCTACTCACACAAATCAACCTCTCTTCCTCATCTGTTATTTTGATATCCCAAACATGTGTTGAGTTTCCAATATGAATGGGCTTTGCGGTTCCTGTAACAAATCCTTTTCTGGCACTTCGAATATGATTGGCATTTATTTCAAGTCCCACACAAATTTGCTTAGTGGAATCAATTACAAGATAGGAAGCTACGCTACCTAATGTTTCTGCCAATACACAAGAGGCACCACCGTGTAATAGACCGAAGGGCTGAATAGTTCTATGATCTACTGGAATCCTGGCTTTAAGAAAATCAGGGCCCAATTCCACCCATTCCATTCCAATATGTTCACCCATTGTTCCTTTACCCAAGGAGTACATGTTCTCAAACTTCAAATCTTTATTAAACCAGATCATTTTTTCAGGGATTCGTATACAAGGTTTGGTAAGAAGGGGGAAGCATTACCACCATTGCGAATGATATCACGTACAATGGTAGATGCTACTGAAGTATATTTTGGTTCTCCTGTAAGGAAGACAGTTTCAATATGCTTGTCTAAAGTGCAGTTTGCATCGGCGATTGTTTTCTCATATTCAAAATCGCTTACGTACCGTATACCTCTCAATATGAAATGGGCTCGATTCTTTTACAATAATCAACTGTAAGACCTTCATAAATGGCTCCGGATACTTTTGGCTCATGCTTATAAATATCTTCTATCCATTCCAGCCGTTGGTCGGGAGAGAACATAGGCGCTTTCGCTACATTCAATCCAATTCCTACAACAATCTTGTCGAATAGTGGCAGTGCCCTACATCGATGATATCTGTATGTCCCAGTGTTACCGGATCGAATGTGCCAGGAAATAAACAAATGCGTTGCATAAGTTGAATATTGGTAAGTAATAGTGAGGCCTAGAGTATTTCGAAACTATTGTTCTCTTCCTGCCAACAAATACAATGCAGCCATCCTTACGGCAACGCCATTTTCTACCTGTTGTAAAATGATTGACTGTCCGCTATCAGCCACGTCACTATCCAGTTCCACTCCCCTGTTTATGGGTCCTGGGTGCATTATCACAATCTCCTTATGAAGACTATCCAATAATCTGCGGTTGATTCCATATGCCAGACTATATTCTCTTAGTGAGGAAAATAATACCTGGTTTTGTCTTTCCAGTTGAATCCTCAACACGTTTGCCACATCACACCATTGTAGGGCTTTTCTCAAATCATACTCCACTTCAACTCCAAAAACCTCTTTCATATAAGTAGGGATAAGTGTTGGAGGACCTGCCACCATCACTTCAGCACCCATTTTTTTCAATAAGTAAATATTACTCATGGCCACCCTGCTGTGCATGATATCTCCAATGATGGCCACTTTTAACCCTTCCAGTTGTCCCAACTTCTCTTTCATAGACAAAGCATCCAGCAGTCCCTGTGTAGGGTGTTCATTTATACCATCACCAGCGTTGATGATAGCAGCCGGAATATGTTTGGCAGGAAATGCGGGGCACCAGAGGCGCTATGGCGCATCACCACCATATCCACCTTCATGGAAAGGATATTATTTACGGTATCAAGCAAGGTTTCCCCTTTTTTAACTGAAGAGGTGCCTGCTGTAAAACTGATGGTATCGGCGCTCAGTCTCTTTTCGGCCAATTCAAATGAAATACGTGTACGGGTCGAATTCTCAAAAAAGAGATTGACGATAGTTACATCCCGGAGGGAAGGAACTTTTTTAACCGGACGCTGTAAAACTTCTTTGAATTGAGTAGCCGTATCGAGGATAATCTGAATATCATCGCGTGTGAGATCGCGGATACCTAAGAGATGTTTGGTAGAAAGCTTCATCTTAGGGGACGAAGATAAATGATTCAACCCTATTGTGCCAAATGATTTTCATTGATTTAGAGCTATTATTTTAAAGAATTAGCAATTTTAGCTGAAGATTTATCGGTCCAGTGTTTTACAAGTGCCTCATAAATCGTTTCAGGGCTTGGCAGGGGCTTTACTTTATTCCGAACCAACTCCAGTTCTTTATAACCCAGAGCCTGTTGACTACCCGTAAAGGTGGCCGTATTATTCTCCCATTTATAAGATTCTGTGAATACTTCTTCCCAAACTGTTGATGCTGCTGGTAATTGGGTGGTTGAAACAGTGAGTCTGATAAACCCAGATACAGATCTTTCTGTAATAGAAAGGTCTGCCGAAACAATAGCATGCACTTTTCGTATGTCCTCAGCCTCATCACGGTAATTGTTTGCAATAACCTCTTGCGAAAATGTCTTCATCAATTGGTTTATTACCGGTTCGTCAATACGTAGTTCAAGTACATTCAGAACAATAGAATAGTTATAGGGATGTCCTTCTGATATATCTTCAGTTAAAAGGAAAGAAACGGGCTTTTTCCTGAGTTGCTTTTTCAGCTCCAGTATCAGTTGCTTCTCCAGCATATGGCCTTTGTTGAAAGCCGAATCCCTGCCATTTAAACCACGTGCCTGCACCAATACATATGTACTGTCGGAGGCATTAACAACTCCAAAAAGCAGGCTTGAAAAACAAAAGATTAAAAACAATGCCCGCATTTGAATTAGGTTTAAATACTGCGACAAAGTTTAGTTTTCCAATAAAGCCACTTCTTGTTTACCGTCACGTTCTTTCCAGAAGACTTTTACTTTTTGGGAAATGATGGAGTCGATAGCTTTTCCTACATAATCGGGTTGGATAGGTAACTGACGACTGAATCGTCTATCAATAAGAACACAAAGTTCTACTTTGGCAGGACGACCAAAATCGAGTAGGGCATCCAATGCAGCTCTGATAGTGCGGCCTGTGTACAGCACGTCATCGATCAGTACCACATTCTTATTCTCGATGCTGAAAGGAATATCAGTATGATTAGCGAGATGTAAAGATTTACGAACATCATCCCTGTAGAAAGTGATATCCAGTTTACCATAAGGTACATTTCCTCCTGGCAAGAGTTCTTTCACTTCGGCCACTACTTTATCTGAAACGAAAATGCCACGAGGTTGTAATCCAATCAATACAGTATCTGTCAGATCCACATGATTTTCGAGGATCTGATGACTCAACCTTTTGATGGTGATGGCCAATTGTTGTTCGTTCAATACCGTTTTCAAATAATACTTTTTATAAAAATACAAAAGCTCCGGCTATTCACCGGAGCCTGATATTATGATTCTTGTAAAAATGGATATCCGTAATCTGTTGGTGGATTGAATGTCTCCTTTATGGTTCTGGCACTCAACCAACGATATAAATTGAGGATTGAACCAGCCTTGTCGTTTGTACCACTGGCACGTGCTCCACCAAAAGGTTGTTGTCCTACAACCGCCCCTGTTGGCTTATCATTGATATAGAAGTTACCGGCTGCATTACGGAGTTTATCAGTGGCCAATTCCACCGCTGCCCTGTCTTTTGCTATAACGGCTCCGGTAAGGGCATAAGGAGAAGTCTTATCTACCAATTCCAATGTCTCCTCATATTTGTTTGCGTTATAGATATAGATTGTGAGTACTGGTCCGAAGATCTCTTCGCACATGGTGATATAATTGGGATCTTTTGCTTCAATCACCGTTGGTTGAATAAAGTACCCTTCTTTCTTATCGCATTTCCCTCCTACCAGTATTTCTGCTTTCTTATCTTTCTTTGCATTATCGATGTAAGATTTGATTTTATCAAAGCTCTTTTCATCGATTACGGCATTGATGAAGTTGGTGAAATTCTCGACAGTCCCCATTTTGAAACTCTTCACGCCTGCCACCAGTTTCTTTTTCACTTCCTCTGCAATATTCGAAGGAATATAAGCTCTTGATGCGGCAGAGCATTTCTGACCCTGATATTCAAAAGCCCCTCTCAACAATGCAGTAGCCACAACATCGGCGTCTGCACTCTTGTGGGCAATTACAAAATCCTTTCCTCCTGTTTCACCAACAATTCGTGGATAAGAACGATACATTCCCATATTCTTTCCTATAGTCTCCCACATATTATTGAAAACACCTGTAGATCCTGTGAAATGGACTCCGGCAAATTCACGATGGTTAAAACAAACCCTGCCAATGGTTGGTCCATCTACATAAATAAGATTTATCACTCCATCCGGCAATCCTGCTTCTTTCATGATGCGCATGAACATCTGAGCGGAATAAACCTGTGTATTAGCAGGCTTCCATACAACCACATTACCGCACATGGCAGCGGAAGTTGGCAGATTGCCGCCTATTGCTGTGAAGTTAAAAGGAGTAACTGCCAAAACAAATCCTTCCAGCGGACGGTATTCCATGCGGTTATGCATACCCGGACTGCTTATCGGTTGCTGACGGTATATTTCACTAAGGAAGTGTACATTGAATCGAAGGAAGTCGATGATTTCGCAGGCAGCATCTATTTCTGCCTGAAAAGCATTTTTACTTTGGGCCAGCATGGTGGTACCATTCATATAAGGACGATACTTTGTAGCAATGAGATCTGCCGCTTTCAGGAAGATATTCGCCCTGTTTTCCCAACTCATAGCAGCCCAGGCATCTTTTGCAGCAAGAGCTGCTTCTATAGCCTGATTCACATGACGCTCATCCCCTGCGTGGAAATGACCAAGCACATGCTTTATTTCATGCGGTGGATGCATTGCCACTTTCTTATTTGTCCTAACCTCTTTTGCACCAATATACATAGGCACATCAATGGTTTCTTTCTTTGAGTTCGGCCAAAACCGCTTTCAGTCTCTTTTTTTCAGGGAGCCTGGTGCATAATTGAGTACAGGTTCATTAACAGGTATGGGGTAGTTGAAATAACCGAGGTTCATAAAGCGCAGGTTTTGAGGTGCAAATGTACGCCTGCCTTTACAATAAAAAAAACCGCCTTAATATGCCCTTACATGCAAGGAATGCGTGTTCACGAATCAATATGAAAACAAAAAAGCTGAAAGAAGTATAACCCCTTTCAGCTTTAGATCAATATAAAAACAAAAAATACCTTGTAACAATTAATGATTAATCGGTTTCCTTTTCGCTCATAAGATAAGCCTTTATGAAACCATCAAGATCTCCATCCATTACTGGTCCTACATTACCAACTTCATAATCGGTTCTATGGTCTTTGATCATCTTATAAGGATGGAAAACATAAGACCTTATTTGTGACCCCCATTCTATCTTTTTCTTCTTACTATTATTAGCGTCTTTTATTTCATTCCGCTTTTGCAATTCCATTTCATAGAGACGGCTTTTCAACATCTGCATAGCCAATTCCCTGTTTCCTAACTGGCTTCTGTCTTGCTGACAAACCACTACTATTCCTGTTGGAATATGCGTCAACTGCACTTTCGTTTCCACCTTATTTACGTTTTGTCCACCGGCACCACCACTTCTTGAAGTTTCCATTTTCACATCAGCCGGATTGATTTCGATATTTATAGTATCATCCACCAATGGGTAAACATAAACAGACGCGAAAGAAGTATGACGACGGGCGTTGCTATCGAAGGGTGAAATTCTAACGAGGCGGTGAACACCACTTTCAGATTTTAGGAAGCCATAAGCGAAATTACCTTCAAACTGATAGGTACAGCTTTTTATACCGGCGCCATCGCCATCCTGCCAATCCATTTCTGTTACTTTCCAGCCTTGCTTTTCGCCGTACATGCGATACATACGGGCAAGGATTTCAGCCCAGTCCTGGCTTTCTGTACCACCTGCTCCACTATTTATCTGTAATACGGCCGGTAATTCATCTTCGGGCTCATTGAGAGTGCTCTTGAATTCGGCTTCTTCAATTTTATCGATGGCTTTTTGGTAAGCCTCTTTGGTTTCATCTTCAGTAGCATCACCGCTTTTCCAGAATTCGAATAAAACTGCAAAGTCTTCCACAGCAGTATTCGTTTCCTCATAAAGATTCACCCAATACTCATTCAGTTTGGTGCTTTTGAGAATTTCTGTAGCGCGCTTATTATCGTCCCAGAACCCGGGGCTCAAGGTCAATTGCTTGTCTTCAGCTATCTTATATAGTCGGTTGTCGACGTCAAAGAAACCTCCTCAGGACCAGAATCCGGTCCCTCATATCCTGTAACTTTTCTAGAGTCATAGGGCGCGAAGGTAAGGGAAAGGCGTGATGCTTAATGCTAAATGCTGGATGCTTTTTTGCCTTTTTTTGCCTAAAGCTTAAGGCCTAGGGCCTAAGGCTAGTGCAGTAATTCAAACGGAAATCAGGCTTCGTATTCAGACATTCGTAATTCACAAAAACAAAAGGCAGCTCTCTAAATTAAGCCTTAAGCCTTAGGCCTTAAGCTTTAGGCAAAATAGCATCAAGCATTTAGCATTTAGCCTCCCACCTCTTGCTCATTAAACAAAACCTCCCGACTTTTGTAATACAAACATGGTACAGGCATATAATTTTTTAGCAAGCTGGCAGTTGTTTCCGGAGAAATGCAACTATGAATTGGGGGAAAGGCCCAAAAGTGGCGGTTATAAGATAGAATCTCTGGAAGAAAGCAGGGTGCTTCGCATTGAACACAATTGGGTTTCTTTAGAAAGTCAGGCTTTTCATGCCGATTATAAAGTAAAGGCTGTTTCAGAGCTTCAGGAATTTGAGGATACTTCAATGGCCGATCAGGTACAGGTTAATTTTCCTGACGGTATAACTTTTGAAATTCATTTTTACAGAGGTGGGCAGGTTATTTTGCATGTAGTACATGAAATTATGCCTAACGGGTATCTCAAGGTGACTCAACAAGGATTCAGACCCGATGGCAGTGCCTATACCAATACAGAATACTTCCACAAACAGATGAGCGTGCTTCCCTACTCCACTTCTGTTTCTGGTGCTGTTATTAGGCCAACAGAAGAAGGCGTAATAAAACATAAGGCACTTACCGCAATGGAAGAGCAGACCAATATGCAGCTCGACCAGATCCGAAAACAAATTGAACTATTGGCCCTGCAAGCACAGGAAATTCATAAGCGAAAAGAACTTTCAATGATCATCTATCAGGCAAAACTCAGTTTTTCGCCTGTCATAGGACAACTCTATTACCTCTACGAAAGAAAAGACGACACTCATCTCCTGTCATTGGTAAGTCCGAAGGAATGGGGAGGCGGTGCCGGTCCTTTCAAACGTTTTATTGCAGCGGTGAAGTTGCTGGCGGATCATACGTGGATGGAGGTGTTTTAGGCTGGAGGCTCAATGCTGATGCTTGATGCTTTTTGCTTTTTGCCTAAAGCTTAAGGCCTAAAGCCTAAGGCTTAAATTAGAGAGCTGCCATTTGTTTTTGTGAATTACGAATGCCTCTTTACGAAGCTTAATTCCCGTTTGGATTACTGAATTAGCCTTAGGCCCTAGGCCTTAAGCTTTAGGCAAAAAAAAAAAAGCATCAAGCCTCTAGCATCCCGCATTTCGCCGTATTTTTGAAAAATGAAAAAAATCGGCCTCATCGGTGGCCTCACCTGGGTTTCCACCATAGAATATTACAGATTATTGAATCAGTTAGTGAATGAAAAGCTCGGAGGTTCGGAAGCTGCTGAAGTGATTATTTACTCAGTCAATTTTGGAGAGATCAAAAAATTCACCGAAGCAAATGATTGGGAAAATATCAGTAAAATAATTTGTGCCGCAGCGAAAGAACTGGAAAAGGCGGGTGCTGATTGTGTTTTACTGGGCGCCAATACCATGCATAAGATTGCGCCTGAAGTACAAGCCGCAGTATCCATTCCACTGATACACATTGCAGATGTAACAGCTACTGCTATTCGCAATAAAGGTCTTTCGAAAATCGCCCTTCTAGGAACAAAATATACAATGCAACTGGACTTCTATAAAAACGCATTGGCTAAGAAAGGGATTGAAACATTGATTCCAGGTGAGGAGGACATTCAATTTATCAACACTGCAATCTATACGGAATTAGGTAAAAACATTTTTCTTCCAGAAACAAAGAAAAGATTTCTTCAAATCATTGATACGCTGGCAAAACAGGGAGCTGAAGGCGTAATATTAGGTTGTACAGAAATTCCTTTATTATTAAATCAATCGGATACTTCTTTGGCGGTCTTTGATACAACGATGATTCATGCCATGGCGGCAGTGGAGTTTTCTTTGGGAATTAATCAAGTGTAAAATTTTATTACTGAACAGCCGAACACAACACATAGGAACATAGGGTTAACAATAGTATACTATGAATCTTCATGTCTCTTTATGTGGTTTATTTTTTCACACATAGTCACATGAGAAACGTATACTATGTTTGCCTATGTTCTATGTCTACCTATGTGGTTTGTATTTTTTTCACACTAGACATAGAACATAGAAGCACATAGTTAATCTATTCTCGATTTCCCAGTTTACCAGCTCCTGTATTTGTCGCGAAGCTTGACAACACACCTTAAAGATCAATCAGGGTCTATATGAACCAATTCTACTTTGCGACTTTGCGAGAAATATCTAAAATAAAAGAGACATAGAATTTAGCCTTACTTATCAATTCAATTCCCGCTTTCCCCGGTTCTCCTGTATTCAAAAAAACAACCGTTTATAATAATTCTCATTAATCACCCCTAACCTTTTCATGTGTATTACAATTTTATTATATGAAAAAGAACCTTATCGGATTAAGCTTATTTCTCCTGTCTTTCATTACAGTCAATGCTCAAACAGCAGAAGAACTGGTTGCCAAAAACATCGAAGCCCGCGGTGGTCTTGAAAAACTCAAGGCATTGAAAGGAATTATTTACGAAGGCTCGATGCAACAGCAGGGAGTGGAAATTGCCATGAAATTCTATTATTTCCACAATGTTGCCACAAGAGTTGAATTTTCCGCAATGGGCCAGGAAGGCTATACAATTATCACTACAACCAAAGGATGGTCATTTAATCCGTTTTCGGGTAATGAAGCTTCTGTTGAACTACCTGAAGATGCAGTAAAGGAATCTCAGACGCAACTTGATGTTCAGGGTCCACTAGTTGACTACAAGGAAAAGGGAAATAAAATTGAATATGTTGGAAAAGAAAACCTTCAAGGAGAAGAATACTTCAAGTTGAAAGTAACAAGGTCAAATGGCAAATCGATACTGTATTATTTAGACAAGAACTACCTGGTTACAAAAGCTATTTCTACAGCAATTGTTAACGGTGCAGAACAAGAAGTAAGCACTGAGTATTCAGATTACAGAAAAACCCCTGAAGGCTATACACTTGCTTTCAAAAGAGTAAATGCGAATATGGACATAACTTTCGAAAAGGTGATTATCAATCCACCATTCAATGAAGCTCTTATAAAGCCATCTAATTAACTTTCATTCAGGCTTGTTAATAATTTATTGATTTTTAACATCATTTACTCTGTAAATTGTGCCTTCATTCTTAAAGCTAAAAAACCACACAAATGTCTAAATTTACCCGCCTCTTCCTATGCTGTGCAGCCTTCCTTTTATTGACTACACCAGGATTTTCTGCTTCTATTTCTGTACCTGTAAGCACCTCAAGCACTACCAGCACACCTGACGAAAAAACTGTTTCATCTGCACTTGATGAATACAATAGTTTAAGTCGCAGGGAAAAGAAAAGCAGGATGCGTGATGTGAAGAAATTATTGAAAGAACAAAAAGCTGATAAAGCTGCTGGTAAAAAGGCTGATGACAATACCATCCTTTTGGCAATCCTTGCTATATTATTGCCACCATTAGCAGTATATCTTAAAGAAGATGCCATCACAACGCATTTTTGGATCAGTCTGATTCTTACTTTACTTTTCTGGCTGCCAGGTGTTATTTATGCTATGTTGGTTGTATTCGATGTAATCTAATAGCAACTAAGTCACTATATTAAATAAGCAGGTCACCCCTGCTTATTTTTTTTGTGCAAGGTGGCCCCAATTAAGTAACTTTCAATTAAATAAATCCTTAATGAAAAAAACTTATCTGGTAGCTGCTGTAATAGTAATCAGTTTGCTTGCCTGCAAAAAATCGGCAGAAGAGCCCACGTTAACTATTGCTCTTACTTCCACCCGATGGGGTATATATAGCTTAACATTGGAATCACCATTAGGTACCAGTCCTGTAGACATCACTGGTACAACTTTCAAACCATGTGAGCTTGATGATGCTATCGTATTTAATATGGGAGGAGCCTTTACTTGTAATGACAGCAATACGGTATGTATACCAGCCAATAACAGCATCTTTTACAACTTGAATGGTGGTACCTGGACGTTATCAGGCGATACGGTGTTGACAATCAAAAAAGGCTTTAATGAACAACCTTACCGAATAAAAAATTTCAGTCCTTCATTTGTTGAAATATATCAGCAGCAGAAAAATTATCTCGACCAATTGGTACGTTACACTTTCAAATTAAAGGCTGTTAACTAACCTGTTCAAAATAAAGAAACCCCGCTAACATAAATGTCAGCGGGGTTTTTATTTTACGAAACCTGCGGTTTCTTAGTAATCCATTCCACCCATGCCTGGCGCACCATGTGCATGAGGAGCTTCTTCTTTCTTAGGTTTGTCTGCAACTACGCATTCAGTAGTCAATAACATACCAGCAATTGAAGCTGCATTCTCAAGAGCGATACGGGTAACTTTAGTAGGATCGATAACACCAGCCTTCAGGAGGTTTTCATATTGCTCCGTACGTGCGTTGAAACCGAAATCACCTTTACCTTCCTTGATTTTCTGAACAATGATAGAACCTTCGATACCTGCGTTAGCAACGATCTGGCGGAGTGGTTCTTCCAATGACCTTCTAACGATAGCCATACCGGTTTGCTCATCTTCCACCTGACCTCTTACTTTAGCATCTAGGCTTTCGATAGCACGGATATAAGCAACACCACCACCTGGAACGATACCTTCTTCAACAGCAGCGCGTGTAGCATGCAATGCATCATCAACGCGATCTTTCTTCTCTTTCATTTCCATTTCTGTAGCAGCACCGATATACAATACAGCAACACCACCGCTTAATTTAGCGAGACGCTCCTGTAATTTTTCTTTATCGTAATCAGAAGTAGTTACTTCAATTTGGGCTTTGATCTGGTTCACTCTTGCAGTGATATCTTCTTTCTTACCCTTGCCACCAACAACAGTTGTGTTGTCTTTGTCAATAGTAACAGAAGCAGCTGTACCTAAATAGCTCAGGTCTGCATTCTCCAGTTTGTACCCCTGATCTTCGCTGATAACGATACCCTTTGTGAGGATAGCGATATCCTGAAGCATTTCCTTACGACGGTCACCGAATCCTGGAGCTTTAACAGCTGCCACTTTCAATGTACCACGGAGTTTGTTTACTACCAGAGTAGCCAATGCTTCTCCTTCCAGATCTTCAGCGATGATCAATAAAGGACGACCGCTTTGAGCTACTTTCTCCAGAATGTGGAGGATATCTTTCATTGCACTGATCTTCTTGTCGTAGATCAGGATATATGGGTTCTGCAGTTCAGCTTCCATTTTTTCGCTGTTTGTAACGAAATATGGAGAGATATAACCGCGATCGAATTGCATACCTTCAACAACATCAACTGTTGTATCAGTTCCTTTTGCTTCTTCTACAGTGATAACACCTTCTTTACCCACTTTAGCGAAAGCTTCAGCAATCAACTTACCGATTGTTTCGTCGTTGTTTGCAGAGATAGTGGCAACTTGCTGGATCTTTTTGCTATCGCTTCCAACAGTTTGGCTTTGTCCACGGAGATTTTCGATAACCAGTTTAACAGCTTTATCGATACCACGTTTCAGGTCCATTGGATTGCTACCTGCAGCAACCATTTTCAAACCTTCAGCAATGATAGATTGAGCTAATACAGTAGCGGTAGTTGTACCATCACCTGCAATATCAGCAGTTTTGCTGGCTACTTCTTTCACCATTTGGGCACCCATGTTCTCAATTGGGTCTTCCAATTCAATTTCTTTAGCAACGGTAACACCGTCTTTAGTTACGGCAGGAGCGCCGAATTTCTTTTCAATTACCACGTTACGGCCTTTTGGTCCGAGGGTAACTTTCACTGCATTGGCGAGAATATCTACGCCTTTCTTCATCCTGTTACGGGCTTCAATATCGAAAAACAATTGTTTTGCCATATTTCTAAATTTGAAATTTTGTGAATTTGAAAATTTGAAAATAAAATGATGAAAATTTGAGTGTTGCCGATCATTTTCAAATCAGCACATTGTCAGATTTTCAAATTAAACGATAGCGAGGATATCACTCTCTCATGATCAGCAAATCATCTCCTTCGATAGAGATCTCAGTGCCTGAATATTTACCGTATAAAACTGTATCGCCAACTTTTACAGTCACTGGCTCATCTTTCTTACCAGGACCAGCTGCTACAACAATACCACGTTGTGGCTTTTCTTTAGCAGTGTCTGGGATGATGATTCCACCAGCTGTCTTTTCTTCAGCTTTCGCTGGTTTCACTATTACCCGGTCGTGCAGGGGGGTAACACTTAACTTTTTAGCCATAGATTATCAGTTTTGATTTTTTTAATTATATGTCCGCTGTTTATAGCGGGCAGCAAAGGTAATCGAAATTCATACCAATAGAACCCAGACTCAAAAAAAAGGAATGTTTGGCAGTTTTCAGGGAAACAGATGTCAGGAAGAGGCTCTGGATGAGGGGGTTGGGGTGACAAAGTTGCGGGGGGCGGAAGGCTAGATGCATGATGCTAGTTGCTGAATGCTTTTTGCCTAAGGCCTAAAGCTAAAGGCCTAAGGCTTAATTTAGGAAGCTACCGAAAGCTATTGTTCTTTTACGCAAGTCAATGTCGAAGACTTCACTTCGGTCGGATTCCTGAATAAAGCCTTAGGCCCTAGGCCTTAAGCCCTAGGCATCAAGCATCCAGCATCTAGCATTAAGCATCCAGCCTCCAGCATTCCGCATTCTTTCCCTATATTTGCACCCTCAAAAAGCTCCTTGACTAATGATCAGCAGAAGAAATATTCGTGTTAAAGTGATGCAGGCACTGTATGCTATAGAGAGCATGGAAGAATCCAGTACCCCTGCCCCCGGAGTGAAGCCCAGCGCTGATCCGATTAAATTATTGCAGAAACAGTTTGATATCTCCCGCCAGCTTTTTGTTTATATCATCCATTTCATAATCGAAGTGGCCAGATATGCAGAAACTGACTCGAGAAACCGATCTAATAAACATCTCCCCAACCAGGAAGACCTTAATGTAAATACCAAATTAGCCGGCAATGAGCTGCTTTGGAAAATCCTGGAATCCCCCTCCTGGAAGCAGGTTCTCAAAAATGATAAGGGTCAGTGGCCTGATGACCAGGAACTGGTGAAGAAAATTTATGGTGAACTGGCAGAAAAAGAGATCTATAAAAAATATATCCAAACAGCCAGTCGCGATAAAAAAGAAGAAAAAGCATTGCTGGATTATATTTTCACCGAATTGATGCTGCCGAATGAATCATTCGAGTCGCATCTGGAAGAATTCTATACCAGCTGGCAGGATGATGCCGACATGATGGTGCAACTGGTGAATAATTTCCTCAGTAAGCCCGCTTCTTATAACCTCGACGATCTTTTAAGTAAGGAAAAAAGACAGTTCGCCATCAACCTGTTACAAACTGCACTTGATAAAAAAGAAGTTACGCTCGATTACATAAAGCCAAAACTAAAGAACTGGGATCCGGACAGGATTGCAGTGCTGGATATGATTTTGATGCGTTTGGGGGTTTGTGAATTCCTGTATTTTGAAACCATTCCACCAAAAGTTACCATCAACGAATATATTGATCTGGCGAAAGAATACAGTACTCCACAGAGCGGCCATTTTGTAAATGGTATTTTGGATAATATCCATAAGGATCTGGTGAAAGATGAGAAAATGCATAAAGTATCTTTTAAACCGAATTCATAACTGCTATATCTTTAGATTTGCAAAAATTAGGTATATGAAGTCATATGTATTTGCCATTTCAAGCCTGTTAGTATTCAGCTCTTGCCTGAATACCACCGACAAAGAAAAAGGCCTGCCTGCCACCGCCGGAACCACAGCTATTGTAGTTGATTCCACAAAATTCACTTCTATTGAATGGATCGACTCTTCAAAAAGTCTGGGAAGTATTGAGGAAGGACAGGTGCTAAAAATCAATTACCGTTTCAAGAATACTGGTACAAAACCCCTGATCATCGAGAAAGTACAACCAGGCTGTGGATGTACAGTGGCTGACTATCCGAAAGAACCGATTGCTCCAGGTCAGGAAGCCGAAATAAAAGCAGAATTTGATAGTCACGGCAAAGGAAATAACGAGTTGACAAAAAAGAACATCACCGTTTACGCCAATACAGCAATTCATGGATATACTCTATGGTTCGATGTAACTGTTAAGAAACCCCAATCATAAGCATTATAAAAACAAAAAATAAACATGACAACTTTAGTGTATCTGTTACAGGCTGCTCCAGCAGGAGGCGCTACTTTACAATTAGTATTACTTGGAGGTATGATCCTCGTTTTCTGGTTATTCATGATACGTCCACAAGCTAAAAAAGCAAAATTGGCCAAACAGTTCCAACAGGATCTGCAAAAAGGTGCCAAGATTGTAACAATTGCAGGTATTCACGGTACTGTGAACAAGGTTAACGAAGACGGAACTACCATCATGCTCGAAACAAGTCCTGGTAGCTATATCAAGATTGAAAAATCTGCCATTTCTATTGAATGGTCTCAGGCTTTGAACAAACCAGCTGCAGCACCAGTAAAATAATGCATAAGAATAATTGTAATAATCCCCAGCTTTCAGGTTGGGGATTTTTTATTTTAACGGGGTTATAGTGAATGATAGAAACTCTAATTTTATGGGATGTTAAGAGTAGGACTTACAGGAGGCATTGGATCAGGCAAAAGTACCATCACCCGCATTTTCGAAGTGCTGGGCATACCTGTTTATGATGCTGATGCTGCCGCCCGTACCATTATGAATAGTGATGCTGAATTAAAGACATCGATCCTTTCCGCATTTGGAGAACAATCCTATACATCAGAAGGACTGAACCGGAAATATATAGCTTCCATTGTTTTTGAAGATACGTCCAAGCTGGAACTCCTGAATTCATTAGTTCATCCGGCTACCTTAAAAGATGCCGACAAATGGTTAGCAAAACAGTCTTCTCCCTATTCCATTAAAGAAGCCGCGCTGATATTTGAAAGTGGCGCATCTCAACAACTGGATATAGTTATTGGGGTGGCTGCCCCCCTACCCTTACGACTTCAAAGGGCCATGAAAAGGGATAATATCAGCAAGGAAGAAGTGATGGCAAGAATGGATAAGCAACTGAGCGAAAGCATCAAACTAAAACTCTGCGACCATATTATTTATAACGATGAGCAACATGCGCTTATTCCTCAGGTGCTGACGCTGCATGAAATACTGCTGAAAGAAGCAGCTAAAAAAATGTAATGGAAAATTTCCCGGATTGGTCAGACATATTGTTAGCCCTCGTTTTCGGCATTGTTGTGCCCTTTATTTCGGGAGTGAAAAGTGCCGCCCAGATGAAAGAGGCTCCTATGATGTTCAACTCTGCCACAAAGAAAAGATTCTATATAGGGAATAGCCTGTTTTTAGCCATCATGGGGGTGATAATTCTGATTTCCTGGCTGCTACATTCCAGACCTTTTTCATTCCTGGGTTTCAATTTCCCATCGAATGATCATTTCACCCATTGTATTATACTTACCAGTCTGTTTGTTGGCCTTTATATTATGGATGTTGTACACGGTATGCTGAATTCTGATGAAAATGAAGAAGCAGAAAAGCAATCCGAAAGCCAAACGCCCTTTCTGCCGGCAGAATGGAATGAAATACCAGCTTATTTTGTAATGTGCCTTAGTGCCGGGGTGTTTGAAGAAATCGTGTATCGGGGCTTTCTTGTCACTTTCTTCCAACAAATATTCACAGGGATACCTTCAGCATCAACCTGGGCGCTATTGACACCCGCATTGATTTTTAGTTTGGCGCATTATTATCAAGGACCAAAAGCTGTATTCAAAATATTGGTATTATCCCTTTTGTTTGGAATGATATTCTGGTATTCACAATCCCTCCTCATAGTAATCATTCTTCATACGCTTGTTGATCTTTCGGGCGGTATATTAAGCATTATCATAGCCAAAAAGAAGCTGATAAAAACTGGTGATGAAGATCATTTCGAATAGTTCCCTTCTAAACTCAAATCCACAATAAGATTAGCAGCGGCGTTTATGCGTATGATTCCTTAATTTTAAAGGGACAGATATTTTTACTATTACCCAAAACGGTTTTATGGATCGTCGCGACTTCATACAACAAACTGGACTTGCTGCCGCAGGCTTAGCCTTACAAGAAGCCTTATCTTCCAACATATCTCCCGCAAAAAAAATCAGGGTGGCGATGGTGGGCACGGGGGTAAGGGGTATTGGCATGTGGGGAATTCCTGTTGTCAAGGAATTTTCAGATACCGTTGAATTTGTGGGATTATGTGATATCAATGCCGGAAGAGTAGCTACTGCAAAAAAAGCGCTTGGGGTAAACTGTACCACCTATACCGATTTTGATCAGATGATGAAGGAAACAAAACCCGACAAACTGATTGTAACTACAGTTGATGGCACGCATCATGAATTCATTATAAGAGGTATGGAATATGGTGCTGATATTATTACAGAAAAACCAATGACTATTGATGAAAAGAAATGTGAAGCTATTCTGGAAGCAGAGAAAAGGACAGGCAAAAAAATAACAGTAACTTTTAACTATCGATATGCTCCTCACCGACAAAAAATTTATGAATTGTTACGGGAAGGAGCCATTGGTAAATTAACTTCTGTAGATTTCCATTGGTACCTCGATGTATATCATGGTGCTGATTATTTCAGAAGATGGCATCGATTGAGAAAGAATAGCGGTAGCCTGTTGGTACATAAAGCTACCCATCATTTTGATCTGCTGAATTGGTGGATCGATTCGGATCCGGAAGAAGTAGTTGCTTATGGATC
>JBGAQE010000094.1:0-19155 GCA_044220885.1 Chitinophagaceae bacterium
ATTGATCTTTGGGAAGAATCGCAGCAAGAGAATCCATTCTCTTAATGGCTGTTGCATTCCCCATCAATTTTTTCCGGGTTACATTATCTCTGTAAAATGCTTCCACTTTTGATGAGGCCCAATCGGTAAATCCTTCGTCCATCCAGGGATAGAGACTTTCATTAGTGCCCATCAGCATCTGATACCATGTATGCATCCATTCATGGAAAACAGTACCAAGACCTGGCCCAACCAACAGAGTACCCATTGGATATTCCATTCCACCATCACCGCCATGAATAAACGAATATTGCTTATAGGGATAGGGACCGAATGTTTTTTCTATATAGGGCAATACGGTTACGGCTGCATCGGCCACATCTTTCCAGGCGGTATCGTTCCTCGGATCATTTGGTTTGAAATTATACAACACATGTAATGTAACCCCATTAGGTGTAGTTCTTACTATATGCTTGTAATCAGGATCTGCCGCCCACATGAAGTCGTGTACATTCGGAGCAATGAAATGCCAGGTCAGTTTATCTCCTGCTGGCTGGGTTACTTTTGCTCCCGGTGTTTCATAACCATATCCAATCTGGTTAGGATTCTGTAAGTATCCGGTACCGCCTAAGATATATTTCTTGTCGATGGTGATCTTCACTTCAAAATCGCCCCATACACCATAAAACTCACGGGCTATATAAGGAGTTGGATGCCATCCTTCATAATCATACTCACATAATTTTGGATACCACTGGCTCATTGAATAACGAACTCCTGTTTGTGGGTTATCACGACCACTTCTGCGAACCTGCAAAGGCACTTGTGCTTCAAAATCCATATCGAATGTAACTGTGGATTTTGGCAAGATGGGTTTATTCAATTTCACTTCGAGTATGGTCTCTTGTACTTTATACTCCTGAGCCACCCCGTTCATTTTCAGTGAAAGGATTTTCTGATAGCCGATTTCATCTGGCTTTAGGTTAAGGATGCGATCCCGAACACGACCATCCCAGTCTTGACCACGGCCTACCCTGTTCTTTCCTAATTCCCTGCTTCTTGCATCCATCATGCTGTTTGGCTGGAAGGCATTAAAATAGAGATGATAGAAAACTTTGTATAGAGTGTCGGGAGAATTATTGGTGTACTGGAGTTTTTGTTTGCCGGTGAACCGGTTTGTCACCACATCCATTTGGATATCCATATTGTATTTCACCCTTTGCTGCCAACGGTCGGGCTGGGCGAATAACTGCACAAACGAAAAACAGATAAGAACAGATAACAGATGTTTTTTCATTGCTCCTGATTTATATAAATGAAACATTTATTCATTGAGTTATTAAACTAAGCACATCCTTCCACTACGATTACAATTTCACCTTTAACTTCCTTTTGCTGGAAATGCAGCAACACTTCACTTAATGTACCCCTTGCATTTTCCTCATGTAATTTAGAGAGTTCCCGGCTAACACAACATTGACGGTCGCTGCCGAAGTATTCAATGAAATCCTGCAAGGTCCTGATTAATCGGTGCGGCGATTCATTGAAAACCATGGTCCTGTCTTCTTCCACCAATTTCTTCAAAAGTGTTTGTCTTCCTTTTTTAACGGGAATGAATCCTTCAAAACAAAAACGGTTCGAAGGAAGTCCACTATTCACTAATGCTGGAACGAAAGCCGTTGCACCCGGAAGTGTTTCCACTTTCACTCCTACTTTAATGCATTCACGAACTAATAAAAATGCGGGGTCAGAAATTCCAGGGTGCCAGCATCAGATATCATCGCCATTTTCTTTCCTTCCAGTAACTGGTTTATGAGATGCTGTAAAACCAGGTGTTCGTTATGCTGATGAAAAGGGGTGAGTGGTTTTATAATCTGGAAATGGTTCAGCAACTTGATGCTGTTACGGGTATCTTCTGCCAGTATAAGGTCCACTTGTTTCAGCACCTCCAGCGCCCGGAGAGTGATATCCTGAAGATTACCTATGGGAGTGGGGACTATATAGAGCATTAATTTGAAAATTTGAAAATGAGTCAATCTGAAAATGAAATGGCATTTTCAAATTCTCAAATCAATACATCAATTAATTGAAAGAAATTTCAAAATACTCCATTACCGGATTGGCCAGTAATTTCTTAGCAGCTTCTTCTGCTTTTTGGCGGGCTGTTTCTTCAGAATCAGCATCCACCTGCAAAGTGATATGTTTACCGATGCGAACGTCAGAAATCTCATTCAACCCCAGATTACTCAAACCACCCATCACGGCTTTACCTTGTGGATCGAGCAATTCTTTTAACGGCATCACTTTTACTTGAACTGTATAGGTCATTTCGTTTTATTTTTGAAGGCCAAAGATACGGCAATATAGGCGATGAATATCACAGGAACCGCCAGCCATTTGAGTAAAAGAACAGCTACTATGGCAACTGCAACCAGAACAAGCTTTGGTATGTTATCTTTCAAAGCAAGACTATTGAATTTCAATGCCAGTAGTGGCAGGTTGCTGACCATCAGGAAACTCAAAAGGGCTATCACCCCATACCAGAACCAATTGTTCTGAAACAAAGTGCTGATGCTTTCCATATCGGTATTCCAGTAAATCAGTGGGAAAGAAGCTACTAATATACCTGCGGCAGGTGTAGGTACTCCCTTGAAACCATATTGCTGGTCGGTGGCTATATTGAATTTGGCAAGGCGATAGGCAGCGGCTGCAGCAAAAATAAAGGCTGGTACCAATGCCAGCCCAATCCATTTTCTTTTTGTGCATAGCTAATCCTCAAAAACTGATAGATGATAAGGGAAGGGGCTACTCCAAAACTAACCACATCGGCCAGCGAATCTAACTGCTTACCCATTTCACTGGTAGCCTTAAATAGTCTGGCTACGAATCCATCCAGAAAATCAACCACTCCAGCAAGTGCAATGAATAATGATGCCATCCACATAGCTTCGGGCATAATCACCCATTGGGCCCCTGTGCTATCGTCGTTAGCAATACCGATACCATTCTGAAGAGTGAATACGATAGCTATACAACCAAAAACCAGGTTGAGAAGAGTGAATAAGTTTGGAATCTGTTTCATTAGTTTGTTTAAAAATGGGAGATCGGAAATTCTAAAATTGGCGATACCGTAAAACGGTTTTGCAAATTTCAAGCTTTCAATTTAAAAAATCATCGCTTCATAAAAGTTTCTATCTCTTCAACGGTAATAGGAATATTTTTAAAAAGATCCTTATTGCCATTTCTGGTTATCCATAAATTGTTTTCAATCCGTATTCCCATCTGCTCTTCTTCAATATAGATACCTGGCTCTACTGTAAATACCATTCCTGCTTTTATAGGTTCTGTACGTGTACCCAAATCGTGCACATCTATTCCCAGATGATGTGAAATACCATGATAAAGGTATTTCCTGTAAGCCCGATTGTCCTTGTCCTCATTCTTTATATCCGACTTACGTAACAATCCAATTTTCAGGAATTGTTGGGTTGCTTCCTCTCCTACTTTATCGGTATAGTCAAGAATGCTGATACCGGGCTTTAAAATACTTTTAGCATAGTTATGCAAATTCAGACAGGCATTGTATACTGTTTTTTGACGGCGTCTGAATTTCCCGTTTACAGGAATAGTTCGGGTGAGGTCGGCGCAATAACCACCATACTCAGCACCAAAGTCCATCAATACCAATTCACCATCCTTACATTCCTGATCGTTCGAAACATAGTGAAGGGTTCTGGCCCTGTCGCCACTGGCAATGATACTTCCATAAGCAGGACCAGTTGCCCTTTGACTAAGAAAGGAATGCCAGAGTTCGGCCTCAATTTCATATTCCATCACACCGGGACGAATAAATCCTAACAATCTTCGAAAAGCCACTTCAGTAATATCGATGGCTTTCTGAATCACTTCCACTTCCAGTGCCGACTTAATAGCCCTTAGGTCTTTTAATATCCGGGCACTTCTTTTATACTGATGTAATGGAAATTTTTCTTTTAGTTGGGCTATATACCTGTAATCACGAACAGGCACTTCATTCGATTTGCGGTCGTTCTCATTTGTATTAAGATAAATGGTATCTGCAACATGAATCCAACTTTGTAATATATCATCCAGACTATCGAGCCAAAAAATAGTTGAGAACCCTGAAATTGCTTTTGCCACTGCGGCCCTCAATCTTTTCCCGTCCCATTTCTCCTTCATTTCATTAGGACGAACCAGCACTAATACTTCCCTGAACTTTGGATCCGGATTATCGGGAAAAAGGATCACCATGGTATCTTCCTGCTCAATTCCACTCAACCAGTAGAGGTCGCTGTTCTGTTTGAATTTGAAAATGGCATCGCCGTTTGTCGGTAATTCATCATTACTATTGAAGATGGCGATACTGTTCTTATCCATCCTTTCTATAAACCGCTTCCGGTTCTGGATGAAGATCTGGGGATTCAATGGAAGATATTTCATGCAATCAGGAACTTAATGGTATTACAATCACCAGCTGGCAATTCCTGTAAAAGTAAAGAAGGAATGAATTATCATGTTCCTATCAATCAAAAACTTATAAATAAATTATACAGCAATTCGGTACTTGAAAAATTTCGCGGGATTGCAGCATTTCCATGCTTTACTGAACAGAATTTAAAACTAACACTTGTTAGGTATATGAAATCTAATAATTTACCATTATTTCAATATTTCCACAAATTCAAACCGGCTTTCAGTATTTGGTTTTCTAAATAATAGCCCTAATTTTGAGTATTCTCAATCCTTCAAAAACTGAAAGAAAGAGAATAAAGCGCTTTGAGGGCGTTTTTTACAAAGGCTTGTTTTTAGTGCTACTTATATTATGATCTACGTATTGCTTGTCATGTACCCCATCCGAAAGGATGGGGTTTGTTTTTTCACAAATAGTTAGAACTAAGTTGCTCATATTTACAGAAAGGAATGGATTCGCTCTATGATTAGATTATTGTTTTTATCATTTTTCTGGACTAATGTATACGCCCCTCCCGCCCATCTCATAGACTGGAAAGCTTCGAGGAAACTTACCTGGGACGACTTCAAAGGAAAGGTAGTTCCTAATAGCAGTAATGCAGCCCTCTCAAGTACATCTATACATTTCAGTTATGGCTATGGCGACAAGGGATTCACTTATTCTATTTCCTGTCAGTTCGACAAAAACAGGTCATGGGCGAGGGTAAAGAACAATTATATATTGGCCCATGAGCAGGCGCATTTCGATATCGCCGAATTACATGCCCGCAAACTGAAAAAAGCCATCAGCAAATACCGCTATAACGAAAACACTGTTAGCGACGACCTCAATAACATCTATGAAGACATCATGAACCAGCACCATGATGTACAATCCAAATACGATAAAGAAACCGACCATTCGCGAAATCCAGACCAGCAGGCTTTTTGGTTGAAGAAGATAAGGGAGGAGTTGGAGGAGAGTAGGGAGTATGCGAGCTATAAATAAGTTCAATAGGTTCAATGAGTTCCATAGGGCCTACTAAAGGTTAGCGGTTTGTTACAAAGTTTTTTTAATCAGTAGAAGGCGCAGAGACGCAAGGATAACCCTCCGCGTCTCTGCGTCTCTGCGGTTAAATTTTTAGAATAGAAAAAGTTAACTATTAGTAGGCCCTATGGAACTCATTGAACCTATTGAACGCGTCAGAACAACCCGTAAAGTTGCCCATCAATCTTATTAATTATATCCCCAAAATCCTCTTCCTTCTCAGGGAATTTGTTCTTATCGATGTCGATGACAAGAAGCGGGGCCTTCTTTGTAGCCATCGATCCATTTATTGTAGTAATCGTTCAGGCGTTTCAGGTAGTCGAGACGGATATTTTCTTCGTATTCTCTTCCTCTTTTTTGTATTTGAGCAACTAATGTTGGAACTGATGCTTTAAGGTAGATAAGTAAGTCTGGTGGTTGCACCATAGTTTTCAGTGTTTCGAAAAACTGGAAATAGTTATCGAAATCACGCTTACTCATCAATCCCATTTCGTGTAAGTTGGGCGCGAAGATATTGGCATCTTCATAAATGGTACGATCCTGCACCACCGTTTCAGTTCCTCTCTGTATATCGAGTAACTGGTTCAAACGGCTATTAAGGAAGTATATCTGGAGGTTAAAGCTCCAGCGGGGCATATCTTCATAAAAATCGAAGAGATAGGGATTGTGATCCACATCCTCGAACTGTGGTATCCAACGATAATGTTTGCTAAGCAGTTCGGTCAGTGTGGTCTTACCGGCGCCAATATTTCCTGCTACTGCTATATGTTTTGGTTTTTTGCTTTTTGCCATGCCCCATTCGCCCGGAGGCGCCCATTTTAGAGTTCTTAATGTATTTGAATGCCTTTAAAAGTATCGAATTCCCCTTTACCGGAAATAATTTTTCGACGGTTTTTTACACCAACTCAATAGTAATTCAATCCCATCGCTTCCCGAACCAATGCCAGGGTTACCTGGGCACTTTTACGGGCTTTTGCTGCTCCTTTCTCCATTACATCTTGCAGGTACTTATGATCGTTCTTGATATCAGTAGCTTTTGCCCGTATTGGACTGATAAAGCGCACCATATCTTCCGCCAACTGTTTCTTCATATCGCCATACCTGATAGTACAACCGTTATAATCAGCTTCGAATTTCGCAATCACATCCTGCTCGCTCACCAATCGCATCAACAGGAAAATATTCTCGATATAATCAGGTTTGGGGGAGTTCGGTTCTGTAGGACCGCTGTCGGTCTTGGCTTTCATCACTTTCTTTCTGATCAGCTCATCATCATCAGCCAGGTAAAGGGTAGCCAATTGGTTCTCGCTTTTACTCATTTTTCCGGCACCATCCAGGCTGGGTACTTTCACCAGTTCCTCTCCAAAGTTGAAGGCGTAAGGTTCAGGAAATATTTCACCATAACGGTGATTGAACCTATTAGCGAAAGTGCGGGCCATTTCAAGATGTTGTTCCTGGTCTTTTCCCACCGGAACATAAGAGGCACGATGAAGAATGATATCGGCGGTTTGAAGAACAGGATAGGTAAGCAAACCGGCGTTTACATTATCTGGTTGCAACCTTACTTTTTCCTTAAAGGACACCGTTTTTTCCAATTCTCCCTTATACGCCATCATATTCAGGTAGAGATACAATTCGGCTGTTTCGGGAACATGGCTCTGGCAATACAGGGCTACTTTCTCCGGATCCAGTCCGCTGGCAATGTTTTCAGCCAGCACTCTTTTTACATGGTCTTTAAGGGTTGCGGTATCTGGGTGCGTGGTTAGGGAATGCCAATCGGCCACCATGAAATAGCAGGAATACTCTTCCTGCATCCTTACATAATTCCTAACGGCTCCGAAATAGTTACCGAGGTGTAAAAACCCGGTTGGTCGGATGCCACTCATTACTATTGCTTGCTTCTTTTCCATACGCTAATCCCGGCAACAAAAAAGTCGGGAGGGGCGGCGAAGATAAAGAAGTTTGCCGTTTGTCGTTTATCGATTTTCACCCCCCTTTATCAGCTATTTCCCCCAACCATAAACTATCGCCCTTAAAACTGTAAGGTTGAGTATATTTGGGCATGGAAGTGAACGATATTCTGGTGAATAATCTGGCAAATCTGGCCCGTCTGCAATTCAATGAGGTTGAAAAAGAAATGATTAAGAAAGACCTTGAGCAGATGATCGGCTTTGTTGACAAACTCAAGGAGTTGGATACCACCGGTGTTGAACCCTTGCTGCATATGAGCGATGTGGTGAACGTTTTGCGGGAAGATAAAATCCAGGGGTCATCGAGCGAAGAAGCTTTGAAAAACGCTCCCGATTCAGATGGCACTTATTTCAGGGTACCGAAAGTGATTAAAAAGTAATCACAACTATTTACTATTACATTATTCTCATAAACTACAGGCACGATTTATGAACGCTATTATCAAACTCGAAGATATCCGCAAAAGCTATTTCATGGGGAAACAGGAACTCAAGGTATTGAAGGAGTTACGATTGATATCATGAAGAATGAGTATGTAGCTTTGATGGGACCTTCCGGTTCCGGGAAAAGCACGCTGATGAATATTGTGGGTTGTCTCGACTCCCCTACTGCCGGCCATTATATCCTAAACGGATTGGATGTTTCCAAAATGCCTGATGATGATTTAGCAGATGTAAGAAACAAGGAAATCGGGTTTGTTTTCCAGCAGTTCAACCTGCTTCCCCGTTTAAGTGCTTTGGAAAATGTGGCCCTGCCATTGGTTTATGCAGGTATGACAAAAAAACTGCGCCTTGAAAGAGCCATGGAAGTATTGGATAAAGTAAATCTCACCGACAGAAGTCATCATAAACCAAATGAGTTAAGTGGTGGACAGTGTCAGAGGGTGGCTATTGCCAGGGCCCTTGTAAACAATCCCTCACTAATACTTGCCGACGAACCTACAGGTAACCTCGATACAAAAACCTCCTATGAAATCATGGAGATCTTCGGAAAAATCCATGAAGGCGGAAATACAGTAGTTCTCGTAACGCACGAAGAAGATATCGCAAACCACGCTCACCGTGTTATTCGCTTACGCGATGGATTGGTAGAAACGGATAAGAGAAGAGAGCCGACGATGGCGCATTGAGGCTTTTTTGCCTAAGGCTTAGGGCTTAAGGCCTAAAGCTTAGTTCAGATATCCAACCGGAGATCATTCTTCGAAAATATCATTCGTAATAAACAAGAATTTTAGTTGTTAATGCCGAAGGTTAAGGCATTAGGCATTGCTTCAGCCGGCTCCTAATGGACTCGTGGGTATTGAGCCTTTATGGGAGTTAATTTAAGCAGATACTAATCATCCCTGATTTTCACTTCTTCGAAATCTTACCGCTTTTAGGCTTTTGACTTTTTACTTTTCACTTTTGACTTATCCGCCAATTTTGACTTATTTTCTCTTCCTCGAACATTCTCCGGGCTTAATTTGTAATGTTCAAGATTAAAGCCATTTTCATATGAATCCATTGAAATAAATAACTTTACATTTTTGGTTTCCCATTTTTGACTTTTGACTTTTGACTTTTGACTTTTGACTTTTAACTTTTTACTTATTTATCTCCATCATGAAAATATATACAAAGACCGGTGACCTCGGAAAGACATCATTGATTGGAGGAACAAAGTTCCCAAAAACCATATTCGTATTGAAACTTATGGAACAGTAGATGAGTTGAATTCTTATATAGGATTGATAATAGATCATGTTACTGATAAACATACGAAGACAGTATTGAAGGAAGTGCAGGACAGGTTATTTACTGTAGGAAGTTCATTGGCTTGCGATCCAGATAAAGAGCCAAGAATGAAGATACTCAGACCTCAAGGAAAAAAGATATAGTGGCGTTGGAGAAAGAAATCGATGCTATGTCAGATTCCATTCCGGCAATGAAACATTTTATATTACCAGGCGGACATGTATCCGTTTCCACCATTCATGTAGCCCGTTGTGTTTGCCGCAGATGTGAAAGACTATGTGTGAATATGCAGGAAGAAGAATTATTTGTAGAACCTCTTGTTATAAAATATATCAATCGCCTCAGCGATTATCTATTTGTATTAGCCCGTTATACTTCACATCAATTAGGAGTGGAAGAAATTCCATGGAAGCCCAGGGTTTGATAACATCATATCTTCTTTGCAAATGAAGCTATCAATTGTAATAGCTTCATCTTTTCTTCTTCTGGCAACATCCAGTACGGTGCCATTGGTGAGAACCACCTGGCCGCCTTCCCCTTTATTATATTTTACAATAAAACTGATGTTTACCAGAGATGCATTATGAATCCGGCAAAAAACCGAAGAAGGTAATATTTCCTCAAACTCTTTCAGTGTTTTTGATGCCAGTAATGGTTTTGCATTTACCAAATGGATCCTGGTATAATTCCCTTCTGCCTCGAGGAAAAGTATATTCCTGATTTCAAGTATCTCAAATCCATTTGAAGTAGCAACGGCAATTTTTTCAGGAACACTATTCTTTTGTTCGATAAACTGCTGCAATAATTCCAATTGGGAAAAGGAATTTGACTTAACTGATTTCTCTTTTACCCTTTTTACTGCTGCAATTAGTTCCTGCACATCTACTGGCTTTACCAGATAATCGAGCGCACTGAACCGTATGGCATCAATGGCATATTGATTGAAAGCGGTGGTGAATATCACATCAAAATCCCTGACAGGTAATTCAGACAACATACTGAAACCATTCATCAATGGCATTTCGATATCAAGGAATACAATATCCGGGATTTCTTTTCTTATAGCATCAAGTCCCTCCAATCCATTAGCATATTCTCCCTGTATCGCTACATCAGGACAATACTGTTGTATTTTTCTTGCGTAGCGATTCTCTGCTATTACGTTCATCATCTATCAATATAGTTCTGATCATATTGTATCCATTAATTAGTTATTACACCCAGAGCTTTATTAGCACCCTGGTACCTTCAGGCTTACCCTCTTTATCTTTCTTATCTATAATTTGCAAATCCGTTTTATGATCCCCATTAAAAAGTGCAATCCTTTCAGAACTCATTTGCATTCCATAGCTGGTATGTGCAATAGGGTTTTTATCTTTTAAGGCAGCGGCCCTCTCCCTACCTACCCCATTGTCATCAATCTCAAACACCAGCTGTTGTTCCTCCAAACTTGCTTTAATTATAATCAGTCCAGATTTATCACCCCTATGCTTTATTCCATGATGGATGGCATTCTCAACATAGGGCTGAATAATCATAGGGGGAATCCGGTAATGTCCATTTAATAAAGAAGAAGATGCCTCCATAGAAAATTGAAAGGCGTTATCACTTCGTAATTGTTCCAGTTCAAGATACAATTTTGTGGTGGACCAGTCCTTCCACAATGGAATCACTTCATTATGACTATTATCCAATATGCCTCTTATCAGTTTTGCGAATTTATTTAACCAGGCCGAAGCATTTTCCTTATCGTTATCCTGAATAAAATTATCAATACTACTGATGCAATTGAAGATAAAGTGTGGATTCATCTGTGCTCTCAAAGCCATCATTTCCGATTCTGCAATGGCTTGTTTAAAATGAGCCTCTTTGCGGATTACATTGATCCTTCTTCTTACCAATAAAATAATCGATAAAGACAATAGTGCAAAAACCAGCAACAAAAACCACCAGGTACGCCAGAAAGGTGGATCAATATATAACTCAAGTGTGGCTATTTGTGAAGAAGGATTTCCATCAGGTCCAAGGGCTCTCACCATAAATGTATAATGTCCGGAACTGAGATTTGGAAAAGTAACTGAAGTATTGGTAGTTGGGGCACTCCATGATTGCTGACCACTTCCCTTTAACCAATAACTAAACTGAAGACTTCTTTCGTTTGAAAATACAGGGGATGCATAGTTTATGGAAATGGTACTGTTATCATACTGTAGATGAACAGGGGCAGTTATATCTATAAGACTATCTTGCTTGTTAACAAGTTCAATTGAAGGTATAAATACAGGTTGATTATTTGAAAAAGTATCTTCCACCGGTAAACCGGCCAAACGGATAAGACCCGTTTCAGCACCTAAAAGCAAGGCACTCCTGTATCTTCAATCATTTTATAAACAGTAGAAGAAAAACCAAAGAAACTATTGATGTTGGTAATTTTCAATGAATCCTTCTCCATTACAGAAATCCTGTCTACTCCACTTCCTGTTCCAACAAGTAATGAATGATCAGGCAAAAACAAGAACGATCTTATATTATTATCACTTAAACCATCATCCACCTTAAATTGTCTTGTAGAGGGGGATTTCCTGATATTGCTTACCCGGAACAGTCCGGCCAAGCGTGTACCAATATAAATGGTATTGTTATCATCTGTAGCAATACAATGGATATTATCATACCCTTTGCCAGTATATCCGTAAACCCATTCGGCTTTCCATCCCAAACCCTCTTTTTTAAGTTGATATCCATTTACCTGATGCTGGTAATTACCCAGCCATATAAAATCATCTTTGCCATAGATGCAGGTAGTTTGATCTATTCTTTCTTTTGTAAGAAGCAGCAATTCATTATTATCAAAAAGATAGAGGCCGTTTTTACAAGCAATTACTAATTGGTCTTTAACAGTAGCCAGACCTACTCCAGGTTCAGGGGTAGGAATTCTCTTGACAACATGCATCTTACCTGATTCATATTTCAACTCACAAAGCTCCTGAGTAGTTATCCCAAACATTCTGCTCTTATACTCCCTGATTGCCAGAAAGGTATTATTCCCCATTAATCCCTTAAAAGAATAAACTGCTCCATTATCAATCACTCCAATTCCCGAATAACCGGTTTCGAATAAGATCCCTTTGCTTGATTTTACTATATCCAATACAAGGTCTGATGGTAACCCATGCCTTGATGAATACAACTGGAAAGTATTTGCTGTCAACTTCTGGACGCCAGTATTTGTTCCAATCCAGATATTTTTTTCCTTGTCACAAAAAAGACTGTAGATAGTATTACTCTCTAAACCATTAGTAGTGGTTATATGTTGGAAAGCCCCTGTTTGAGGATCATAGTGTATTAAACCGTTACTTACACTACCCATCCACAAGCTGCCATTCTGATCCGTTATAATTGAACGAAACTCTGTTTGGGAAAACTCATCAAACTCTTTTGGTAGTTTCTGGAAATGAACACTGTCACCTTGTATTGAGCTTGGCGCCAATAATTGCACTCCATTATCTATAGTGGCCACCCAAATATTTCCGGCCGCGTCATTACACAAAGACCGCACAAACAATGCCTGGCTACTGGCCACTTTTGTCCATGTCCTTGTATTAAATACATCCAATGATAAATTTCCTCTTCCAACCACCAGTAAGCTGTCTTGCCATTCAGAAATGAAATTCACCAATGGCAGGGCTTTGCTCTCGGTATATACCGGAAGCTTTGTTAACCCATCCTATTCCATCTCATAAATACCATCATCGGTGCAAGCCAACCATTGTCCATTTTGTTTTTTATATAAATTCTTTACAATTATTTTTTTATTGGTAGAATCCTTACTCAATTTACCATTATGCAATCGGTAATGAAATCTACTAATAGGGAAGAACAGTATATCACCGTTTTCCTCTAATATCTATAACTAGTGAATGGGAGAACCCGTTTTTGTAATTATAATTTGTAAATCTGGCCCCATCGTATTGGCTAACTCCTGTAGGAGTACCAAAATACATAGTGCCATTGCCGGCCTGCACTATGCAACGAACTTCATTATTGACCATCCCATTCCTGGTGGTATAGTTGGAGAAACTGTATTGCTGCGCCATACCCTCAACCGACAAAAGCAAAACCAATAAAAAAGGACTGGCTACATTCATCCGATAAATTTAGAAAGAATTAAATTCTGAATAGTATTTTACTATATCCATCATATTTAATTTTATTGATACTAAAACTTATTGAAGGGAGAGTTTTTCAGCTTTTGTCATTACAGCTCCGCCAGCGTTTACAACCCCTTGCCCACAAGGACCAATGACCGCTTTAACCTTTGATCCTTTCAAAGAGGAAAACCCGGGTTTGATGCGTATCACCTGACCAGCTCTATATGTGTTATCTGGCCCAAACGTAGGTGGAAGCTGTTGTGTGGTTTCTATTGTGCCAGAAGATTGATAAAAGTTTCTGCCATTTGAACTTCCTGTAAGACTTACAAAAGGTTGGCAAGGGGAATATGAATCGCCCCACCAGATACCGCGGCCAAAAGTGCTTGCCTTTAGCGTACCCAAACTTTCATTGTAATACAGATCAGTAACCGGTACCATCGGTAATCCATTGCTGAAGAATACCCAGTCGTTCATAGTAAATGCTATATAATACACACCGGCATCTGTGCCTATATAAGCATCCCGCCTGATGTATATTGAATACAGTACACAGGCAATGCTGGAAGAGAACCTGAAAAATCAACCCAGCTGGCACCTCCATTCGAGGAATACAGTACTCTTGGCCCTGAGAAACCACTGAATGTCACCCACACTTCGTTGCCATCGTTAGGCCTTGCAACCACATCTGTTATTAAGCCGGTGCTTGCAGGCCAGCCAGAAGTGCCAGAAATAACAGAAAATGTTGTGCCCTTGTCATTACTAACCTGTAGCACCGAGCCATTAGCCATATACAGTTTATCGGGTATACTAGGACTAACAGCCAAACCGCCAGCAAATGAAAACCCTGCTGAGCCAGAAGCCGCCCAGATTCGTCCATGTAACACCTCCATCTATTGACCTTCTTAATCCATCTATATAACCAGCATAAAGAATCTTATTATCTGTTGGATGAATGGCTAGATGTGGGAAAAAGAATGACTGGTTATTGATCATGTTTGCTGCAGTATTTAATAGTGGGAAAACAGCACCACTTGCTAGTTTCGCTTTAAATACACCAGCATTTACTGATAAAATAAATGAGTCTGCACTATTATTGAAAAACTGACCTGAAAAACCATCTCCGCCTGCCACTAACCCAAACTGTCCGCCACTTTTTCTACCAGTAAAGCCATTATCCTGAGTTCCCCCGAGAACAATATTATTATCCAATGCAGTAGCTGTCATATGATAATACTGCGTAGCTGCCAAACCGTTACTAAGATACACCCATGTAGTACCATTGTCAGTACTTCTATACACGCCTCCATCAGTTCCAGCATAAAGGAAATTGTTCAGAGGATTGTATTGCAGGTCATGAAAATCAGGATGCATACCACCTAAAGTATCAGTAAAATTAAGTCCCCCATTAATGGAACGAATGATGCCAATATTTGCAATAATCAATTTACTGGCATCTGAAGGGGATACTGCGAAAGCACACATATCACCCGAAGTAACAGGTGCGTTATTATTAATCAATGTGAAATTGACACCATAATTAGTGGAACGATATAATTTCTTTTCGGTACCGCTACCAGAAGTGCCTCCAAAATGTATATATACGGTGGATGGAGATTGAGCACTTACTGCAATAGACCCTCTGTCTGAACTACTATTCGGAATCGGGATAATGGCTGGGTTTGGGGATGTAAAACTGGCACCGAAATTTGAAGAGATGAAAAACGAATATTGTCCAATAGCATACACCTTGGTTATATCGCCGCCCAATGGAGCTTCCTCTACATCATATATAGTAATATTATTTGTATTTGAAACTACTTGCCAATTGACTCCTTTATTGGTACTTCGATACAATCCTTTTGAAGTACATGCATACATCACATTACTGAAATGCCGGGATTGGTATAACTTGAATCCATAGTAGTCCACTGACGGGTTATTGATAATATATGAATATATCTGCCATGTAATTCCACCATCAGTTGATCGCAGTAGCCCTATAGACTTCCTTGAATAAACATATGAGCCGTTTGCATTAGAGTCTCCATCACCCGACAAAACATAAATGATATTAGGGTCGTCAGCATCTATAACAATTCCTGAAACACCAATATTTGGAAGAAAACCGGTAAGGGCCGACCAGTTTGCCCCGCCATCGGTGCTTTTCCATAGCCCTCCGTTTGGAGTACCCGCATAGATTATAGAAGGATTAGTGGGATGAAAAGCAATTCTGTCTACTCTGGCAGTACCATTATTAATAAAGCTTGGACCCAAGAATGACCAGGCACCAGTATTTGACATAGGGCTATTCATTCCATTAGTAGCTCCGTTTCGGATATTCATCAATGTCTGAGTCGTCTTTGCGTTACTATTGAAGAACTTCCCGTTCTCATCGAGATGCAGTGACTCCCACCAGGCCCATCGGCTCCATTTCTTAAACTCCCTGTATAATACAGGATCATTAGCATAGTTCCTGTCCATATAATACTTCGACACAATTGCCATAACGTCCTCGTATTTATCCTTACCCTTCAACAACAGTTCCAAATCCTTATTGAATGGAACCTGGGCATTACTGATAAAGGACAAAAACAAAAGGACCCCTAAAACAATTCTGTGTTTTCTTGAAAAAACGGTTAACATGGTAATTAATTGAAATGGGATAAGGTTATTGTTTTTTCAGGGAATCGATTTCCTTTTTCAGTTCAATGATATAAAGGGTGAGTTCTTCTATTTTCTCCATCATCCTTGTTTGAACAGCCCCAACTGATAATCCGTTAGCCTGAATTTCTTTTGCAGAAGGTATTCCTTCCAAATGTTTATTCTTAAGGATGAATGCTTCCACTTCATGCAGTGGCTTCAGGTTATAACTTCTTTCAAAAACATAATCAGCCCATCCGGTTTCCACTACCAGTTCTTCACTGCGTATATTTCCTTTAACAGAAAGCTTGTAACTGGGATTCGTTGTTCCGATACCCACATTACCATTTGGCAGAATGGTCATTTGGGCCCACTGGGCATTGGTGAAGAAATGCAGGGGAGCGGGAGCCCCACCTGTTACAGTACCGCTGGTACCGATATAAGCTCCTTCACTATTTGTTGTTCGTCCTGCTCCTCCCAAGAAACTGTGAAGATTATAGGTTGCCGTCCCTACTGCCCACCCTCGTTGTTCATCGTTTATCCTTATTTCCAATTTGGCAAATGTGGGGATATAAGGAGTACCTATACCAACATTACCCAAACCCGGTGCATCATTCAATATGATACTACTACCGGTTTTGCCTCCACGTATATATACATCTTCGTTTGTACCATAATTAAAATGGGTCATATGATTGGTGCCTCGTATTCCAAGAACACCAACACTGCCTCCGGCAATATCAGCAAGGCCAACTTCCAATGTATGGGTGGGATCTCCTGCGCCTATAATTCCGATACCTGTGCGCTGGTAGTTCTGTCCAATCAGATTTACATTTGGAAAGCCCCCGGAAAAAGATGCCACAATACTATTATTGCCCCTTATTACAAATGGCTGCGCATCATTTGTGCCAATGAAATTAGTAGCGCTATTCGTACCACTATTTCCGCTTAATCCCCCAGCCGCCGCTAACAGTTCCTCCATTGAATTTATTATTACTCAGTACCACCCATTTCTGCTCCAGTCCATCATATTGCAGATTGACGATACCTTTATTACCAATCACAAGATCACTGTTGGTACCGGTAATGATTCGGTCTTCGTTGGTAGCACCTGCATCTAGGTTGACCAGCGTCATTTCAAATCCACTTCTGTTAAAGAGCGTTACCAGTCTTCCTTCTACAGCGGCTGAGATACCGGAAATGGTGAAATCAGCCGTAGGACCAGATACCCTATAATAACTGAAACGATTACTGGCTACATCCATCGCTAATGTAGTGCCGTCGGCAACCACCAGGTCGGCGCTTCTGAAAATAACATCCCCATATACATCGAGTGAGGCCTGGGGGGAAGTGGTATTGATACCTACATTCTGCGACTGAGAGGACAAGCAAACAAAGACTAGTAATGATAGCAGACTCCTTTTCATAAATAAAGTATTGACTGGTTAGATAGCTGATTGCTGTACTCCGGATTATCTGGAATACATCAGCAAACTAAACCATCGATAAGGAGGCTGTAGGGAGGAATGACTGGGTGGTGGGGGGTGGTTATTAACTGGTACAAGGATTTGCTTCTGCGAAGCAAAGTTGTCTGGACTAGGATTTAAAGGATGGAAGGAGTTACAGGATGAACAGCCAATAGAGACTATGCTTCTTGACTGGGATTATTGACTGGGATTATTGACTGGGATTATTGGGATTGGCTGGGATTAGCTGGGATTTTTTTTAGTGAGCCCATGTTTATTTTTTTACTAACTTACTAATCCATTTTTCGACTCCTGACTCCTGACTCCTGACTCCCGACTCCTGACTCCTGACTCCTGACTCCTGACTCCTGACTCCTGACTCCTGACTCCTGACTCCTGACTCCCGACTACAGACTACAGACTCCCGACTATCCCACAATCCTCCCATCCATCATATAACTTACCGCTTATGGCGGCATGAGTTCTTCGTTGTACACATTGCAGGAATGTTTGGACTTCCGAAACTGTTTTACGGAGGTCGAAGAAGAGTTGGTGGAGTTCGCGGGCATGGGCGCTATCGAGGTTACCTGTGGGTTCGTCGGCGAAGACGATAGCGGGTTGGTTGATGAGGGCACGCGCTACGGCTACACGTTGCTGTTCGCCACCGGAGAGTTGTTGTGGTTTGTTTTCAGCCCTATTGCTGAGTCCCAGCATCTTTAATAGTTCAAGGGCTCGTTTTTCAACTTCTTTTTTGGGTGAACCCGCTATCCATCCCGGGATACATATGTTTTCCAGGGCTGAAAACTCGGGTAAAAGGTGGTGAAACTGGAACACAAAGCCAATATTACGGTTTCGGAAGGCGGCTAATTGCTTGTCGTTTTTGAAGGAAATAGCCTTGCCATTCAAAACCAGTTCGCCTTCAGCGGGCTTATCGAGGGTGCCAAGTATATGCAAAAGGGTGCTTTTCCCGGATCCTGAGGGCCCCACAATACTTACAATCTCCCCTTTAGCTACTTCCATATCAACGCCTTTGAGCACCCAGAGCTGGTCGTAGTACTTCTGTATATTCCTGGCTTGTAACATATTGGCTTGTTTACAGGGGGTCAAGATACTACAAACCCCCGGCTTCCCGTTCCTTGTTTGGAAGGCGGGGTGGTTTTTTACAAAAAATGTTCATACCGTCTTTAAAAGATTGATTTGGTATTTACCTAAGGAAAGTTACTTTTGCGGAAATTTAAAAGGGTACTATGTTCTGGACACTTGAATTAGCCTCCTATCTCGAAGACGCTCCCTGGCCTGCTACCAAGGACGAGCTGATCGACTACTCTATCCGTAGTGGCGCTCCCATCGAAGTAATCGAAAACCTGCAGGAACTGGAAGACGAAGGAGAGATATATGAAGGCATCGACGACATCTGGCCCGACTATCCAAGCCAGGATGATTTCTTCTTTAATGAAGATGAGTATTGATTTGCTGAAGGCTGAAGGCTTAATGCTAAAGGCTGAAGGCTTAAAGCTTTATTCAGATATCCAAACGGAAATCAATCTTCGTAAAGGGTAACTTGGAATACATAAGAATTTATTTTACCAAAATGAATTAAGCCTCAAGCAATATGCTTGAGGCTTAATGTTTAATGCTGAAGGCTTACGCCTAAGGCCTAAAGCTTAAAGCCTAAGGCTATATTCAGATATCCCAAC
>JBGAQE010000095.1:0-20853 GCA_044220885.1 Chitinophagaceae bacterium
TACAGTTCTCTTATTTGAATAATATTTATTATGATGCAATTCTCGCAAGAGTTGGGGTATATGATGCATGGGTAAATGGCACAGGCAAACACCCTGCAGAAGGAACTGTAGATTTTACAGCAGGTGAAAAAAGCCTGATTAAAAGATGGATTAGCGAAGGCGCAAAAGACGACTTTATTCCACCTCCTGTTACTGGAAATGTCACATTTACAGCAAACATCCTCCCTATTTACAACGTAAGCTGTAAGGGTTCTAGTTGTCACGGTGGTGCAGGTCCAAACCTTGATTATGCCGGATTTGTTGCAGACAAGAGCATACTTACCGCAATGGTAAATAGCGGTGGTGCAACTGGTCACCCAGGCGGAGCTGTTAGTTTAACATTGTCTACTATCGCTACTTTCCAGGCCTGGTTAGATCAGGGAATGCCTCAATAACAGTAAACAATTAAATCATTTATAAAATTATTCAACATGAAAAAGCTATTAATTTTCGCCACCGGATTGTTATTGATGGCCATAACCTTCCAGGTACAAGGCCAAACATACAAAACAAGAGATGGATATGTTTATTTCAATCCAAACAAAGACCAGGATCATAAAGATTATGCAGCAGCTACTAAAGAAGGAACTGGTGTATTGAGAGTTGAAACAGCTGATGTTGCTTTTCTGGTTCAAATGAAAACCTTCCACTTTAATAACGCCTTACTGGAAGAACACTTTAATGAAAACTATCTCCATTCTGATAAATATCCTAACGCAACCTATAAAGGAAAGTTGATTGGATTTACAAAGGATATGCTTACAAAGGATGGCGTTTACAATTTAACTTCTGAAGGTCAGGTTACCATGCATGGTGTAACCAAAGATTTCAAATCTCCGGTTAAATTAACAGTAAGTGGAAAGACTGCAACTTTTGAATGCGAATTCAAAATAAAAGCAGAAGATTATAATATTGAAATCCCAGGAATTGTAAAGCCAAAATTGGCCGATTTCACTCCATTGAAAGCGAATATTAAATTCCAATTAAACTAATTCACACAAAACAGGTGTTATGAAAAAAATAATAGCCTTAACCATTATCGGATGCTGCATGCTGTTGAGAGTTGTGGCACAGGGCGATTTGCACGATGAAATCAATAAAGAAGATTCAGCTACGCCGCAAAGAAACTTTACAGCAGCTACTTTTAAAGCTACCCGCATCATCAATATGCAAAGCGTCGAGTTAACAGGAGCCGGAAACCTTCAGTTCATGATTACCCACCACTTTGGATTATTGTGGAATAAGGATGCTGGTGCACAAAACCTGGTTCAGATGTTCGGTCTGAATGCTGGTATTGCTAAAACATATATCGCACTTGACTATTCTTTCAATCGTTGGTTTAACGTAGGATTAGCCGCTGCAGGTACTTCAAACTTTGAAGGCTGGATGCGCTTTAAACTACTAAGACAACAAACAGGAACATATAATATACCAGTTACAGTAGACTGGATCAGTACAGCTAATGTGAATTCTTCTAAAACGGCTACTCTTGTTGGTGAGCCGGTTTGGAACCGCTATTCCTTTATGCATCAGTTATTGATTGCCCGTAAGTTCTCTGAAAAGTCTCTCTCTCCAGTTCATGCCTACATTGGTACATAACAACGTTGTTCCTTATGGCGTAAACAACAGTAATAATGTATGGTCACTGGGAGTTGGTGGACGTTACAAGGTTAGTGATAAGAAAGCCATCACTTTCGAATATGCCCGCCAGCTGAATATGTATGATTTCGTTATCATGAAGAACGGAACTATCGTAAACTATAATCCTAACCTGGTTTCTATTGGTTATGATTGGGATACCGGTGGTCACATCTTCCAACTGTTCGCAAGTAGTACTACCATGTCTACAAATATTGAACAGCTGACAAGAAACCCTTACAATTTTGGTAAAGGAGAATTCGCGCTCGGTTTCAATATCAATAGAAGTTTTGGAATCAAGAAGAAAGTAAAAGAATTGTAATTACTGAAAACAACAACCAAAGCGAAAGCCGGTCAAACGACCGGCTTTTTTATTTATAGTTACGTTTCCTGCTTTCGAGATATTTGTTATAGATAATTTCTCCCATCGACTTGTTATATACTTTTCCCTCCACCCATGATATGATATCCAGATAAGCGAAAGCACGTGTTTCATGCCTGCTTTTTTCAAGGTGTTTAATTTTCTGCAGCAGTTTTTCCAATTCTGTTTTCAGTTGTCCGCTTTTTATGCCTAAAGAGGATTTCAGGAACTTGAATATTTCCTCTTCAACCACAGTAAGGTTTTTCATTTTTGCCATGAACCTGTAAACAGATTTTGTAAGCGGCTCCATCAAATCCCTGTTCCCTAACTCATAGTGGCTCATCAAGTGTAATAAACGGGCATAGCATTGAAGATCTATACGAAGATCTAAAGGACCGTTTATAATTTTCTGTAAATAATCTATAGCGTCTTCATATTTACCGCTTCCGAAATACAGGCTCGCGAATTTGTAGTTCAACACAAGAATTCGATGCCGGTCAACATACATCCCATAATTATTCAATTTCTCTTCAACCGAAGGAATAAGTTGCAACCCTTCTTTGAAAGTACCTTTCATAAGATGCTGGTTCAACTTAGCGCTATTAATATATATAGAGGTATGGGTTCTGAAATTGTCGTGAGCATTTGCTTCAGGCGTTTTTGCAAATGCTTCAAAACGCTGTAACGTAGTTTCAAATAGTTGAAAATTCCTAAGGTCGAAATGCGCATTCAGTAAATTATGCATCCCTTTAACATAGTGGCCTGTTTCAACCCCCAACATCTGAGGATCGGTATCATACAAGTCAATCCATTTCTGACTGTAACGATAATACATCAGGAAGTCTTGCCTTATAAATGCATACCAGCAATAGCTTTGATACAAATAAAGCTTTTCATAAAATCCGGAAATAGCATTAATGTCTTTGGGAAGATAATTCTTGAAAAAGTCTTTGATATCTTTTTCGTCTTCAGCATTCCTGGCATGTCCATTCAACACATACCACCTGTATAACAGAAGAGCCAGATTTGAAAGCCGGGTAACCCGATCAATATGACTACTAATAGCTAGTGCTTCGTTAGCGAGCACTTCTGTTTTTTCTGTGGTGCTTCTTGTGATATGGAGGGTTTTATTTTTTTCTCGAGAGAAATAATTTGAACCAGGTGTCTCATCTTTTGATTTGCGCGAGCCAGTTCTTTTTGCTTTCTCTAAAATTCGAAGACTCTGAATTTTTAATCCTTTGTTGTAAAGTATTCTGGCTTCATCAAGATGCTCACTTTCTAACTGAAGATCTACGTTTTCGCCCAGCTTCAATAACCGTAAGCTTGCCAGCAATTGTTTATAAAGATGTGTCTTAAGATTTGCGAGCTGTGTCTTGGTTATACCGCAGTTTTTTTGGACCAGCGCCTCGTCGTAGTCGGGAAGCTTATTAAAACATCAAAAGTTGTATGATTTTAAGCTCTTCTTTAGCTGAACTTTCTTTTATATAGCTTGAAATGTCTTTTTCTGATTTTTCGAGCGAATAAATTAGCTGAAAGAGCGTATCGGAAAACCTGTTGGGCATAATTACAAAGTTATTCGGAATACACTAAATATCAACGTTTTGTAACTAATTATCTTTGTTAGGGATAATAGAATTCACAATAAGTTGATTTTCACCGGTAAGCTAAGCGCCTACTTACATCATAAGAGAGCAGCAAGGATGAAAGCAAGAAAATATGGCAGGCAATCGAGAAAAGCAATCAAAAGAGGCCAAGTGAATAAGCCCTGAGGCTCTACAAATTCGAGAGATAACTATTTTTTCATATGGTAAGCAATCGTTAGAGGTTCCGTTTCCACGAGGGCTTTTTGTTGCGCTAATCTACCACTTATTCCCCATAAAAGATAAACAAGCAAAAAATTTGGCGGTTTAGGCCTTTATCGAATATTTGCGATATAGAATATACAAGACGAGCGATTCGTCTTTTTATTTGACTTGATTCATCGTAAAAAAACGATTAATGGCAATACATAAAAAAGAAGAGTTCTCACCTAAAGAACAAGACCTGGCACTATTTGCAAAAGCACTCAGTCACCCAGCCCGCATAGTGATCATGAAAATTCTTGCTAACAAGAATGAATGTGTTTGTGGTGAATTAGTAGAGGCATTACCCTTGCACAGTCAACGGTATCACAACATCTCAAAGAATTAAAATCTGCAGGACTTATTAACGGAACAGTTGATGGTCCCGGAAGCTGTTATTGTATAAACTGGAAAGCATTTGAAAAATTCAACAGCGATTTCAATTTCTTATTCAGTCGCATGAAAGAAGCGCAGTCAAAATGTTGCTAAACGGAAATAAAATCAATCATTAAAAACAAATACTATGAACACGGATAATATTCTGAAAGAAAAAGTAAAAGAGAAATACAGCGAAATGGCTATACAATCGAAATTAAAGAATCAAAGTTCCTGTTGTGGAGCAACGGGATCTTGTAGCGATGATTTCTATACAATAATGTCTGACGATTACAGTAAGCTCGAAGGCTATGTAGCCGATGCCGATCTTGGTTTAGGTTGTGGTTTACCAACAGCATTTGCTCAAATAAAAGAAGGAGATACGGTTGTTGATTTGGGAAGCGGTGCCGGAAACGACGCCTTCATTGCGAGAAAACTTACTGGACATAAGTGAAGAGTTATAGGAATTGATTTTACTGAAGCCATGATTGCAAAGGCCAGAGAAAATTCTGAGAAGATCGGATTCAATAATGTAGAATTTCGTCAGGGTGATATTGAAAGTATGCCAATAACTTCAAACGTTGCTGATGTTATTGTAAGTAATTGTGTATTGAATCTTGTGCCCAATAATACAAAGTATTCAGCGAAATATATAGAGTCTTAAAACCAGGAGGTCATTTTTCAATTTCAGATATTGTATTACAAGGCGAGCTACCTGCAATGGAGAGAGATTTTATATGTGCAGGTTGTGTTTCAGGTGCTATTCAGAAAGAAGAATATCTTGGAATTATCAAAGAAGCAGGCTGATATTACTTTACAGAAGGAGAAATTGTATTGCCAGATGAAATTTTGCAGAGTATCTGACAGCCGAAGAGATAGCTTATTACAAAAGCATCAACTACCTGTATTACAAGCATTACAAGCTCGTTAAGAAACCCGCCAAAGACGCAAGAGGATGTTGTGAACCAGGAAGTGGATGCTGTTAATGTTTCAAGCCTTCGTTTATTTAAAAATTGAATAAAGCATGGAAATATTTCCATTGTTGACCAGCCATCTTCCAGATGTGCTGGTCATTTATCAACAGGGGATAGACATGGTTTGAAACAAAGGCGATGCACAAAAGCACGATAAATTTCTGCCTACCTGCCGATTAGTAGCTGTAGATACAGTATCTAATGGGTGGCTTTAACCGGGCATCTGTAAGGAATGTTATAGTGGAGTAGCAGAAGTAACCATATATATTCATGAAGCATATAGGGGAAAAGGAATTGGTAAGCGGCTATTACAATCTCTTGTGGCAGAAACGGAAAAGGTTGGTTATTGAGCTTGCTAAGTGTAATTCATTCTGATAATAATAGCATCAGGACACATTTATCAGCTGGATTTAGGACCATTGGATATAGAGGAAAAGATAGCAGTATTAAATGGTCGATGGAAAGACACGGTGATGATGGAAAGGAGAAGTGTTATTAATGGAAAATCAACTACAATGAATAAAAAGAAACTGTTATTTGTATGTATTGAAAACAGTAATCGTAGCCAGATGAGTCAAGCCTTTGCAAAGATTCATGGGGGAGATGCTGTGGAAGCATATAGTGCCGGCAGTAAACCAAGTGGTATTGTAAACCCCAAAGCCATTGCGGCAATGAAAGAGCTGGGGTACGATTTGTCGGTTCATGATAGTAAGTCATTACAAGAGGTTGAAACCTTTGCGCCTTACGATGCTGTAGTTACAATGGGATGCGGGGATGCATGTCCCTGGATGCCCGCAAAGAAATTCATTGACTGGCAAATCCCAGATCCAAAACATATGGAACCAGCAGAATTCAATAAGGTGAGAGATTTTATTGAAGAAAAAGTGAAGCAATTGCTGATTGATATAGGCGCAGGATAGTATTTTTGTTAGATGACGCCAATAAAAACAATTGTATTCGACCTGGGAGGGTATTACTCGACTGAATCCGATGTATGTATATCGGGATTATTTCGAATCAGAAGAACAAAGAAACTTCTTCTTTTGAAAAGATTTGCACCAGCGACTGGAATGAGGAACAAGATGCGGGTCGGTCGATTGTTGAAGCCACTCAGCTTTTAATCAGCGAACACCCCGAATGGGAAAAACCCATCCGCGATTTTTATGGTCGCTGGACAGAAATGTTACAAGGCCCGATACACGGGACTGTTGAAATATTTAAACAACTAAAAGAATCCGGTAATTATAGAATTTATGCATTGACCAATTGGCAAGCCGATTTGTTCAATATTGCATTGGTGAGATATAATTTCCTTCACTGGTTTGATGGAAGAGTTGTTTCTGGCGAAGAAAAAACAAGAAAACCTTTTTTACCCATTTATAAAACACTTGTTGAGCGATTCTCAATCGTTCCATCTGAAGCTGTTTATATAGACGATAACTTACGTAACCTTCATCCTGCAAAAGAGCTTGGCTTTTCCACTATACATTTCCAGTCACCAGAACAATTCAGAAATGAATTGGAAAAGTTGGGTGTGTTTTAGTTTTGAAATAGAAGTATGTATAGATAAAGATTCGTAGGATAAAACACACGAATGCCTGTGTACATTTACGATAGACAAACAGTAAAGTTTGTCTCTGGGGTTGTTTTTTACCGGGATGTCATCTTGTGTAGCGCACAACCAGGTCTTACAAAAAAATGATACAACCCAACTTATCCACTTTATTTTTGCATTATCAACTATCGATCAATTCTTTAACAAATTATTTTCTCCGGATTTTTTTCTTAAAAATCCATAACAGCACCCGGTTCAGCTTTTGTACGTATATAAACAAGGAGGAGCTATACGATGAGACATACTTTTACAATATTAATGTTGTTGATAGCAGGAACCATTGTTTCTTGCCGCTCTACCAAAAAATATCAAGCTTCTTATTCGGAAGATAAGCCGCTATTTGCAGCTATAAACGAACTGAACAAGAAACCCGGTAACCAAAAGGCGCAGGACGATCTCAGGATATTATATCCTAAAGCGGTCGAAAGGCATGAAGAAGCCATTGCTATTTATAAAAGTGGAGGAGACGAAGGCAAATGGGATAAGATGTTGTCTGAACTAAATGCCCTTCAGAATATTTATAATAGTCTGCAGGCAACAGCTTGTACATTTTCAATTGTTACTCCTAAAACTATCTAAGGGATATAGAAGAAACCAAACAGGATGCGGCAGCAGATTTTTATGATAGAGCCCAGGCAACACTTGTTGATAATAGCAGGGAAAGTTATCTGAAAGCCTATAACTATTTCAAAAGAAGTGGTGATTATGTTTTCGGATATAAAGATGCCGAAAAAATGATGCGCGAAACATATGAGAAAAGCATCTTGTACGTAGTGATCAATCCAATTGAAGATGATAATATTTTTTATTCCGGATGGGGCTTCCTGATGCAAGATATCGTCCGCAGGATTATCAGGAATCATTGGTCAGGGATTTGGGCGGAAAAACAGCGCGTAATGTGGCGGCAAGATTTTATACAGACAGAGAGGTTCGACGTGAGAATATAACACCAGATATTGAAGTGGCTATACGTTGGAGGAATATGAGTCCACTACGTTCCATACCCAGTCAATATTCAAGACAGGTTTCTAAAAGCGTGCAGGATGGAAAGGATACCAGCGGACATGCCATTTATAAAACGGTATATGCAACATTGAATGTTACTCAGCAAACACAAACCGTTAGGGCCGATTTAGAATATCGGATTACCAATATCATTGGTCGCAGAACTATTGACAATAGTATTATTTCTGATGAAGTAAGCTGGTCTGAATCGTATGCAACCTATACAGGTGATTCGAGAGCGCTTAGCCAGGATGATTGGTTGTTGGTAAACAACAGGAATTATGGTAACAATTTATCTAAGGGAGATTTGCTAAACAACCTTATGCGTAAAGTGTATCCTGAGTTAAGAAGACGCTTACAAAGAAGTATTGAATAATTACGGACGGATTATAGACTAACAGGGACAAAAAGAGAGGCTCTACATTTAGAGCCTCTCTTTATTTATGGTATAAGGGTTATTAGTGCGATGTTGTGAGTAAAGAAGCGGGCTGTTGATTGCGACTGCCTACATACAGTGATTGGTGACCTGTCTTAAACACAGACTCAGATGGCCTTGTAGTGAGCGTAGAAGACTTTCTCTTGCTTACATAGAATCCATCAAATATTCCTGCTCCATGAGTTTCGAACGAAGTGTTACGGAGATAAAGCTGCTTCCATTGACCGGGTTCTAATTCTATATAGAAACTGATATCGTCAAAATAGAAATCGCCATTTCCGTTTACAGCAGTAAAAAACCAGAGCTTCCATGCGTTTTCGTCAACTGTACCGGCAACAGTATATATGGTCCAGTCTTGTTCAACTCTTGTTTCAAGATTAAAGTCGGTATGGAGATAGTCTTCTCTTCCTTTACCTACATTAATTCCATGTACGCGCACTTTTGATAATGTATCGGAAGGTTGCGCTTTTACAGCTATTTCGTATCTGAAATTTTTACCGCGAAACGCTTTTACAGGAACCTCTTTTTTACAAAGTAGAATTTCTTCGGCGTAGTAGTACCACTGAGATTGGGCCTGGCTTGTAAAAAAGCGCTTGCCAACAGGCAAATGAGTAGAAGCTTTTTCATTGGTTTAGGATTAACTACCAATAAAACGGCAAAATTTTGGGAATGTTGTAAGGAAAGAGACTAAACTACTTTAAAACCTGATACACTATAAGGCTTAATATGTAGGCCAGGCCGGTCATATAAATTAATTGTATGATAGGCCATTTCCAGGTTTTGGTTTCCAACAACAGCCAAAGTACTCATACATTGCATGGCAAAAACATAGAAAATCATAAGAGAGAGGCCGGTAGCCAGGCTATAGATTTTGGTGCCATCACTTCTAACGGCAGCATTCATTTTCTCGGTAAGTGTAGATTGGTCGGCATCGTTACCGCCCTCAACACTATAGAGAGTAGCCATGGTTCCAACGAAAACTTCCCGGGCGGCAAACGAGGTAACAAGCGCTATTCCTATTTTCCAATCGAAGCCAAGCGGCTCAATAACCGGTTCAATGCTTTGACCCAATATACCAGCGAAAGAGTTTTGTAGTAGTTCCGCGTTTTTCTGGTGGGTCAATTCCGCTTTTTGTTCGGGTTGGCTAATAATTAGCTGTTCATATTTTTCAGCAACAGCCCTCATTTTTTCAGGAGGACCATAAGTGCTTAATCCCCATAGAATCAAGCTTATAAGCATAATTATCTTACCCGCATCAAATACGAAGATCTTAGCCTTATTAAGCATCGTCATCACCACATTATTCCATCTGGGAGATCGGTAAGTTGGCAATTCAAGAATAAAAAAGCTTTTCTCCTGGATTTTGATAAACCATTTCGCAACGTAGGATACAATCAGGGCCATAACTACCCCGAGAGATAGAGAGCCATCATCACAAGGCCCCGTTGGCTAAGGAATCCGAGGAAAAACTTCTGTGGTATTACTAGAGAGATTAATATGGTGTATACCGGTAACCGGGCACTACAGCTCTCATCAACGGTGTTACCAATATTGTTAGAAGCCGTTCTTTACGGTTTTCAATATTCCCGGCGCTCATGATGGCCGGAACCGCACAGGCAAAGCCGCTGATCATGGGCATTACGCTCTTTCCATTCAGTCCCACTTTGCGCATCAGCTTATCGCTCAAAAAGCTGATTCTGGCCATATACCCTGTATCCTCCAAAATCGTAATCAGGCCAAAAAGTATCATAATTTGGGGCACAACACCAAAATTCCGCTCAATCCGGCCAAAATTCCGTTCAAAAACAGGTCGGTGGCCCATCCGGCGGGAAGACATGAATTAAACCAGTTACTGCTTTCAGCAAAAGCCCATTCTATGAAATGCATCGGATATTCCGCCAACCAGAAAACACTCTGAAAAAGCAGAAAAAGGACCGATAATAGTATCAAATAGCCCCATTTTCGGTGTAAAAGCAGGTTATCGAGCTTATCTGTGAATAGTTTCTTCTGCATTGGATGGGGCTCTGAAACCGTTTGTTTCATAATTGAGCCAATCCGCTGGTAACGCTGTAATATCTCTTCCGCCTGAACCCGGGTGTGATTGAACTGATTGTCTTGCTCTATTGCCTCTATCTTATCCTGAGTAACCGGGTCAATATGAAAAGACTCGTGGTTAATCAGGTAATGGATGGCTTTATAATCACTCATTTCCGGATAAAGGCCCTTTATACCATTAACCGCTTTTTCCGCCAATCCCTGATTATTGATAAAATCACGAACAGGTGCCTGATAATATTCTTCCGCAGTATGTTCAATGGCTTTCTTCAACGGTCCTACCCCCTTGCCTTTCCTTGGATTTATTGGAATTACTGGAACTCCCAGTTCTCTTGCCAGGGCAGATACATCTATCTCAATTCCTTTTTGGCGAGCCAGGTCAACCATTGTCAGGGCAACAACTACAGGAAGTTTTAAGTCTATGATTTGGGAAACAAAAAGAAGGTTTCTTTTTAGATTGCTGGCATCGGCTACCATGATCACCATATCTACTTTCAGGTCTTTCTCCTGTTCCATCATCACCCTGTAAGAAACCCATTCATCCTCCCTGCGGGGGTATAAACTGTACGAGCCAGGAAGATCAATGATAGTTGCCTTAAGTTTTGAAGAGATTTCGGTTACACCGACTTTCTTGTCAACTGTTACTCCCGGAAAGTTACCGACATGCTGATGTAACCCGGTTAATTCATTGAACAAGGAGCTTTTGCCGCTATTCGGATTACCTACTAATGCTATATGGAGTTTCGGGTTAGACAAGCTGCGCAAAAGTACCAAATCCAAAGAAGCGGTAGCTTACGATATGGGTAAAAAAGGGTTATAAAATGCGGAAAAGCAGGGACAAATGCTAAATGCTGGATGTTGAGTGCTTGATGCTATGGCTAAGAGGTAAAACTTCTATCAAAAAACCCGCTTTATGGTATCTTTGCCCACCGAAATACGAAGGATATGTTCAACAAAAGAGTAAAAATCAAAGAATTGCTGCAGTGGGAACCCCAACAGCAGGAAGTTACAGTTATGGGATGGGTGCGCACTTTCCGTAACAATCAGTTTGTAGCCCTTAATGATGGATCTACTAACTCGAATGTTCAGATATTGTTAGAGCTTGGTAAGTTCGACGAAGCTGAGTTGAAACGTATCACCACTTCTGCATCAATAAAAGTAACTGGGATAGTTATTCCTTCTTTAGGCAAAGGACAAAAGCTGGAAATAAAAGCTACCACATTAGAGATATTGGGTGATAGTGATGCTGAAAAGTATCCTCTTCAACCAAAGAAACATAGTCTTGAGTTTCTTCGTGAAATAGCCCATCTCCGATTCAGAACAAGCACATTCGGATCTGTATTCAGGGTGCGTCATAGTTTAGCATTTGCTATCCATAAGTTCTTCAATGAAAAAGGGTTCGTTTATATGCATACTCCAATCATCACAGCAAGCGATGCTGAAGGTGCCGGAGAAATGTTTAAGGTATCCACTCTTCCATTCGATGAAACACCAAGAAATGAAGATGGCACTGTAAATTTCAAAGAAGACTTTTTTGGAAGAGCAACTAACTTGACAGTTAGTGGTCAATTGGAAGGAGAGTTAGGCGCACTGCGTTTGGTGAGATTTATACATTTGGTCCAACCTTCCGTGCAGAGAATTCAAATACCGCCCGTCACCTTGCTGAGTTCTGGATGATAGAACCTGAAATGGCATTCTGTGATCTGGAAGACAATATGAATTTGGCAGAAGAGTTCATCAAGTATCTGATTAAGTATGCGATGGAAAACAACAGGGAAGACCTGGAGTTTTTAGCACAACGTTTAGCGGAAGAAGAGAAACAACTTCCACAGGATAAGAGAAGTGAAATGGGCTTGATTGAGAAACTGGGTTTGTATTGAATAACGATTTCCAAAGGCTTACTTATACTGAAGCAATCGATATTCTAAGAGAAAGCAATCATAATAAGAAAAAGAAATTCCAATATCCGATTACAGGATGGGGAATGGATTTGCAGAGTGAGCATGAACGTTATCTCGTAGAAAAGCATTTCAAGAAACCGGTAATACTGAATAATTATCCAAAAGACATCAAGGCGTTTTACATGCGTCAGAATGATGATGGAAAAACAGTAGCGGCAATGGATATATTAGCACCAGGTATTGGAGAGATCGTTGGTGGATCACAAAGGGAAGAGCGCCTTGATAAACTGGAGCAAAGAATGAAAGAGATGCATATTCCTACAGAAGAGATGTGGTGGTATTTAGATACACGCAGGTTTGGAACAGTACCACATGCTGGCTTTGGACTTGGGTTCGAGAGAATGGTATTGTTTGTAACAGGAATGACGAATATCCGCGACGTAATAGCGTTTCCGAGGACACCGAAGAGCGCAGAGTTCTAGGGTTGCTTAATGCTTGATGCTAAATGCTAGATGCAAAATGCCGGATGCCTGAAAAGGTTTTCGGCATTTTGCATTTCTATAACTTTAGCCATACGAAATGTAGTCATATGAAATTTGTACTTTCTTTCTTCTTGATACTTTGTGTTTATTCAAGTGTCAGTGCGCAAACTCCAAAAACATATTGTAATCCGATGAACCTGGATTATGGGTATACACCGATACCTAATTTTTCTGAGCGGGGAAGATATAGGGCTACAGCTGATCCGGTGATAACTTATTTTAAAGGGGATTATTATCTGTTCTCTACAAACCAATGGGGTTATTGGTGGAGCAGTGATTTAAACAATTGGAAATTCGTTCCTCGACTTTTCTTAAGCCATATAATAAAGTATATGACGAACTCTGTGCTCCGGCTGTTTTTGTATTAGGAGATACATTGCTTGTGATAGGGTCCACCTATCAAAAGAACTTTCCAATTTGGATGAGTACCAATCCTAGGGTTGATGAATGGAAGGAAGCGGTAGATTCTTTTGTAGTGGGCGCCTGGGATCCGGGATTTTTTCTGGATGATGATGGGAAGCTTTATTGTTATTGGGGCAGTAGTAATTTGTACCCGCTGTATGGACAGGAAATAAACAGGAAAACATTCAAGCCTATTGGAGAGAAGAAAGAACTGTTACATCTTCAACCAGAAAAATGGGGATGGCATCGCTTTGGAGAATATAATGACAATACCTTTTTGGATCCTTTTATGGAAGGAGCCTGGGTGAATAAGCATAATGGAAAATACTATCTGCAATATGGTGCCCCGGGAACAGAATTCAGTGGATATGCCGATGGTGTTGCCGTTAGCGATAATCCTCTCGGTCCCTTTACAGAACAGATTCATAATCCCTTTAGCTTTAAACCCGGAGGTTATGCAAGAGGGGCAGGACATGGAAGTACATTTTCAGATAAATGGAATAATCTCTGGCATGTTTCCACGATAGTTGTGAATGTAAAAAACAATTTTGAACGCTTGTTGGGTTTGTGGCCATCAGGCTTTGATAAGGACGGTATTCTCTATTGCAATACGGCATTTGGTGATTATCCGCATTATCTTCCAACAAAAGAATCTTATGCAAATTATACTCCATCAGGAATTGGAGGTGCCGGATTTACAGGATGGATGTTGCTAAATTATAATAAGCCTGTTCAGGTATCATCAATATTAGGAGGCTATCAACCAAATAATGCGGTGGATGAAAATATCAAGACATATTGGAGCGCTGTAACGGGAAATAAAGGGGAGTGGATACAAACCGATCTCGGTGCAATTAGTACTGTTAATGCTATCCAGTTAAATTATGCCGACCAGGATGTTGATTCTTCTTTTTTGGGAAAGATGAAACATACTTATCACCAATATAAAATCTATCAGTCTAACGATGGAAAGAACTGGACAGTACTTGTAGATAAGAGTCAGAATAAAACAGATGTACCACATGATTATATAGAACTATCAAAACCTGTACGTACGAGATATTTGAAGCTGGAGAATATTCATATGCCAACGGGGAAATTCGCTATAAGTGGATTCAGGGTATTTGGTAAAGGCGCAGGAACAGCGCCCGATAAAGTGAAGCAGTTTTTTGTTTTAAGGGGCGAGAAAGATAAAAGAAGTGCCTGGTTGAAATGGAGTCCGGTGAATAATGCCTGGGCATACAATATTTATTGCGGAATTGCTCCTGATAAATTGTACACTTCAATAATGGTGCATAATGCCAATGAGTATTATTTCAAAGCAATGGATAAGGACCAACCCTATTATTTCTGTATTGAAGCAGTGAATGAAAACGGGGTATCGATGCGTTCGCCGGTAATGAAATCTGAATAGCTACAAAAAATTATTCTATCAAGTAAGAGTAAAGCGCTTCATCAACGAATATATCTTCTTTTTTCAGATGGGTATACTTTCGAAGTATGCCTTCTTTAATGAATCCGGCTTTCTCATAAACGTGGATAGCCTTTTCATTGGTAACAGCCACACTGAGTTCGATTCTTAAAAATCCTTTTTGCCTGCAATAATCGATTATAGCTTCCATCATTTTTACTCCAAATCCTTTTCCCGCATGAACGCTATCAATCGCAACCCCGCCAAGATATACCACATGAGAAGAACGGTGTGTAAAGGGAAGTAGTTTAAACATACCTACTGGTTGATTGTCGACCGAATAAACAAAGACAGATTTTCTTGCTAATAACTGTTCAAATATTGGTTGGAAATCGGCCGTATCCATTGGTTCGTAAAGCAGATACGAATTAATATCCGGGTGCATATAAAGGCCATATATAAAATCGAAATGGGAATAATTAGCTGCTGATACCATGGTGATTGGTTTTGGTTGTTAAACATTCATTATCAAAAAGAATTATTGATTATAGTCAATAGTCGAACGAATATTTTCAATAACTTTTAGATACGAAGGAAATGCTATGTAATCTAAGCTTGTTTTGCATCATATACCTGATAAAAAATTATGCTATGAAATCAATTAATCTATTGGTTGTATTTGCCCTTTTTGGAGTTGCTTTGAATGCACAGGTAACGGTTATTCCAGCAGGAACATTTTACGGCATTATACCTTGCGCCGATTGTAATGGAATAGAAACCTATATTGAGTTAAATGCCAATAAAACCGGAATGATTCAGGAGAAATATCTCGGGAAAGAAGACAAGGTTTCTATAGCCTCAATCAGATGGCAAATGAAGCAGAATATTGTTACGCTGTATGAAAATGAAACGCAAAAAGGAAGTTATCAATTTTCAAACTCGCAATTAAAAAAATTGGACATAAACGGCAAGCCGATTAAAGGTAGTCTGGCATCAAAATATATTCTTCTTAAAAAATCAGTTGCTACCACAAACAGTGCTTGGATGAATAAGAAGCAGAAGGGGATTGATGTGATTGCAATGGGCAACGAACCCTCCTGGAGCCTGGAACTTGATTTTGAAAAGGATTTCAATTTTACTTCAATCGAAAGCGATCCAATAACCACTGCTGCAACAAAACCTGTTTTTGAGAATGGTGGATGGACAGTTAAGGCAAGTTCAGGCAACAATGTACTTGATATAAGAATAGAGCCAAGGTATTGTAATGATGGAATGAGCGATAGGGTATATCAATATTACGCAATAGCAACTGTTAACGGAAAAACATACAAAGGGGTAACGGTATTATTGAACTCATCTTTTGCATTGAATGGTGAGTGGGAGATGGAATATCTAAGCGGTCCAAAGATAATGCTGGAATGGAGGAAAATGCCAACTCTTAATTTTGATATGGCACAAAACCGTGTATCAGGAACTGATGGATGCAATAGAATAATGGGCTCGTTTAATTATCTGATAATAGTGGTCTTTCATTTTTCGCAAATGGCCGGCACAATGATGGCTTGTCCAGATAATAATGCTGATTTCTTTCAATAGGGCTCTTTCAAAAGTGAATCGATTCAGGATTGTGAATGGAAAGTTGGAGTTATTGAATGGAGAGGGGTTGTTAGTTAGGATGAAGAGAGTAGTAGGAGGTTAGTTTTTATTTTTTTACCGCAGAGACGGAGACGCAGAGGGTGATTCCCTGCGTCTCCGCGTCTCTGCGGTAAAAATGTTTTCATATAAACAGCCGAACCACATAGAGACATAGAACATAGAAACACATAGCGAGCAAAATAATCAAGGAGAAGATAGATTACATAGGTTTCGTGGTATTGAAGTTGTAAAAGATGAGGTAAACATCTAAAAAAACGGGAAAACACTCAGCAGATGTCATCTCCCGAGATGACATCTCAAAAAAATCCTTCCCGCCTTCCCGGTTAACTAAAAAAAAGGAGAAAACGATTATTAATCATTTTCTCCCTACTAAACGCACTAATCAGAATTTGCTACTTTTTCTTGCCATAATCAATTGCCGCTTGTGCAGCTGCAAGTCTTGCGATAGGTACGCGGAACGGTGAGCAGCTTACATAGTTCATTCCAACTTTTTGGAAGAATTTTACGCTGTCGGGATCGCCTCCATGTTCGCCGCAAATTCCCACTTTCAGTTTTGGTTTTGTTTTGCGGCCACGTTCTGTACCGAATTTCACGAGTTCTCCAACACCATCCTGGTCGATAGTTTGGAAAGGATCATCGTGTAATAGTTTCTGATCAAGATAGTTTGGTAAGAAACCACCAATATCATCACGACTGAAGCCGAAGCTCATCTGTGTGAGGTCATTGGTACCGAAGCTGAAGAAGTCGGCAACGGTTGCCATTTGTTCAGCCTTAAGTGCGGCTCTTGGAATTTCTATCATTGTACCATATAAGTAATCGATTTTCTTAACACCCAGTTTGGCACAAGTTTCAGCATATACCCTATCCACAATTTTCTTCTGATGTACCAACTCGGTTACAGAGCAGGTAACAGGTATCATAATTTCAGGGAATGCTTTCTTACCTTTCTTCACTAATTCTGCAGCTCCTTCAAGAATAGCTCTTACCTGCATTTCGGTAATTTCTGGATAGCTAACGCCTAAGCGCACCCCACGGTGACCGAGCATCGGGTTGTTTTCGTGTAAAGCCAATACCCTTCTGCGCAATACGCTCATGCTTATGCCAAGCGCTTTGCTTAATTCATGGAGTTTTTCAGAATCGTGAGGAACAAATTCATGAAGTGGTGGATCAAGAAGACGGATAGTAACAGGGAATCCGTTCATCACTTCCATGGTTGCTTTAATATCTTTCTTCACGAATTCAAACAGTTCGTTCAAAGCTGTACGCCTTTCAGGTTCTGTTTTACTCATGATCATCTTGCGTAATAAGAACAATGGACGATCGCTTCCTTCTCCATAGAACATATGCTCTGTACGGAAAAGACCGATACCTTCTGCACCGAATGCCAAGGCTTGCGCAGCATCTTTTGGAGTATCAGCATTGGTACGAACACCCATTACCTTAATCTTATCAACCAGTTTCATCAGGTTCTTATAAGACTGATTCTTACTAAGGTCGATATCTGTCAACTGCATACTTCCTTCATAAACCAATCCTTTGGTACCGTTAAGACTTAACCAGTCTCCTTCTTTAATTACAGTTCCGTCTTTAGCGCGGAATGTTTTTGATTCCTGATGAATTTCGATATCACCGCAACCTACTATACAGCATTTACCCCAACCACGAGCAACAAGAGCTGCGTGTGAAGTCATACCGCCTTTTGTAGTAAGGATCGCCTGTGATTTATGCATACCATCAACATCTTCAGGAGATGTTTCCTCTCTTACAAGAATTACTTTTTCACCTTTGTGTGCCCATTCAACCGCTTCGAGAGAAGTGAATACAACACGACCCTTTGCACCACCAGGTCCAGCTGGTAATCCTTTGGCGATTGGTTTTGTAACCAACTCCACTTTTGGATCAAGCATTGGGAGTAATAGTTCCACCAATTGGTTTGGTCCTACACGTTGGATAGCAGTTTTTGCATCAATCATCTTAGAAGCAAACATTTCTGTAGCCATACGAACAGCGGCCACACCATTACGTTTACCTACGCGGCATTGTAACATGAATAGTTTGCCTTTTTCTATGGTAAACTCGATATCCTGCATGTCCTTATAATGTTTTTCCAGTTTTTGCTGGATAGCATCCAATTCTTTGTAAGACTTAGGCATCAACTTTTGAAGAGTGATCATAGTTTCACTCTGAGCGTTCTTTGAATAGTCGTTGATTGGACCAGGAGTACGAATACCAGCAACCACGTCTTCTCCTTGTGCATTCACCAGATATTCTCCGTAGAATTTATTTTCGCCATTGCCTGGATTACGTGTAAAGGCAACACCTGTGGCGCTATCATTACCCATATTACCGAATACCATGGCCTGAACGTTTACGGCAGTACCCCACTCGTCAGGAATTCTTTCAATGCGACGATATTCAATGGCACGCTTACCGTTCCAGCTGCTGAAAACAGCACCAACACCACCCCATAGTTGTTCCCATGGATCATCGGGGAATGGAGTGCCTAATATTTTTTTCACACTGGCTTTATAATCTTTTACCAGATCTTTCAGTTCTTCAACAGTAAGATCGGTATCACTTGTATAGCCTTGTTTGTGTTTGATTTCTTCCAGTTTTTCATCAAGTACTTTACGAATGCCTTTTCCACCTTTTGGTTCAATACCGGAGGCTTTTTCCATAACCACATCGGCATACATCATGATCAGTCGACGGTAAGCATCGTATGCGAATCGGGCATCTCCAGATTGTGCGATCAAACCCTTGATTGTTTCTTCATTAAGACCTACGTTCAAAACCGTTTCCATCATTCCTGGCATAGAACGACGGGCACCGGAACGAACGGAAACCAATAATGGATCTGTAACACTTCCGAATTTCTTACCCATGATCTTCTCCATCTTAGCCATGGATTCTTTCACCTGGCTTTCGAGGACTTTCGGATATTTCTTCTTGTTATCATAATAATAAGTACATACTTCTGTAGTTACCGTGAAACCAGGGGGAACAGGTAAACGGAGTTTTGGATGTCCGGCCATTTCTGCCAGGTTTGCGCCTTTACCGCCGAGGAGGTTTTTCATAGACTCGTTGCCGTCGGCTTTACCGCCACCAAAGAAGTAAACGTATTTGGCGGATTTTGTAATTTTTGCCATATTATTTCTTGATTTTTTTAGACTACAGAGGTATAAACGATTTGTCTAAAATCTGTTGCAGTACGTCAAGAAGGGGGGTGATTGTTGTCAGTATAGGAACTGAATATCATACAAATGGAAAAGCAAAACCGCTGAAAGCCTAAAGCTGAAGGCCTAAGGCAAAATACAAATACAACTATAAATTAGCTGGCAATAAGTGAGAGCTTTTGATAATTTATTTCTCGTTCTTTTTTATTTGTAATTCTTCCCAGGGAGTAGTTCCATCTTTTTCGCGGGTGAAGATGTGGTCTTTGCTTTCACCGATTACTATTTCAGCGGTTGTATAAATAAGATTGCTGTCGAGCAGATGACCGCCGATAGTTTTACCTGTGCTGTCGCTGATGCTCATATGGATGTGGCTTCCATTAATACTTACAGTGCCGGTGAGGCTTACAATTTCGAAGTGGCCCGAATCTTTTGATCCATCGGGTTGGTTGGCGAAGCGGAGGTTGTAGTTGGTGAGGCTGCCGACACAAGTAATAATATAGCCAGCTTCAATATTATTAGACTTTACATATTTGTCAATTTCCTGCTTCAAATCTTGTCCTGGTTTAAGGCGAATGGGGTGAATTGACTGTGGCATATTTTGGCTGTTTTTGCAGGAAAAGAGGCAAAAAAGGGAGAAAATGAGGAAAAAGCGGGACATTTTGGGGTATTTTGGTTGTTTTTTACCCCAACAGTACTGTTGGGGGGAGATGGCATCTTACCCCCAAGATGCCATCTTGGGGGTAAGATGTCATCTCGATAAGCGGTACAGTAATAAAGCCGTTCTTCCGATTAAAGTCTGGTATTCTTTTGTATTGATTGTTTCACCAGGAGCATGGGCTCCTCTTCCTGAAGCACCTAATCCATCAAGACAGTCCAGATATTTTGCGATATAAGAGATATCACCGGCGCCTCTTGAACCGGGATTACCCGGCAAAACCGGCCCTGCTCCCATCGATTCACTGATATCGCTAACAACTTTTACCAAAGCCTGATTGCCTTCAGTTGGAGGCATTGAAGGAATACCATCACTAAAAGATATCGATGCTTTCGTGCCCGGTAAATTCTGAGAAACGATTTGTTTCATAGTTTCCCGGGCAGAGTCTTTTTGCGATTCTGTGATAAATCGTAAATCGCCAATTACGACGGTTTTTGGCGAAATAATGTTGGTTTTGCCTGAAATTTCGCCTTTTTGAGCCGATTTTTGATAATTTACCTCAGATCCGCCAATAAACATTCCAGGGTTAAAAGTGAGGAATTGTTGGTTACCCAATGTCTCCCGAAAACTGTTAATAATACGCGCAGCTTCGTAAATAGCACCATATCCACCTCCAGCAAACACCCCCGATGAATGACCTTGTTTGGCTTCCGTTACTAATTCCCAACCACTGGCACCGCGACGGGCTGTTGCCACAATATTGAGAGATGT
>JBGAQE010000096.1:0-18185 GCA_044220885.1 Chitinophagaceae bacterium
GCGCACGATATGCACGCAGCATACGTGAGCCATATATCCCATATAACCTCCTTCGCCCTGGCAAATACCGTTTTAGAGAAGGAAAAGGAAGAAGACGCCATTTTTGAACTGGCAGGGGGTGGTTTTGAAAGTACAGTGCGATTGGCAAAGAGTAATCCCGCCATGTGGGCCCCCATTTTCATGCAAAACCGCGAAAACGTGCTCGACGTACTGAACGAACATATCAGCCAGTTACGGAAATTCAAGGCCTGCCTCGAAAAGGAGAATTATGACTATTTGTGGGAATTGATGGAGAATGCGAATAAGATAAAGAGGATCATAAAGTAGTAGGAAAGTCCGGAAGTCCGGAAGACCGGAAGACCGAAAGACCGAAGTCAGAAAGAGTTGTGAGCTGGTAGATTTCAATTGGAAGCCTGAATTGCTATTATTCTGGAGATTTTACATGATAATGATAGATTTTTTGATTGTTTAGATATAGTGTAGTTTTTTGACATATGATATGCAGGGTTTTACCATTAGTCGACACTTCCGGTCTTCCGGACTTTCCGACTTCCGGACTCCTAACTCCCGACTCCCGACTCAAGACTCCCGACTGGTATTATTAGGCTAACCGCCCCTTTTAAAGTACCTTTGCGGCAAATTTTTTTAATATATGATGACTTTTGAAGAGTTGGGATTGGATGAGAAACTGGTAAAGGCTACCAGTGACTTAGGCTTCCAGAACCCAACAACAATACAGGAAAAAGCTATTCCTGTATTATTAGGAGGTACTAAAGACCTCGTAGGGCTTGCTCAAACAGGAACCGGTAAAACAGCTGCCTTTGGGTTGCCTTTACTGCAACTTACAGACGCTGCTAAAAAATATCCTCAGGCATTGGTGGTTTGTCCCACCCGTGAACTGTGTATGCAGATAGTGAATGAGATAGAGCTCTTTAAGAAATACATGCCAGGTATGCACGTTGTGGCGGTTTATGGCGGTGCTTCAGTAGGACAACAGATCAGGGAACTGAAAAGAGGTGTTCAGATTGTAGTGGCTACTCCCGGTCGTTTGATTGACCTTATTGAACGTAAAGCTATCAACCTTGAGCAGATTGAATACGTGGTATTGGATGAAGCGGATGAAATGCTGAACATGGGATTCCAGGACGATATTGAACATATCCTCCAGAATACCCCAAAAAGAAATGCAACATGGTTATTCAGTGCTACCATGCCACCTGAAATAAAAAGGGTGAGCAAGAAGTACATGAACCAGCCATTTGAAGTTACTGTTGGTAAATTAAATACGGCCAACAAGAACATCGACCATCAGTATTTCGTAACCAATTCACAACACCGTTACGAAACACTGAAACGTCTTATCGACTTTAACCCGGGTATCTATGGTTTGATTTTCACAAGAACCAAGGTAGATGCACAGGAAATAGCAGATAAGCTTACCCGTGATGGTTATGATATCGATGCTTTGCACGGTGACCTTAACCAGCAACAACGCGATAAGGTGATGGGTGAGTTCAGGGATAAGACCCTGCAGTTATTGATAGCGACAGACGTTGCAGCAAGAGGAATTGATGTATCGGGTATCACCCATGTAATCAATTTCGAGTTGCCTGATGATATCGAAGTGTATACACACAGAAGTGGTCGTACAGGTCGCGCAGGCTTAACAGGTATCTGTATGAGCATTGTGCACAGCCGTGAAATTGGTAAGATAAGAGCTATCGAAAGGATCGTTCAGGCGCCTTTCAACAAGCTGGAAATACCAACCGGTAAGGATGTTTGCCGTAAGCAGTTCTTTTTCTTTATGGATAAGTTGTTGCAGTTGGATATCAACCATGGCGACTACGAAACATATCTTCCAATGTTAGCGGAGAAATTCGCAGATGTTAGCAAGGAAGAAGTGTTGAAACGTGTGGCTTCCCTTGAATTCGATCGCTTCCTGAAATACTACGAAAATGCCGAAGATCTAAACGTAAGAGAAAGGGCAAGAGGTGAAAGAGGAGAAAGAGGCGAAAGAACTGATTTCAGGGAAAGAACACCAATCGGTGGTCGCGACCAAAGTCGCAGAAGAGATACCAGTGGCCGTGAGTTTGCTGGTGGTGGCGATCAGATGCGTCTGTTCGTTAACCTTGGAACAAAAGATGGTTTCTATAAAGCCAGCTTCCTCCAGTTCATCCTCGACATGAGCGATCTTAAGAAAGAAGTTCTTGGCCGTATTGATATGAAGGAAATGAACAGCTGGATCGAAATAGACCGTCGCGCTGCGCAACAAATGATTACAGCTATTGATGGTAAGAAATATAAGGGGAGAAGGATTAGGATGAATGATGCGAACTCACGATAATTTGATAATTTGATAATTTGAGAATTTGAAAATAAGTGGCAGCATTCCTTAGTTAAAGAGCAAGTAATTTTTTATTAAAATAATGGGAGCTTGAATTTTTAGAGATTGACAATGTAATTGGCATTTTCAAATTTTCAAATTCCCAAATTTTCAAATTCTTTAATCGCAAATTTTCAAATTCTCATTCACATGAACGCAACCGAAACAGTAAACATGAAAGAAGTAACACAGAAAGCATGGAATAAAAAACCACTGATCATCAGTGGGCCTTGCAGTGCGGAAACAGAAGCTCAGGTAGTGGAAACAGCACAAAGATTGGCTAATACAGGTAAGGTGGATGTACTCCGTGCTGGAATATGGAAACCACGTACTAAACCCGGAATGTTTGAAGGTGTTGGCGCCAAGGGCTTGCCCTGGTTGCAACATGCTCAGCGTTTAACAGGATTGCCAACTACAGTTGAAGTAGCTACTGGTAAGCAGGTGGAAGATGCCCTTACTTTCGATGTGAATATGTTATGGATCGGTGCCCGCACTACCGTGAACCCATTTAGTGTTCAGGAAGTAGCTGATGCCCTTCGCGGTGTGGACGTTCCTGTACTTATCAAGAACCCGATCAATCCAGATCTGGAACTATGGTCTGGTGCTGTAGAACGCGTTGCCCGTGCCGGTGTAAAACAAATCGGTTTAATTCATCGTGGATTCTCTTCTTACGGAAATACTGAATATCGCAATGCCCCCATGTGGCATCTGGCTATCGAAATGAAACGTCGTAATCCGGAAATGAAGATCATCAACGACCCTTCACATATCTGCGGTCGCAGGGATATTCTGATGGATGTTGCCCAAAAAGCAATAGACCTCGATTTCGATGGACTGATGCTTGAGAGCCATATCGATCCGGATAATGCCTGGAGTGATGCGAAACAACAAGTGACTCCAGAACGTCTGGGAGAAATGATCAGCAGTATTATTTGGAGAGCAGAAGATGTAAACTCTGAAGAGTACCATGCAGCGCTCGAGAAACTACGTCAGCAAATCAATCATCTTGATGATGAGCTGATGCAGATAATCGGACAAAGAATGAAGATTGCTGAAAAAATCGGTCAATACAAAAAAGATAATAATATCACCATACTCCAAACAAATCGTTGGAATGAGATTTTGGAAAGAGCCTATGCTCAGGGTGAGAAGATGAAACTGAGCCGTGAATTCATCACCCGTTATTTTGATGCCGTTCATATGGAAAGTATCAACCATCAGAATACGATCATGAATTCATAATCGCTTTATCTTTTTTGAAAATCCCGTTCATAACATCGATATGAACGGGATTTTCAAACTAAAGCATTCCATATCTTACTTCATGCAAAATCAAACTACAACCCGGTCTGGTAAGAAATTCAAATTCTCATCCGCAACAGTGGACTACTATTTTGCGAATGGGATAGCTCATCTTCAGGAAATCACTCCCCGCAATAATACTTTCCTCATAACAGATGAAAATATTTTCAGTGCACACACAAAAAGATTTAAGAACTGGAATACTATTGTTCTGAAACCCGGAGAGGAATTTAAAGTTCAAGCCACTGTTGATACAGTTGTGGAACAACTGATCAATATGGGGGCCGACCGAAGCAGCACACTGGTTGGAGTAGGAGGAGGAGTCATCACCGACCTTACGGGATATATCGCTTCTATCTATATGAGGGGTATTCGTTTTGGATTTATTCCAACAACATTGCTGGCATTGGTTGATGCTTCCATTGGCGGTAAGAATGGAATTGATGTAGGTGTTTATAAAAATATGGTAGGAATTATCCGCCAGCCTGCTTTTCTATTACATGATATGGTTTTCCTGAATAGTTTACCTCAATCTGAATGGGAAAACGGTTTTGCTGAAATCATCAAGCATGCTTGCATAAAAGATGCAGGGATGTTCAGGGATCTGGAAAAAAGAAACCTGAAATTCTATCAGTCAAAGAAAAAAGAAATCTGCAAACTGGTTCAGGAAAATGCTTTGATAAAAACAAAAGTGGTGCAACAGGATGAGTTTGAAAAAGGCGACAGGAAACTTTTGAACTTCGGACATACTCTTGCACATGCTATAGAGAATATGTATGAATTAAGTCATGGTCAGGCTGTTTCCATTGGAATGACTTACGCCTGCCATATCTCAGAAATATTCACCGGGTTTAAAGATACAAGCAGGGTGGTGAATACCCTTGAGAGATATAATCTTCCTACCTATGCCACCTTCAATAAGAAAAAAGCTTTCGAGATTCTGCTGAAGGATAAAAAGAAAGTACAAGGTGAAATGAACTATGTGTTGTTAGATAAAATCGGCAAAGGAGTAATCAGAAAAATTCCTTTGGCGCAATTAAAAGAGATCATCGAAAAATTGTAAGAATTCATTACGTTTCCCATTTATGATTGTAAGCATACAACCTTCTAAGTTATCAGGAAATATCATGGCTGCCGCATCGAAAAGCTCGATGCAAAGAGCCTGCGCAGCCGCACTGGTAGCAAAGGGAACATCTGTGATCAAGAACCCTGGACATAGCAATGATGATAAAGCAGCCCTTGATATTATACAACGTCTTGGGGCTGTAACAAGTTATAGAGAGAATGAATTGGTGATTCAGAGCAATGGAGTAATGCCAACTGATAATTCCATTAATTGTGGCGAATCCGGTTTGAGTATTCGGATGTTTACACCTCTTGTTGCCCTTAGTGAAAAAGCAATCAGTATAGAGGGAGCAGGGAGTCTGGTGACAAGACCCATGGATTTCTTTGATGAGATATTACCATCTTTAGGAGTTAAAGTGGAAAGTAATAAAGGGAAATTACCATTGAATATCCAGGGACCAATAAAACCAGCAGATATAGAAATTGATGGTTCATTGAGTTCACAATTTCTTACTGGTATGTTACTGGCTTATGCAGCTTCTGATGCATCAGGGGTTTCAATAAAAGTAAAAAACCTGAAGAGTAAGCCTTATATAGATTTGACACTTGCAGTAATGAAGCAATTCGATCTTAAAGTGCCAGAGAACCATAATTACGAAACATTCTATTTTGCACCATCAGATTTAAAGGTTCAGCCTTATACGCATCATTACACTGTAGAAGGGGATTGGAGCGGAGCTGCATTTTTGTTGGTAGCTGGAGTAATTGCAGGACCTATAACTGTTGAAGGTTTGGATGTTCAATCTACCCAGGCCGATAAAGCCATTTTGCAAGCATTGATTGATTCCGGTGCTGGTATTTCCATCCGCCCTGAAGAAATTGAATTAAGACCAATGCCTTTGCGTGCCTTTCATTTTAATGCAACGGAATGTCCCGATCTTTTCCCGCCTCTTGTGGCTTTGGCCAGTTTTTGTGAGGGGAAAACTGTGATTGAAGGGACAAGCAGATTGACACATAAGGAAAGTAACCGGGCCCTGACATTGCAGGAAGAGTTTGGGAAACTGGGAGTTAAAATTGATTTGCAAGACGACCTGATGATTGTTCATGGTGGCGTTAATGTTAAAAGTGCAAAAGTCCACTCCCGACACGATCACCGCATTGCTATGGCCTGCGCTGTTGCTGCTTTAAAAGCAGAAGGGGAAGTAGTTATTGAAGATGCAGAAGCCATCAATAAGTCGTACCCTGATTTTTATGAACACTTGAAAACATTAGGAGCCGTAATTAAGTAATAACAAACGCTCCTTCAGAACAATATTCATCTTATATTTAACTTCATCTTCTATCAGTATATGAACGCATTTGGCCGCCTTTTCAGGGTGCATATTTTCGGAGAATCGCATGGCGAGTCGGTGGGTATTAACATTGATGGAATACCTGCGGGATTGCCATTATCGGTAGATGACTTTCTGAGTGATATTGAAAGAAGAAAGGGAGGTGTTCAAAAAGGAACCACACCCCGTCAGGAAACGGATCTCCCTATTTTTAAAAGTGGCCTCTTCAACGGTAAAACAACAGGAGCCCCTCTCACCATCATTTTTGAAAATAATAATACAAGAAGTGGTGACTATGAGAAATTAAGGGCGGTTCCTCGTCCGGGACATGCCGATTTTGTGGCACATAAGAAATATGGGGGACAAGAAGATTACAGGGGAGGAGGACATTTCAGTGGAAGGTTGACAGTTTGCCTTGTAGCTGCTGGAGTAATTGCAAAGAAACTATTGAATGAGATAAAAGTTGTTTCAACTATCCTTGAAATAGGTGGTGAAAAGGATCTGGAAAAAGGATTGCAGAAAGCCATTGATGAAAAAGATTCAGTGAGAGGTATTGTTGAATGCCGGGTGAATGGATTACCCGTTGGATTAGGCGAGCCCTTTTTCGATTCGGTAGAATCTTTGATAAGCCATGCCGCTTTTGCCATTCCTGCTGTTAGAGGAATTGAGTTTGGAACAGGATTCGCAGCAGCATCCATGTATGGCTTGCAACACAACGATGCCATTGTTGATGCAGAAGGAAAAACAAAAACGAATCATGCAGGCGGAATAGTTGGTGGAATAACCAACGGAAATGAAATGGTTTTCCGTATTGCCATAAAGCCCACTTCTTCCACTCCAAGAGAACAGGAAACCTGGAATTGGGAGACGAATGAAGTAGGCCCATTTTCAGTAAAAGGTCGTCATGACCTTTGTATAGCACTTAGAGTACCGGTAGTACTCGAGGCCATTACCGCAATGGTACTGGCCGATTTATTAATGCTGGAGCAACGCATCTCCAGGATATGGAACCCTTAAAAAAATAACGATGCCGATCATTTATCATGTAACAACAGCAGAAGCCTGGAAAGAGGCACAACAAAACGGATTTTATGAAGCAGCTTCCCTCAAAGAGGAAGGATATATTCATTGCAGCCTGGAAAACAAGTAGCCGGCGTTTTAGACAGGTATTTCCAGGGAAAAGAGAATCTCGTGAAACTGGTTATCGATACCGATAAATTAACCAGCCAATATATCTACGACTGGTCAACTACAAATGAAGATACATTCCCTCATATTTATGGCCCCATCAATCTGGATGCGGTGAATGAGGTGTTGGTGATACGGTGAGGAAGTTATACGTTTTAAGTTATACGTCTTTAGTAATACGTATTAAGTTATAGGTTATAAGTTTGAACCTGAGTTTTGATTGCTTCTACTTAATTTGAAAATTCCTATTGAGTAAATTTTAACCTCAGAGACGCGGAGGCGCAGAGGAATCCGCGTCTCCACGTCTCTGCGGTTAATGTATTGGCTGTTAAATTCTCAAATTTTCAAATCATCTCATTTTCAAATTTCACCTGGTATATCCAGCGCCTCATACTCCCTGTCATTCACCCAGAAATAATGCCACCATTCGGTGTCGAATACCCGAAAACCATACTTAGTCATCACATCCCTGAATAATTTCCTGTTGGCAAGTATTGCTGGTGGAAGGTTGGTAAAAGTCTGATGAGCTGTATCCGTGAAATTGTCGAAGCCGGTACCCATATCTAACTCTTTGCCGGTCCGAAGATCGATCAGTGTACAATCAATGGCTAAACCTCGATTATGACCACTGGCTTTCGCAGGGTGGGCAACATACCTTTCATCTTTTATAAGTTCCCAGAAACCGACAGTAACAGAATAGGGGCGGTAAGCATCAAAAACTTTGATACCGAGCTGAAGTTTATTGAGTTCTGCCTGAACCTTGGAAAGGGCCTGCGCAGCAGGTGCCCTCAGAAAGGTGTTATATGTGTTTTTGGGGTATAGTGCCTTCCCGGTAAAATTGTTCTTTGAAGCGTATCTCAGATCATATACGATACCTGGAATTAGGGTTGATAGTTCCTTCATCAGCTTATTGCTATCTGCCTGAACGCATTTCTTGTAATACCTCAGATCTTTGGTAACTGCCACCCCATATTTACTGGTATCCGGCTTCTGGGTATAACCTGTTTTGTAGGCAAAAAAAAGAGCGGCCAGCAGGGCGAAGGTATAGGACTGGTGAGGTATTTTGTATATCATTGCAACTAAGTTTTTGGGAAAGCCATCTCCTTATTTCAAGATACTAACTTTCTCAATAACTGTAAGTTGCTTATGAACATGATGCTCAGACCTTATCTATTTATTGCTGCTTTTTCACTGGCTGTTTTTTCTGCCTGCAACCCGAAGTGAAGTCATCTCCCGGAGAAGCCGATATTGTTCCTGAACCAGAGAAGATCGATGTTCATATTACCCGTAATATCACTCAGACATTAAAATTTGCCATTGAGAACCAGGGCAAACTTAACGATACCATTCTCCCGAAAATGGATACGATGGCAGACTCCCTGTATCTCAAAAATGAATACAAACCCATTTGGAGCCGTGAAGCCGCATTTCTTCCCCTGGCAGATTCGTTATTGACATTTATTGAGAACTGTAAGCGATTCGGGACTCTTTCCTTCAGATTATCATAACAGGGCATTGCATGGAATGCGTTCAATGCTGTTAACAGATTCCATTACAAAAATGAATGCTTCCGTTTGGGCAGCAATGGATCTTATGTATACAGATGCCTTTCTCTTAATTTGGAAACATCTTAAACAAGGCAGATTAAAATACGACAGCGTTACTTTACGAACAGATAGTTTATTAGGTAAGGAATTCTATCAGGGATTATTAAAGACAAGTGACAGGTGGAGGCCAGCCTTAGTTCTGTTTTTCATGAATTAGAACCTCGTCATGCTGCTTATGATTCATTAAAACTGGGACTGAATTTTTCCCTGATTCAATAAAAAATTTCCAGCGATTTACCTATGTCATTTATCCCAATAAAGACTCTGTTGCATTGTACATGCACAGGTACAGAAAAGGTTATATGAAGATAGCTTTGCTGAGTTCTCCAACTGATCCAATAGATACCGCCACCTTCAGGAATGTTATCAGGAACTATCAGAAGTCGAAAGGATTGAAAGTGACAGGTAAGATTAATGTGAATACGGCTAACGCACTTAACAATACTTCATGGGAACAATTCAAGACTATTGCCCTCATGGGATCGCTATAAGCTGCTGCCCGATAGTCTTCCTGAAAGATTTATCTGGAGGTAATATTCCATCGTTTTACATGCAGGTTTGGGATAGCGATTCACTTGTTTTCCTTTCAGGGTGAAGGGCAAACCAGATACGCGTACTCCTCTTTTGAGTAGCCGTATAACGGATATGATCACCTATCCGCAGTGGACTATACCAACCAGTATTATTGTAAAAGAGGTGTTGCTGAGTTAAGAAAAACCCGGAATATTTCAATAAGCATGGCTATTCTTTAGGTCGACAATAAAGGGAATGAAGTGGATCCCTATAAAGTGGATTGGAACAGATATACAAAAGGGATTCCTATAAGGTAGTGCAGGGAAGTGGCGATGCAAATGCCTTAGGAATCCTGAAATTCAATTTCAGTAATAAGTATAGTGTGTATCTGCACGATACTAACCAACGATACCTTTTCAAGAATGCAATGCGGTCGTTGAGTCATGGTTGTGTGAGGGTACAGGAATGGCAGAAATTGGCGCATTACCTGTTGAATATCGACAGTATGAACCGCAAGACCATGGATGCAACAGCATCTTATGCTCCTGCAGATTCATTAAGGGTTTGGATGCACCGGAAAGAAAAACATTATTTACAGGTCAGAAGCAGGATGCCTCTCTTTATCCGGTATTTTACCTGTGCAGGACAAGGAGGAAGCTTAGGTTTTATGAAGATATTTATGGTGAGGACAAGCTTTTAAAAGAGCGTTACTTTGCCGATAAATCCATCCAATAAATTTGTGCTATGAAAAACTGTGATTGCCTGTGTAATAGTCTTTTTTGGGATGAGTCCTGTTTGGGCCCAAACTGCAGTTACAGATACTGTTTCTGCGGCAAAAAGCACTAAAATTCCCCTGATCCAATATGGCATTGCCAGTTTTTATGATAATAAGTTTGAAGGCAGACTCACTTCAAATGGGAAGTGTTTACCCAGAAAAGCTGACTGCAAGTAATACGCTGCCTTTGAATTGTTGGGTAAAAGTGACCAATTTGAGTAATAAAAGGTCTGTAATACTGCGAATTACCGACAGGATGCACCTCAAAAACAAAAGATTGATAGATTTGAGCAGGGCCGCGGCGAGTTCCCTCTCTTACACAGGTAAGGGATTGACGAGGGTCAAAGTGGAATATCTGGGTAAAAAGAAGCCGGCTTCCCTCCAAACCGATAAAGTGAATAAATAATTTTACCATTTAAGCAGTAGCCGTTATTTTTGTTAGGAATCACCAAAATTGCTCGTTTATGAAGAAAATTACAGGTGCCTTGCTGGCATTGGTATTTTACAGTACCCTGGCTTTCAGTCAAAACGATGAATACATCCAGAAGCCTACTTTCGCGGTAAGTTTTATTTTCAATGATTTTGCCAGTGCAGCCAATGTCAGGGCTAACAGTCTGGGTACCGTTTTCAAGAATCAACAGTTTGGAAAGGTGAAAAATATGGCTCCAGGCCTGGCTTTGAGCTATATTAAAGGGATGACCCGCAATTTCGATTTCAGCACAACTTTGGCTGGTTCTTTTGTGGACTATCCAGTTCCAAATAAGCCTTCATTTGGCCGCGATTTCCTTTTACTTGAGGGAGATGTTTCCATAAGAGGTAAAATGATTTCTAACAAATCATTCATCAATCCTTACCTGCAAGCCGGTTTAGGGGTAGCTAAATATAAAAGTTACTTTTCCACTTTCATTCCAGTAGGCGCAGGCATGCAGATCAATCTCTTCGATGAAGCATATTTGCTTGTAAATGCCCAGTACAGGGTTCCCATGACTGAGTATGGTAACTATCATTTCTACTTTGGATTTGGACTCGCTGGAAATATCGGCAAAAGATAATATACACACATCAGATACTGAAGCACAGGTCAAAAGCCTGTGCTTTTTTTATTTCCTGACCGATATGGCTTTCATTCCCCGGTTTTGTTTATTACTTTCGCGCCAATAATAATTTAAAACGTTCAGCGTTATATATTTATGATTTTGACTCTTGTCCAAATTTTTTGCTGGATTATCTTTATTTATCTGCTGATTAGCGCTTTTTACCTCTTCTTATCGCAGTTCTCGGCCGGCTGGTACCGCCTACCCGTTATTCCCCAATAGAAAAAAAAAAGAATAGCCGTCCTTATCCCAACCTATAAAGAGGATGCAATTATTATTAATTCGCCATTAAGGCTAAGCAGCATAATTACCCAAAAGATAAGTTTGAAGTGTTTTTGGTGGCAGATTCATTACAACCTGAAACCATCAGAAAATTAAGAGACTTACCAGTTAATGTACTGGAAGTATCTTTTGAAAAAAGCAGTAAAGCCCGTTCACTTAATAAATTACTGAACCATATTCCGGCTACCGAATTTGAAATTGCTTTGATACTGGATGCCGACAATGTTATGATGGATGGTTGTTTGGAACAAATCAATGCCGCTTTCCATAAAGGATTTAAAGCTGTCCAGATTCACCGGTCTGCAAAAAATACCAATACCTCATCGGCTCTCTTAGATGGTATAAGCGAAGAAGTAAATAATCACTTGTTCAGGAGAGGTATGAGAGCCATGGGCTTTTCTTCCATCACTATCGGTTCTGGTATGGCCTTTGAATTTTGGAAACTGAAAGAGATTTATGATAAGCCTGGTATACTAGGAAATCCAGCCTGCGACAGAGAAGTTGATTTTGAAGTCTCTAAAGCTGGGTATGTAATTGAATTTATTGATGATGCAGTTGTGCTTGATGAAAAGGTATCGAGTCGTGCTGTGTTTGAAAAACAAAGAACAAGATGGCTTGAATCTCAAATAATACATCTAAGACTTTTCTTCAATGAATCTAATTGGAAAGATAAGAATAAGCATTATTGGAATAAGCTTTTTATCAACCTGATGCTTCCACGTTCTTATTATATTATCCTTTTTGGCCTTGCTTTGATCATTAGTTGTATAGATTATCTTACGCCGAATTCCTGGATTATTCCAGCAAATCCAGCCTGGCCCATTGCAAGTGGATTGTTCTTTTCCGCCTTTTTATTATCTATTCCGTCTTCCTATTATAATTTACGTTCATTGCCGCTAATTTATACAGGTTCCAGTATTGTTGTTTTCAATTGTAAGTAAAATATATTCAAGAGAATGTAGATTAGAGAGGAGTTTGTTCATACTCCAAAGACATTTTCTGAAGATATGGAAACCAAAAAAAAATAATTCTGATAACAGATAAAATTCCAATTATAAATTCAGCTTTACTATGCTTCAATCAATTGAAAATTTCTTAAAAAGAACACTTCAAAAATTACTCGGTTTTGAGAACTACCTCTATATATTTTCTATTTTCACCTATAATAGGTTAAAGATCGGTTTGATTGAAGAGGCCCTTTACTTCATCAAATTGGTTCTCATGTTGGAACAACTTGATATTGGAGAAATATTGGTGGATGAGCATTTCATGATGGCGAAGAAATTCCCCCAGTCAAAAATAGTTTCATTTGAGCCTATAACTGAGAATATCAAGGTTTTTAAGCGGTTAAAGAATCATTATTCTCTGAGTAATGTTACACTAAATGAGGTATAGCCAGGGGATGGGTATGGTACAATCCAGATGGTTAAAGGAAGAAGCGAATGTACGATTGCATGGATTAAGCAAAGTAGCTAGTGCTGAAGATAAGGGGGCAACTTATGATGTTCCACTTATTAAAATTGATGATGTTCCGCAATTGAATGAACCAGGCGTTAAGATTACAGCAATAAAAATAGATGTTGAGAATTATGAATTCTTTGCCTTGAAAGGGGCTGTAAAATTATTAAGGAAACACATGCCGGTTATTTATTGTGAATTATGGGATAATCAGAATAGGGTGAATGTAATTGGATTGTTAAGCGAAAGGGCACTCTCCCTATGGTTTTTTGACAATGGTACACTTGTTGATTTTGCAAATCAAAAGGTAATGAACTTTATTTTTCTTCCACCAGGAACAAAACTACCTTCTTAGTTAAATAGAAAAGCTATCTCTGTATCATCTACAGGGCCTTTTTTTTATCAGGTAGTTACTTAAGCTTTCATATAACTACCAACATCGCATCTCCATAACTAAAGAATCTGCACTTATCCTTTATCGCTTTTTTGTAAGCTTCCATTGACAGGTCATAACCCGCAAAGGCGCAAACCATAATAAGTAAACTTGTTTTTGGTAAATGGAAGTTGGTGGATCAATGGAATCAACATTAGTAAAATTATATGCGGTGGATGAATGTATTGGTCCATCCTTCAGGGAAGGTTTCAACAATTTTCCATGGCAAGAAGTCTCAATAGCTCTCATGGTGGTAGTACCTACTGAGCAGATACGATGATTACCCTTGATAGCCTTGTTTACAATGGCACAAGCAGTTTCATCTATCTTGTAGTATTCAGCGTCCATCTTGTGTTTGCTGAGATCTTCTACTTCAATTGGACGGAAAGTTCCCAATCCGGTGTGAAGTGTTACTTCTGCAAAGCGGATACCTTTTATCTCAAGACGCTTGATTAATTCTATACTGAAATGCAAACCAGCAGTTGGAGCTGCCACAGCTCCTTCATGCTTAGCATAAACGGTCTGATATCTTTCCTTATCTTCTGCTTCTGGCTTACACTTGATATATTTTGGAAGAGGAGTTTCACCTAATATTTCCAGCATCTGACGGAATTCGTCATCAGTGCCATCCCAAAGAAACGGATAGTACGGCCACGGCTGGTAGTGTTATCGATAACCTCTGCTACCAACTCATCAGTTTCTCCGAAGTAAAGTTTATTGCCGACACGTATCTTTCTTGCGGGATCAACGATTACATCCCAAAGACGGTTGGGCTTATTCAATTCACGTAACAGGAACACTTCAATTTTTGCACCGGTCTTTTCCTTGCGGCCATACATACGGGCAGGGAATACCTTGGTGTTGTTTACTGCAAACACATCCTTATCGTCAAAATAATCCAGCACATCACGGAAATGCTTGTTTTCAATCTGGCCGGTATGACGATGAACCACCATCAAACGTGAATCTTCCCTTTTCTTGGTAGGATGCTGTGCAATTAAGTTGAGGGGCAGGTCGAAGCGAAACTGGGATAACTTCATGTAGCGATATATTTTTTAATGTAGCCACATGATGAACAAATAGTGCGGGACGAGGACTTATCGGGCTTTGGAGTTCCGATACAAACCAGGTCTTACGGCACCCGATTTGCTATCATGTAAAGGCGTTTTTCAAGCGGGCAAAGGTAAGCTGAAAAAGGAGAAAACGGAAATTTAATATTACCCTGTTGATAACAGGTGAATGGAAGCAGGCAAACAGGGCCCCTAATCTATGTACCTGAAAATCAGAAGCTGATTTTTGGAAGCGCGGCCAATAGTTTCTGGGTATACGCCTTTTGAGGCCGGCTGTATATACTGGAAGCTTCCCCTATCTCTTCCAATTGCCCTTTGTTCATGACGAGTATTCTGTCGCTTATGTACTTTACCACCGACAGGTCGTGTGATATGAAAACCACCGTAAACCCGAACTCTTTCTTGAGGTCGTTTAAGAGATTCAATACCTGCGCCTGTACACTTACGTCTAAGGCCGATACGGACTCGTCACAGACCACAAAGGATGGTTCAAGTGCTAATGCCCTTGCAATAACAATACGCTGACGCTGGCCTCCGCTGAACTCGTGAGGGTATCGCTGGAAATGAGACGAAGACAGGCCAACTTTTTCAAGCAATGCCACCACCTTTTCCTTTCTGTTTGAAGAAGATGACTCCAGTCCATGCACTTTTAATGGTTCAGCTATTGCTTCACCAATAGTCAGGCGGATTTAAAGACGAGTAGGGGTCCTGGAAAATAATCTGCACATCCTTCCGTAACCGTTTCCAGTCATTTTTATTGATGGATGTCAAATCCCTTCCCTGATAAAGGATTTTTCCTGAAGTGGCGGGAATCAAACCCAGCAATGCTCTTCCAAGAGTTGTTTTCCCGCAGCCACTTTCACCTACCAAACCCAGTGTTTCACCAGTCAAAACATCGAAGGTTATACCATCCACAGCTTTTAAGACCTTTGTTGTCTTTCCTAAAAGATTTTTACTGACAGCAAAATGTATCTGATAAGTCCTGTATCTGTAGTAAGGGTTCATTTTTTCTAAAGAATAGGTAGTGTGGTTGGTTCCTTTTCTGATGTGGAAAATGTCAGATTTTCTCTTTCCCGTTCTCATCTAAGAAGTCGCTGACAACCGGCAATTGATGGCCCTTTGGATGAAGCGCTGGCCGGCATGCTAATAATGCTTTAGTGTAAGGGTGACCTGGATTTGTAAAGAGTTGTTTTACTGGTCCCTGATCAACAATAGCCCCTTTGTACATCACTATGGCCCTGTCTGCTATCTGAGCTACTACACCAAGGTCGTGGGTGATGAAAATGATACCCATATTATGAGTCTGCTGTAACTCTTTCAGTAATTCAAGTATGGTTTGCTGAACCGTTACATCAAGGGCAGTTGTGGGTTCGTCGCAGATCAGCAAATCGGGTTTGCAACTCATCGCCATGGCTATCATTACCCGCTGCTTTTGTCCACCGCTTAATTGATGCGGATATCTTTTGAAAATGGATTCGGGGTCTGGCAATTTCACTTTCCGGAATAAGTCAAGTGTTTGCTCACGGGCAATTGCTTTTGATACGGATGTGTGTTGAAGTATTGCTTCTATTACCTGTTCCCCGCAAGTAAAAACCGGATTCAGTGAGGTCATAGGTTCCAGGAAGATCATGGAAATCTGGCTACCTCTGATATTTCTCAGTTCATCTTCTTTCAAATCCAGAATATTAATGGCATCCTCTCCATCAGTAGAAAATAAGATGGATCCTTTAGGATACCGTACTGTTTTTGCAGGAAGAAGTTGAAGTATAGATAATGAGGTAACAGACTTTCCCGAACCGGATTCACCAACAATGGCCACAACCTCACCACGGTCTACAGTAAACGAACTGTCCTGCACTGCCACAGAATTCCCAAGCTCTGTTTCAAAAGCGATTTGGAGGTTGGAGATGTGGAGGAGGTGCATGAGGGGGAAGTCAAAAGTCAAAAGTCAAAAGTCAAAAGTCAAAAGTCAAAAGTCAAAAGTCAAAAGCGTTTAAAGTCAAAAGTCAAAATAAGATTTGGATTTGCAATTTACGATCACTTTTAAATAATCGGAGTTCCTTTTTACTTTTCACTTTTGAATTTACTAAAATCTCAGATGCCTCACCGTCAACCCATCATTAATCAACTGCTTCAAAGAATCGATACCCATGCGGATATGACGTTCTACATATTCACCGGTAACTTTCTTGTCGCTTTCTTCCGTTTTTACTCCTTCAGGAATCATGGGTTGATCACTAACTAATAATAAGGCGCCGGTTGGAATCTTGTTATAGAATCCCACTGAGAATATGGTGGCTGTTTCCATGTCTATGGCATAGGCCCTTACTTTCTGGAGGTATTCCTTAAAGGCTTCGTCATGCTCCCAAACCCTGCGGTTGGTGGTATACACGGTGCCGGTCCAATAGTCGATGCCACTATCACGAATGGTCAGGGAAACGGCTTTTTGTAAAGCGAAGGCTGGCAGCGCCGGAACTTCCGGAGGGAAATAGTCGTTTGAGGTACCTTCCCCTCTAATTGCTGCGATAGGCAGTATCAGGTCGCCGATATTATTTCTTTTCTTGAGTCCGCCGCATTTACCCAAAAACAATACAGCTTTGGGTTGGATGGCAGTGAGGAGATCCATGACGGTAGCGGCAGTAGGACTACCCATACCGAAGTTGATGATACTGATTTCTCCGTAAGTGGCACATTGCATGGGGCGGTCTTGTCCTACTACAGGCACTTCATGCCATTCGGCGAACAGTTTCACATAATACTGAAGTTGGTCAGCAGAATGTATTTACCGAAGTTTTCCAGTTTCTCACCTGTATAGCGGGGAAGCCAGTTCTGCACTATTTCGTCTTTGGTTTTCATATTTACCAGGTTTTTAAACCCATAAATTTAGTTATTTCGTGCTAATGATTCACATTGTATATCCAGAACATGATTTCAGGCTAAAAAAAGACGCGGGGAAGGACCTCATTTTTGATGAACTGCGTCGCTTATGGGTACGTCTTACTCCAGAAGAATGGGTGCGGCAGCACATTTCTCCAATATCTACTGCGGGGTGTGAAAATATCCTGCTGCCAGCTTTATAGCTGTGGAAAAGGAGATTCAATTAGGGGAACTGAAAAAGCGGTTTGACATATTGGTATACGATACCCATCATCAGCCATGGATGATTGTAGAATGTAAGGCATCAGAAGTAGTATTGGAAGAAGGGGTATTGCAACAGGCTTTGCGCTATTCAATAGTGGTTCCGGCGCCCTATATAGTAATCACAAACGGGCAATCAAGTATCGGCTGGAATAAGAGTTCGGGGCGTTAAGTAGAACAGCAGGCCTTGCCAGAGAGGGGGGAGTTAAATTTGTTCCCCGGCACACTTTTTTTACGTTGTTGAATTTCCGTCTTTACAATGTTGAATCCAGCTTTCTGATAAACACTAAGTGCATTTGGATGATCAAGGCTGCAGGTATTAAGTTGAATCCATTCTGGTTGGTAGCTCCAGGCTTGTTGAATAACTATTTGCAGGAAATAATGGCCCCAGCCTTTTCCAACAAAATCGGGTAGCAGTCCGAAGTACATAATTTCAGTAAACTTTTCTTCTTTCACGAACTCTGCAAATCCCGCGGTCACTCCATCAACACTAAACAAATAGATCTCATTGTTAGGAGCGTTTATAAGTGATTCCAGTTCCTGGTC
>JBGAQE010000097.1:0-15556 GCA_044220885.1 Chitinophagaceae bacterium
CCGAAATAAACCAGATCATGTTCTTCAAATCTTACTATGCGGTTATTCTTCGCTGCATTGGTCAACGCTACGCCAGGAATTGTTTTGAATTTTTCAACACCACCCATCTTATCGAATCCGAAATCTGTTGCGATAATTACATCAGGATTAGCAGCGGCTACTGCTTCAGCACTTATTTCCCTGGCCCCTTTTGCATCATATTTAGCCGATTTACCACCTGCCATGGCAATCATCTTATCTCCCGCCCCATTGCGCCCGCTCATAACAAAATAAACATTGTTTGCACGACCAAAATGAATGATCATTACACTTGGTGTGTCTGAATATTGCTTTTGCGCTTCTGCAACTTTTTGCATTTCCGCATCAATACTTTTATTGATGGAATCGGCCTGTTGTTTTGCATCAAAATATTCTCCCAACTGAGTGAGTAATAACCGGGCACTATCCAGTGTATTGGCACCCGGAAACACTTTTATCTTCATTCCCACTTTCTCCAATTGTGGCACTACAGTTTCAGGCCCAATATCATTACTGTGTATCACCAAATCAGGATTCATGGAAATAATCCCTTCTGCACTTAACACTCTATGATAGCCGACTGTCTTCAGTAATTTCGCACTATCAGGATAGGTGCTGGATAAGTCTACTGCTACAATCTGACTACCTTTCCCCAAAGCAAATAGCATTTCAGTATGATGATTTTATACACATACTATCCTCTGTCCCTTTACAACATTCCATTTATTCTTAAAACGACCGCAGCCTGTGATGAGAATTATGGCAAGTACTAGAACTGACATCTTTTTCATAATCATAATATGTTGTAAGGGGACTGCATTGCAACAGTCCCCTTCAGGTTTTAGAAATTATACTTCAGGTTAATTCCTGCGAAATAGTTTGTCTTTAAAGGCGCTGGTAAATACGCATCTGGTAATTGATTCACAAATACCATCAATGGATATTGTGTTCCAGTGAGATTGGAAGCTCCACCATATACATCAACATCAAAATGCCTTGAAATGCTTTGACGAATTCCCAGTTTTGCGTTCAACAGGCTATAACTGGTTGTCATATTCACATTATCAGAAGTGATCGGCATCTTATCCTTATAATTATAAGATACATTGGCATAAATTCCAGCAACTGCCTGAATATCAAGACCAAGATTAGCGGTTATAGGAGCCACACCAGCAACATCCTTACCATCATAGTTTACCTCCACTACAGCAGTGCGGTTGGCGTTCAGTGTCTGGAATTTGTAATCCTTATACTTGAATTTAGAATAAGCCATATTACCAAAAGGACGAATTGAACGGAGGAATCCTTTATCCTTCTGGAGAAGCGTATAATGTACTAACACTTCGATTCCTTTGTTATCCTGACTTCCACCATTGGCTATATATGAATAGGCTGTTGTTGTAGTAGAACCATTTAATGGAACTGCAATTGCAGTCATCTTATCTTTGAACTGGGCACTGAAGAAAGCGATCTGATAACTCAATTTATTATTCAGCAATGCCCCCTTGGTTCCGAATTCTAATTGGCTGCCAATTTCTGGTTTCAGGTCGGTGTTCAGTTTTCCTGTTGTTGGTATGAAGAAATAAGAACTTACAGGTGCTTTATACCCTTTGCTATATGAAACATAAGCAGAGAATTGTTTACTGAATACTTTATTGATGGCAAAATGAGGCGATACCATACCTTTATACTTCTTCTCAAATTTGGTTGGCAATGTACTATTGGCAACATAGAAACGGTCGTTCAATTCAATTCTCATTCCACTAACACCAACACCTGCTGTGAATGACAAAACACTTGGAAGAGCCAGAGTCCATTCAGTAAATATGGATTGTGTACTGGAAAGGGTGAACTGATTGCTTCTGGCAGCACCCACTATCCAATAGGCAGTTGGGGAAGCAGGATTAGCCACCATGTTATAGCCAATTGTTTGTGCATGCTGGCGCTGAGCTTCAATACCAGTGATTCCACTAAGTGTTGAACCAGTCCCCAATACGATTTTGGTATCGAAAGTAGACCGTACCCCAACATTTATTGGATCCTTATCTGTCCAGCCACCTGCAGAACTTACATTGCTGCTGATACCTGTACCAAACACAGTAGTGGTATTTGATAATTGATTACTGAACCTGTAAGTATGGCCAAGTCCCAAACGAAATGAAATCACTTCTGAATGTGCATTTCGTTTTATATACTCTGGGTTACCCGTATAATCCTTATTGGCATATTGTGTAAGTGTAAGCTCTCCTCCCCTTTCGTCGTAGCTCCTGCTATAGCCAAAATAAGTGCTGATGGATTGCTTTTCACTGATGTCAAAATCACCGGCCACATTTACAAAACGCTTATCAGAAGCAGTATGTAACATATAGCCATCAGTTTTTTGAACACCATAGTTAACCAGCAAGGAAGACTTCTCCGTTCCCATTTGGAAATGGGTGGTAGCCCGACGAAGACCATAGCTTCCTGTCATAAGGTCTTGTCCAACTGACACCTTACCTTTTTCTGGACGAATAGTTTTAAGGTTGATGGCTCCAGCTACTGCCAGACCATACAATGTACCTGCAGGACCTTTCACCACTTCCACATCACCAACTGATCCGAAATCGATATCATCCATCAGGGTAATACCTTCCGCATCAGTAATGGCGATGCCGTTAAGGTATACTTTTGAACCTTGTCCATCGAAGTTGCTGCTTATACCATTCGTACCACGAACCCCATTACCATAACCACGTATATTAAAGTTTTGTCCGGCACTTACCGTACGTCGCTGCATCGTAACGCCTGGGATATTCGTATTGATAGCATCATCGAGGAAAATCCCTGTACTGCGTTTCAATTCAACGGGCCCGAGTTTTACAATGGAAGAGGGTTGATAAAGTATTGATTTGTTATTTGCAGAGGTAGCCGTAATCTCTACTTCATTCAAAGACTGTGTTGAAGATGAAAGAACTACTACAATTTCATCTGTACAGTTCTTTACAGATTTAACTGCATTGGCATACCCTACAAAAGAAACAGTAATTGATTTCACTTTACTGCAATCCAATGTGAATCCGCCATCTTTATCTGATGTGGTTCCCCCTTTCCCGTTAAAACTGATAGTAGCTCCCGCAAGTGGGTTGTTTTGTTGATCTACTACTTTACCTTTTACTGTTTGAGCATAGGAATATACAGACAGGAACGTCAGAACGACGCCCATAAAAATAGACTTCATGTTAGATTTGATTAAAATAAATAATGACCCACAGCCATTGGCAGGGGCAAACAAGAACATTACTAAAAATCAAATCGCTTGTGGAGGGGGAATTGTTATCTCACCTGTAAATGAATCAAAAGAGCGGGCGATCCATCCGGTATAAGTTATGGAGATGTATTCTGGACTTTTAAATGATATGAATTGAGTTGGCTCAAGATAAACACTATGTGCCAGCTGAATGAGGGCTGCGTTTCCCTTTACTGGATTACCACCTTCCTTCCTGAAGATGGATTCGAATTTCTTAACTAATAAAGTCTCTGTTACGTCATTAACACAGGCAATATGAATTGTATCATTTTCAGTACTGGAACGTACGATATCATATAATTGTCCATTGAGGGAAAATTCATGGTCATTAACCCATTCAAAACCAGCTGCAGCAACTGATCCTTCATTTAACTTAAAGGAAAAATGTACAATTGGAACATTGGCAGATGATTCGCTCTTCCTTAGAAAGGCCTTCATTTCAATTCTCACCTGTCTGCGTTGGTACTTATACACAAGGTAATAACCACTCATACAAATGAATAGAACACCTAATAAAAGTATGGTCAGGAATTTCTTCACAACTAATAGCTAGCTGCAAAATAGGTAATACTAATAAGTTTACAAAGAATCCAATCTGGGTCTTAGTTTCCTGGAACTGGCCTTATTAAAGATATTTCTTCCTTTATCCATCCCTTTTCGCAACTCTTTCTGTTGTTCTTCAGGGAGATGGATGAAGTCAAGGCATTCTTGTGAGCAGGTGCCTTCCATTTTCTCCTTACATTCTTCACATTGTATAAAAAGAAGATGGCAGGCATCATTAACACAGTTTACATGAGTATCGGCAGGCTTACCACATTGGTGACAGCGGGCAATCACTTCATCGGTAATCCGCTCGCCTAAGCGTTGGTCAAATACGAAATTTTTACCATGAAACTTATTGGGAAGCCCCTTGGCTTTTACCATATTGGTGTAATGGATGATCCCTCCTTCAAGATGAAAAACATTCTTAAACCCTTTATGAAGCATGTAGGCACTGGCTTTTTCACAACGGATACCTCCTGTGCAGTACATGATGATATTCTTCTCCCTGTTCTCATTCATCATATCGGCCGCCATCGGCAATTGCTCCCTGAAAGTATCACTGGGCACTTCAATAGCATTTTCAAAATGCCCCACCTCATACTCGTAATGATTCCGCATATCAATCACAATGGTATCCGGATCGTTGGTAAGGGTATTGAACTCTTCCGCATTCACATATTTCCCTTTATTGGCCATATCGAAATCTGGATCTGTTATTCCATCCGCAACAATAAGGGGTCTTACTTTAACATCCAATACATAAAAGCTCTTCCCGTCATCATCAACAGCTATGTTTAACCGAATACCATTTAAAGGCTCTATGGAATACAGGTAGGTCCTGAAAGCATCCATATTGGCTGTTGGTACGCTTATCTGGGCATTGATACCTTCTTCGGCCAGGTAGATACGGCCAAATACGCCCAATTCTTTCATGCGGATGAATAGTTCATCCCTGAACTTCTTTGGCTCTTCAATCTTGAAATAACAATAAAAGGAAATGGTTGTCCTTGGTGTGGGGTCTTGCTGTACAAGCTCCTTCAACTCCTTGCGGGAGACGCGGTTGTGTAATACGGGCATGTGTCTGAATTTTAATTCTGCTTTCAGAATCCCAATTGCAGGTTGGGCAAAATTCGTAAAGCGCTGCAAAGATACATTTTATCTTCCAACCCGTATACTGCTGCCTAGCAGACCGCCAAAGCCAATCCGGATGCCAGTTTGCGCCGATTTGCCATTCAGATAGGCCGCTACAAAATCGACCCTCGCTATCTTGAAAATATTCTCCAGTCCCACAAAGGCCTCCGCATAATTATTAGACTTGTTTACATAAAAGGCATTTCCACCTCCTACCAAATTCCAGTTCAGCTTCCTGAACAAGGGGATTTTATTTGTAAGTAACCCATTGAAGTGATGTTCCAAATGTCCTGTTGCATAAAAAGAGGCTGTGGTGCTATTAGCATAATAAGGTGCTAATTGGAAACTGTTAGTGTACTGACTTGCAAACAATATCTGATTTCCGTTGAAATGCTGGTAATCTTGAATATATACTTTATCCCTGTTGATGAATCCTCCAATACTGAAACGATACTTTAATGTACCCTTTAACTTCAGGTTCATATCATCCCAAACAGATAAGCGCCATTTATCAAAATTCACATCGCTGCCCAAAACCTTATCGATTCCATGCAGGTACTGGAAACCGAACGTAGGATATTTTGATCCGAAAGCCATCTTATTCCTTGGAAACTGAATATAGCGCTGGCCAGGACGGAATTGTATATCTATCCCTGCAATCAAAGCCTGATGTCTTACAAACTGAGTATCCAGTTTTTCAAATGGATAGTTCGGTGTGAATAGTTTAGATGAACTTTTATTGAATGAAAAATCAGTCGTGTTTTCCAAAGGCAATCTGTCTTCATATAACAAGGAGCCACTTATACGAAGTCCATTATCGTAACGGTGTTGATATTGAAGTTCAGCAAACCGGTTCTCATACATTTTCAGATAGTTCTGCTTGAACAATAACGTATAGACGCTATTAAGGAATGGTGTAATCGGATTTGCCTTATTAAACTGACTCACCCTTGACCCTCCAGATAAGGTCCATGATGAACGGCCTGTAGTCCCCCCATCATTATCCCAGGTGAAACTCTGCTTGCTCAGACTGAGGGAAGCCCAGGCATTGAAATGTTCATTGCTGATACCATATCGAAGGTGTGGGGCAATAGTCAAACTTCTTTTGCTGGCTACAAATGATTTTGTGAACGAAGCCCCCGCATTTATAACCAACCCTTCCACTGTATTGTACTGAAGATTCTTTATAAGCGGATCCCATGAATATCGCCAGGGATTCTTTGGATTGAAATTGGAGCGGTTAAACCCAGACCAGAGTATTTGCATCGGCTTTACATGTCCCTGTCTTTTCTTCAACGAATCGATACTTCGCTTACTCCATACAGAATCCCTTTGGAACTGAAACACACTATCCTTTATCTTATAATCTTTCGCTTCCTCCGGTTCTAACGCTACTGGTCTTACTGAGTCCCAATATTGTTTTGATTTTTTATTAACCGCCGTATCATATTTCACCACTACGTTATTGAAATAGCGTTTGGAGAAAGCCGGATTGAATTCATATTTGTTATATACGTTGAGGAAATTACCAACGGCATCAATCCCGAACTGATTGAAAGTGAAATAAACCACCTGATCCTTGGTGCGCCATACCTCATTTGTTATGGGCACTTGCATCTGGCGGATACGAACCGTATCTACAATTTCCAATTGCGATTCTTTTGTCAACGTCAGCTCCAGGCTATGTATTCGCCAATCACCTTCAGTTATTGCAATGGTTCCGGAGAATAGGGGTTCATATTTTCTTCTTGGTGTCACTTTTATCTGGTTGATCTCTTTCCCATCTTCCCAAAATGAACCCAGATATTGATACTTATAATAATGGATGGCGCCATCTGAAATAGGTGAGATAAATCCACGTGGATTTAATTGCGAAGCAAAAACATTAACCGTATTGCTGTAGAAATTTATGAAGGTGGGGAAATTAAACCCAAAGCCATTTGAACCACTTTCTCTTCCCGACAGAACTTCCAATTTGGTTTTATTAGGCTTTTTATAGGCTACTTTGGTTAAAGACTCTGATAAATAAATGATGCCCTTACCTACAGAATCAACCCCCATCCCCTTCTTATCTTCATTATCGATCTTCTGACCGAATATTTTCTTTGGAAGCTTTCTGGTTTTTATCAATGTCTTTATATAAGCTTCGCAGGTAAATGAGTCCAGCGGATTTTCATATCCCTTCCTCATCTTTATCGCATTCCTGATTATTTCGTATGCGGGATCTTCTCCACCAGGTCTAACTACCACTTCTTTTAAGGAAAGCTGCTGTAACGTAAGCTGAAAATCTAATACTACAGGCTTATCTGAAACAGTCACCTTCTTCTCTACCCTTTCATAGCCTACATACTGGGCAGAGATGGTGTATGTACCCGGATCCAGTTCCAAAAAGTATTTGCCCTCATTATTGGCTGTAGTGCCCTTGCTGGTTCCTTTAACCAAAATAGAGGCAAAGGGCAAGGTCTTACCCTTGTTATCAGTAACCAATCCACTGATTCGGCCAGCGCTTGCAGTAAATGAAAGGACGATTAAAGAAAGCAGTTGTAGTATTCTCATCATAGATATAAGTACAACGAAAATACCTTTAAAAAGTTACAGGTGTCATTTTCCTGTGTATTTTGAAAATACTTTAACGATGTTTGGATAACCGGGAAGGCCGGAAAGGAGTTCTTGAAAATTTCAAGGGTTCAAGGGTTTAAGGGGTTTTATGTGTAACTGAATGAAAAATTAATAAACGCTTTTTGTGTAAGTTTTTTTACCGCAGAGAACAAGAGAAATACAAGAGTTCGCGCAGAGTAGTTGTAAAATACTTGTCTTGACATTTAGAATCACTCTGCGCTACCTCTTGTTACTTTTGTTCTCTGCGGTAAAAAAAACTTAAAACTAGAGCTGCCTACCATTAGTCTGACCTTTGGAACCTTTTGAACTTCTTGAACCTATTGAACAAGCTCAAGCTGGAACACCAAAGAACCTTAAACTTAAAACGTACAACTTATAAACAAAAACTTACTTTGACTGCCTCAAAAAACTCCCACTCAAAGCCGCAACACCCGCCACTAATCCTCCAATCAATCCTGTAGCCAATATTAAAACAAATGGTTTTCCGGGTATCTGCATGAGTTCTGCAATTTTTTTGGAAAGGATACCCTGATTATTGATATCTATCCACCAGGCTAATCCACCCCAAAGGATAAATACACCCAGGAAGCCTGATAAAAAAGCTTTCAACGCTTTCTGAGGAATCAATGCGGCCACTCCGAAGGCAGCAATAGCAATACTCCACCAGGGAAGAAATAATCCAAGCACAAAGGCTAAAAGGGCTGTAAGTACGCAAGCAATAATAATCTTCATACCGCTATCTGTTTGTAAGGGCTGCTAATTTTATTTACTGAATATCATTTTTGTCATCACTCTCTTGTCACCCGCTTCTTCTTTCTTCATCACCCATAAAGGATAATATTTTCCGGATGCCCATGAATCAACGAATGAGTCATAATATTTACTTCCGGGGTTTCCACTTTGTCCACCTGGATAAATACCATATGCTTCTGTTTCATCCGTCAACTGCACCACCATTCTCCAACTGGGTCCATGGTATTTCTTTATGGCATTAATAACATGTGTTCCACCACCAGTGGTAAGATTGAACCTGCTGAAAGGGGAAAGCCTTAATAAATGTTGTACCCCACTATTCTTGTAATCAGTCCAGTTTATCTTACCCTCTTTTTCCAATTTCGCTATTGAAGGCACCGCTTTCTTAAAAGCCGCAGTAACAACTTGTGGTAAAGTCTCTTTCTCGGGTGTATTAATATTATCGATGAAAGAAAATGCTGAGTCTTTCAATAAAGCTTCCACAAGTGTATACTGATCAGGATAATCAATAGGCCCTGTTATTTTCGCAAGCTCATCATTCCAGATGCTTACTTCCAAACTATCATACCAGCAATTGAATATGGTTGGTCCTTTCTCTTGTGGATCATTTCGCAGATTCCATTGCTTCAATAAACCCAGGTAATTTTTTTCATCATTATTCAGGCTGCTTTCATCAATGTTTCTTAGTAATACCGGTACTGCCGTTTCAGCAAAAAGATTATAATTCTGGTTTTGCAGTTGCTCCATATCCTCCGGAGTAATTCCGTTTAAGGATGAAAGGTATCTGTTTATTAATCTTCCCCTGTACAAATCATGATGTCCCCCAATATAATAAGGATAGGTAGTATCAACTGGTAATTGGTTAGCGCTGCTTACAAAACCTCTTTCCGGATTCACTACATGCGGATTTTCATTTCTCGGAATATATCCCTGCCAGAAATAAGTGCTGTCTGCTCCGGGCATTATGAAGTCGCCCTGCCGTTTCCATTTTGCAGGGAAAACAGCTTGTTGCCAGATTGCAATATCACCACTCTTTGTTGCGAATAAGCAGTTCTGGCCAGGACAGGTCAGGTATTGTAAAGCGTCATAATAATCTGCATAATTCTTTGCATGATCCAACTGATAGAATAATTTCAATTCATTACTTGGGTCATGCGCTTTCCATCTTACTGCATAGTTTTTTCCGTCGGAACGCTGGGCTCCTAATCCGGTGAAAGAGGCATCATACATAACAGGGCCTATTTCGGTATAGGCAACGGTATCATAAACAACTTCTCCTCCCTTAACAATAAAAGTATCTACAGTAAGGTTTGTTGGTCTCCACTCTCCGTTGAATTTGTATTCCTTTCTTGAATCATCCTTAAATTCCACTGTATAATAATCCCTCACATCCCGCATGGCATTGGTAAATCCAAATGCGCAACTATCATTGAATCCGATAATGATACAGGGAGCTCCCGGAAATGTAGCACCATAAGCATTGAATTGCGGGGTATGGATTTGCATCTCGTACCATAGAGAAGGCATATTCAAACTAAGGTGCGGATCATTACATAGTATTGGTCTGCCACTCTTTGTTTTCATACCACTCACTGCCCAGTTATTACTTCCATTATCTCTGTCTGGTTTCACTCTAGCAATAGCTACCGATGTTGTAGAGGCATTGTATAATGAATCGGCCATGGCAGGAATATGCACTTTAACTGCTGGTGTATCGAAAACTGTTCCTTTGGGTACAATCGGATCCAATGAATCCTGTGTTATCGGATATATCTTGTCGAAAGCAACTGCATCAAATACAGCCCTGGCATTTGAGAATTCGAAATCATTTTCAGAACCTGATAAATCAAGACTCATATATTTTAAGAACAAGGCAGTCTTTAGATTATTCCATTTTTCCGGCTTATAGCCAAGCAATTTATATTCTAAAGGAAGATTGGCAGTTGTCAGTTCATCGATATAGGCATTAACTCCTGCCGTATAGGCATCACAGGTATTCTTTGTGGCAGGATCTTTTTCCATTTCAATCACTGCTTTCTTCGCCCCATACACCATCCCTAATCGTCTCATTTGCCTGTCCACCTGCAATATGATCCCATTATCACCCTTACCTAATAATTCAGTCAATCTACCCCCTGCGGCATGTGTCTGGAATTCCATTTGCCACAAACGATACTTGGCATGAAGGAAGCCTTGTACAAAAAATGCATCATACTCATTCTGAGCAAACACATGTGGTACCAGACGGTCATCAAAGTAAACATCAACCTTATCTTTCAAATCCGGGAAATTAAGGCTCAATGATTGGTTGGCACTCTCATCTTCCGCGTTTTGCCAGAAGCCTTGCTGCGGACTGAAGAATATACCTGGGGAAGGTAGCTTTCCGATGGGTCGGTTCAATGCAACTACCAATCCAATGGTAGCTACTGAAGCTATGGCGAATGGAAGCAATCTCATAATGCTGATTTCGTGTTTATATCGATTAAAAGTAAATTTTTTTGGTGAAAGAAGGAGGAAAAGTCCGGGGCGATTGAATTTTAGAGAGTTCATTTTTTTAGTCCGGGAAGTCCGTGGGGAGAGTCTGATTTTCGATGAACCTGATAGTCCGGGGAGAAAATGCAAAAACAATTAGGAATGTTTATATATGTTTGTTTTTTAACCGCAGAGACGCGGAGACGCAGGGCGTTTCCTCTGCGTCTCAGCGTCTCTGCGTTATTATTGCTAATAGAATATGCTTCTTGTACACTTTCTAACACCACTTGTATTTTCTCCCCGGACTATCAGGTTCGCCTGAAAATCGAAACTCTCCCCATTTTGTATTTCCCGGACTAAAAAATCCAAACTCTCCAAAATTCAAACGCCCCCGACTTTTCTTACATTCGCACTCCATGCAACCCGAACTCTCCACCGACGTCAAAAACATCCTCGGTCTTCAGCTACCCACCGACCCTCGCTGGGCTCAGGTGAGCAGTATAAGCCTGGAAGCGATACTTACCGACCATGCTTACTGTGAACAGAAGGCGGCAACCACCTGCATCTCTCTGATTCAACGTTATTCCGAAAGGGAAAAACTGGTGAAGGAACTGGCTCCGATAGTTACAGAAGAATGGGGCCATTTCAGGATGGTATTGAATGAAATGCATAAAAGAGGCTGGAAACTAGGTAAACAAAGAAAAGATGAATACGTAAACCGTCTCCTTCCCTTTCAAAGAAAAGGAGGTGCCATTGAAGAAAGGCTATTGGATCAACTACTCACTATGGCACTCATTGAAGCCAGAAGCTGCGAACGGTTTAAAAGATTGAGCGAAGGACTCACAGACGACTACCTAAAGAATTTCTACCGGCGCTTTATGGAAAGTGAAGCCGGACATTATACCCTATTTATAGAGCTTGCCGAGACTTATATACCAAAAGAAGTAGTAAGGAAAAGATGGCAGGAATGGCTAGCCTTTGAAGCTACCGTTATGCAGGAAATGGAAATAAGAGGGGATAGAATTCATTGACATGGATTAATATAATTAAATCACTAAATTCACGCAAACGGTTGTAGTTTTTTTTAAGGACGCTAAAGGCTATTTTTACTTACCAGCATGACTAGCCCCATTTATCAGGAAGCCATATCAGCATTTACCCTATCTGACAACAGTATCAGTAACGGGAATGCCATTGTTTCAACAGTAGCTGGTGGATTAATCAACAATTCTTTCAAGGTTTCACTGCCCGGTCGCAATGCCTTCCTCTTACAACAAATCAATCAAAACGTTTTCAAGAATCCAACAGAGGTTCAGCAGAACTATATACATATCTGGAAATATACCCAATCGCACAATACAGGACTAAAGCTTCCAACACCTCTTTTCTTAACAGATGGTACTTCATTATATCTGGACAAAGGAAATCGTTATTGGAGGGCTTTCGATTTTATTGAAAACGCACAGACATTTTTAATTGCTGATGTTCCTGCACAAGCATTTACAACGGCTGAAACATTTGGAACTTTCAATGCCGCTTTCGAATCATTCGATACACAATTATTAAAAACAGTAATACCCGATTTTCATAATCTTTCGTTCCGCTTTAACCAATTTGAAGATTCATTAGTGAATCCAGGTGCAGAAAGAAAAGAAAAAGCCGGTTGGCTGATAAATGCTATTGTTGAAAGAAGTCATTACCGCGATTTCTTCGACAACCTGCTCCAGTCACCTTCATCTTTTCTAAAAAGGGTTATGCATCACGATGCAAAAATTGCGAACGTCCTATTCAGAAAAGAAACCGGAACGGTAATATGTCCGGTAGATTTTGATACTGTAATGCCCGGTTACTATTTTTCTGATCTCGGCGATATGGTTCGTTCTATGGCCTGCAGCCACGATGAAACAAGTTGTGATTTTGACAATATCGAAATAAGAGGTGAATACTATGAGGCTATTGTTTCCGGCTATCTTAAAGTGATGGACAAACATTTAACAACTGAAGAATTGAACTACATTCACCATGCCGGTATAATCATGATCTATATGCAGGCCATCCGTTTCCTGGCCGATTACCTCAATAATGATAGCTATTACAGAATCAGTTACCCTGAACAGAATTTCGACAGGGCAAAGAATCAGGTGATACTATTGAAACAATTGGAGAATTTCCTGGTTAACAGGTACAACTACGCATTAGCTCCCGTTTTAGCGGAGAAATAAGCTAACTCTTCCTGCAAATTCAAAAAGGGGTATTTCTGCAATAAGGCTCTGGTCTTTTCAGCATGTGTTGCCAGAAATTTTTTATGGGCCTCGGTAGCCGACTGAAATGGCTTATGTTTCCTGGCTGTTACTAATTGCTGTATCTCTTCTGCCAATTGATTCGACTCCGGAGTAACATAATGCTCCATGAATTTTTCCATTACAAATCGAGTGGCAGGGAAGTTGGGATGCACCATATCAACATCGTAAAAACGATAATCCCTGAGTACATCTATCACTAATTCATAAGCAGGAAAATAATATAGCTTGTCGAATTTATTGACCAGATGATGAACTACTTCTATCAGTCTTGCTTTACTTCTGTTATTTTCAATTACTCCATCCCTTACATGTCTCACCGGACTAATTGTAAATATTATTTCAAGCTTTGGGTTAAACTGAAACAATTGGTGCAAGCAGTTATCCAATACGGAATTGGTTTCCTCAATGGTCATTAAATGCTTCTTAAACCAATTCGCAGGGGCTCTATGACAATTGGCAACTGGAAATCCCGAATGTCCCATTCCAGCCTCAGATGCCATATCAGTAAGGCGATAGGAAAATGAAGACCCTAGTGTTATGATCAGCCACCTGGCTTCTTTCAGAAATTGATGGGCTTTTATTTGAGACTCATTAATTTTACGCAATACCTCTCTTTTATCCATACCCGAAAAACGGCTGTGGTGCGACCAGCTTTGCCATAGTTCGTTATAGTAAAACAGATCTTCTTCCTTATACTCTTTACTTTGGATATAAGATATCAATGATTGGGCTACACTCCAGGGATCGAATAGAATGCCATGCGGATTCTGAACTAAATCGAACTTAAGATCCCCTAACTTATCTCCAATATGTTCTGTGAAACAGGAGCCTGTCAAGAGTAATTTATCAGGATACTTGATGGCATCCGGCAAAGTAGTCAGTTGTATCGGTAGCTGGAATTCCACTATCAACATTCAATGGTTAATAAAATAGATTGGCCAACAGGCAAAAGATCCCATTCCCACCAAAGCTGGCGTAATAATTTCCTTATAGCGGTTAACTGTACATCCTCCAAAACAGGTGCTTCAACAGTAGCTCCTATTGGAACAAAGGCTTCTTTCAGCGTTCCGTTAAAATCTGCAAGTGGCTCTTGCGCAATTTCCATCAGGAAAAGGTTTGCCATATTTTCAGCATAACAGGCATCAGACGTAATGGGAATGAGCTTTCTCTTCACATTGTCCTCAAAATCCATCGGCTCCATTCCATGATTGATCATTCCAAAGAAGGCTGTCTTATAACCAAGTGTTTTCTCAATAGCATAATGACTCAGGTCATGACCTATAAAAAAACTATCTGCTTTCATCCAGGTACTGCTCCCATTATCCCTTTCATAGCGGATACTGTATTGCTTACTGTTGTTTTTCGTAAACCAAATCTTCATCAGGTAAAAATTTCATCGGCCAACACAAGGGCCCTTTTAAGAGCTTCCTCATCTAATCCAATTTTATATTTATGTTCTTTAAAATACGATATCATCCAGGCACTGTCCATATTACCCACTAATTCATCATTTGCCATTGGACAACCACCAATCCCTTTCAAGGCTCCATCAAATCGCAGGCATCCTGCATCAATGGCAGCTGATAATTTCGCAATTCGGTTGGTGGCAGTAGAATGCAGATGAACTCCAATTTCAATATCGGGTAATGAAGTCACCAATTTTTCAGTCATACGCTGTACTTGTTCTGGCTGGGCTACTCCAACAGTATCTGCCAGCGATATGGTTTTTATTCCCAGGGCTGCCAGTTTATCGGCCCATTCAAAAACGATATTTTCAGAATAAGGATCACCGTAAGGGTTGCCAAATCCCATTGAAATATAAACAACCAGTTCTTTTGAATGCTGTATACAGAGTTGCTGAATGGCCTCTACCCTCTCAAGCGATGCCGCAATGGTACTGTTTGTATTCCTTTGTTGAAATGTCTCCGAAACAGAAAAGGGAAATCCCAGATACTTCACCTGATCGAAAGCCATGGCTTCTTCTGCCCCCCGCTGATTAGCAACTATCACCAGTAATTTTGTGTTTGAAGGAGATAAGGCTCTCAACACCTCCCTGGTATCTGCCATTTGCGGGATCGCCTTTGGAGATACAAAGCTACCACAATCCAGCGTATTAAAACCCACTTCCAGCAATGCCTGTAAATATTCTATCTTTTTAGCCGTCGGAACAAGGGTTTTCCAGCCCTGCAGGGCATCCCGGGGGCATTCAATCAGTTTTATGGATGGATACATGGGTCAAAGTTACCAAATGAGGGCTATAGACGGGCAGCGAGCTTAATTTTCTCCCTGATCCGGTTGAAAAACCGCAGCCGGTCTTTCTCCCCCACCCGGCTCAATTGGGTCGACTTGGCGACCAGGTTCCTTAAAGCCCCGAGGGTATAATTACAAAACCGTTCATCTCTTGTATATATGAAGTTCAAGGTATTATGAG
>JBGAQE010000098.1:0-16447 GCA_044220885.1 Chitinophagaceae bacterium
AGATGGTGATGAGTTCACTAATACTGGTAATACCATGTTGATCGGGTACATGAAACCAAGCCCATACAAAACCTGGTAGTCCACCAGCAATCAACCAACCACTCCATGAATGCCAACTGGTTTTCTTTGAAATTCCGGGATGGAAATTAGGGGTTGAATCGGGACAAGGTATAGAACAGTTAACGCAATTCTCGCAATGGGCATTTGGAAAAGAAAAAATGGCGGCGCTACCATATAATCTTTCTACTGGGTGAACAGGACATAATGTAGAGCACCAACCGCTTTTCCAATCATAGATAAAGCCCATAATCACTGCTATGGTAGATAATACCATCAAAAGGATAGCAGTGGCTAATCCATCTGTATTGAATATTGCGTGGCGAAGTGGGACCAATAAGAAAAGTATTACTACGCTCACAAGCTGCAACTTTGCCTGTAAAGAAACGGGCATCTTTTTTTTCAATGACAGATTAAAATGTCGCGGCAATAATTGAGTAGAGGCGAGAGGACAAATATTCCGCCATAGCCCAGTAGCTAAGACCAACAATGCAGGAGCCACAGGAATCAATATGTTCCAAAAAAGTAGTAAGCCTAGTGTGGGGTTAAATAATAGATTGAAAAATATAAAGAGACCGACAAACCAAACCAGGGTTTGCACGATACGCCATATCAGTAAGGATTTTCCTGAAAGCCTGTTGTTAGAAATAGGAATCACTTTAGCCTGGCCTGCCTCCATATCGGGGTATTAAAATGAGGCGGCAATCTATTAATTTACCGATTGTTCGGATATGATTTTAATCATGCACGACGTCATTGAAACAGGTTGCTGTATACCTATTTATTATCTTCTTCAGGCCTGATAATCAACCGTAAAGTTGGATCGTTAGTAAAGAAACTCCAGAACCAGTTATAAAGCACTTTGGCCTTATTACCAAAGCCCACTAATGGAATGATATGTATAAAGAGCCAGGTGAGCCAGGCAAGGAATCCTTTGAAGAAACCCTTTGGCAAGTCAACAACAGCTTTGTACTTAGCAATGATTGCCATGCTGCCCTTATCCTTATAACTAAAGGGCTTCATAGTACTTCCCTTCACAGAATTCAAAAGATTAGAAGCCAATAATTGTCCCTGTTGAATAGCTACCTGTGCTAATTGCGGATGTCCATTAGGGTAATTAGTATCAGCAGTTTGATAACAAATATCACCAATAGCATACACACTATCCACTCCTATTACTTTATTACATCCGTCAACTAATATCCTTCTTCCTCTGCCAATACTTTCCGTTGACAAGCCAGGAGCCTTTCGGCCCATTACGCCAGAAGCCCAAATTAAGGTAGCTGTTTCAATAGTAGTACCATCAGAAAGAACCACTATACCATTATCATAATCTTTAACTGAAAGACCCAGCTTTATGTTAACTCCCAATTTACTGAGAGTTGCCAATGCCTCTTTCTGTGATTTTTGGCTCATAGAACCAAGCAGTTTATCGGCAGCGTCGATAAGATAAATATCCAATTGATGGTCTTTGAATTCTGGGTAATCCTTATAGACGATCTTCTTACTCATCTCAGCAAGCATACCTGAAACCTCAACACCTGTTGGGCCACCGCCTGCTATTACAACAGTCAATAATTTTTGTCTTTGTGGAGTTTCCCGGATCCGTGTCGCTTTTTCCAACTGTATCAATAAGTGATTTCTGATATGAAGAGCGTCGTCAATGTTTTTCATCGGCAATGAATTCTTCTCCACATTTGCCATTCCGAAAAAATTGGTTTCCGTTCCCATTGCCAGCACCAGGATATCATAGTCGAATTTTCCTGAGGTTGTTTCAATGTTTTTAGAATCACTATTTATTTGGACTAAAGAACCGTAATGGAAATAGATATTCCCTTTGTTCTGGAACATCTTACGAAAAGGATAACTGATATTTGAGGGTTCTATGAAAGATGTAGCAACCTGGTATAGAAGCGGGGGAAAAAAGTGATAGTTATTCCTGTCAATTAAAATGATTTCTATATCCTGCTTTCCTGCCAATTGTTTCGCGAAGTTGATTCCGGCAAAACCACCTCCAACAATAACTATTCTCATGGTATAAAGTATAACAAGTTCCCTGTGGGAATTGTTGCAAATCTACCGAAAGAATCCAGGATTTTATCTTAGGCGTACTCTTCAACCATTTCCTTCTGCTCAACCAATGGTTTTGATTTTCCAACAATATACTTCCTGATGAAGTCTTTCTTATTGTCTTTGTAGGAAGAAACCATACCCATTTTATAGAGGGAGTAAATATATATCCATGCCAGGTCTAATTGGTATGGCAGGAAACCAGCACGGGCGCTGGCTGGATAGAGATGATGGTTATTATGCCATTCCCCGGCAAAAAGCCCTGGGCGCATTTGATTTATTGAGAGGTTTCGGCGATCAAAGTCAACTCCATCCACATGCATCTCCTTTCCTTTACCGTGACCGGTATAATTGAAGGCACGAACAAAGATGAACCAGAACATAGCGGCGCCAAACAAAGTACAAGCTAAGCCATGTCCACCTATCAGATAGAAAGCACCGTACCAGAATGACCAATTTAAGATCCAAAGCCCAAAAGTGTAAAGAGGAGAAGCTACAGAACCCCATTTCTGGTATTGCTCGTAACTGTTAACCCAAACACCGGTATGGTTCATAAAACCAGCAACGCGGGCATATTCCTCCACGGTCAAATCCCTTGCTATACTTTGATGGTTTACATCACTCAACATGCAATACATAAAACCACCCATCGGATTATACGGATCACCAGGCTTATCAGACTTAGCATGATGCACGTGATGAGACACTACATATATCTCCTCCGGAAATGTTCGCAATACCAGGTTTTGTGTTATGAAACGAAATATGGGATGGCTGAATGTGTAAGATTTATGAGTACCATACCTATGAAACCAGATGGTACCGTGAGTACCCATGATGATCATGGCATACAGGATAAATGCAATCAATAATTTTAAAGAAAAATATTTGAATATAAATAGCAGGAAGAAGGGGAACATACAAACCACCATCAACCAACTGATCATGGAAATCCAATTCTTTCTAGACTTGAATATATTGATACGAGAAAAAGCTTCACCGTATAAAGTCTTTACAGATGGAACTACCAATTCGCCTTTTTCATCACTCCAGCCGTATGAGGGCACGTGAAGGATTCTGTCAATAAATGCCATAGGGCCTGAAGGTAGGGAAAAAAGGAAGGCGAAATAGAAAAATATGAAGGATTTACGTGATATAAAACCCTTATGATAAACAACATTTTTTGATGGTTATCCTTCAAGAATATCCTATTACATGGACTCTAGGGTTTTAGCGGCTAAAAACACCCCCTGATATCAATCAGGGCTTACCTCTTTTGCTATAATAAATGCTATAAATATAACAGGGAATTACCACCATATAACCCCACTTATTGTTCGTACCTGTACTCACCCATCCATAAATCAAGGGCAATATGGCTCCCCCGGCAATACCCATGATTAAAATAGCTGATGCGTTATTTAGCGTCTTGCCTGTAAGTCCTTCAAGAGCTTTTGGCCAAATAGCTGGCCATAACATGGCATTGGCAAAACCCAGTAAGGCTACACCAATTATTGAAGTCCAACCCGAAGAAAAAAGAATCAAAGCAGAGAAAACAAGTCCAAGCATAGCCGAATACAGATATGCCTTATTCTGTGAAATATATTTGGGTATGGTAATTATTCCAATGATATAACCAGCCAACATTCCTGCCAGAGTAAGGGAAGTCAGACTTTTTGCAATATCAAGTGATATGCCATTATAGATACCATAATTGGAAATGGTATCACCTGCTACTACTTCAACACCCACTGCACAAAATATGGCCAGAAAACCCCGAAACATCTGACCATTCCTGGATGCTCCAGCATTATTCATGCTCAAATGCCCATCATCTGAATGATCTGTGGTTTGTGTATCTACTTCGGGTAATCTCGCATATTTTATTCCAAATGAAACCAGCAACAATATGCCGGCAAGAATGGCATAAGGAACTATAACATCATGAGCCAGCGCATCTAAACGAACCTGTTTAGCAGCAGGACTGAGAATTGATAATTCCTCCATAAGAGCATCGGCATTACTAAGTATAATTGCGCTCAGGATAAAAGGAGCAATAATGCCAGCGAACTTATTGCATATTCCCATGATGCTGATACGCTGTGCTGCACTGGAAGAAGGTCCTATAAGTGTTATGTAAGGATTTATAGCGGTTTGTAATAAAGTAAGACCTGTACCTACTATAAATAAGCCAATAAGAAATAACAAATAACTCCTTGTAAGGGCAGCAGGAATAAAAATAAGACAACCTAATACCATTATCAATAAACCGGTGCGTATTCCATTGATCATTCCTGTAAACTGTAATATCTTACTTGAAGGAAGCGCCATTATTGTATAGGAAATATAGAACGCAAATGTTACAAGATAGGGTTGCCAGTCTTTCAACTCACAAGCAATCCTTAAATATGGAATCAATGTTCCATTCACCCAGGTAACAAAACCAAACATAAAAAAGAAGGATCCTATAATAACCAATTGAGTTCTGTAAGAAGCTCCTGATTTAGTGGCAATAGTTATATTGTTCATACGTCTTGATAATAGTGATACCCTCAAAGTATCGAGTTGGGAGGAAGAGAAATTCCATTCAGGTCAATACTATCTATTGCAGCCTGTACACTACCTTTTTTTAATAACAATTGTTTTGCTGCATCATAATCATCCATGCCTGTCATTTCCATAAGCATCTTCACAGCCCTGTCGGTTATCTTATCATTGATAAGGACCACATTCACCATCTTATTGTCTTTCACCCTGCCTAATTGAATCATGGTAGTGGTGCTAATCATATCGAAAAGCATTTTCTGAGCCGTACCACATTTCATACGAGTGCTTCCTGTAATGAATTCAGGGCCTGTAATAACTTCTACAGGGAAATCTGCCAAAGCAGCAATTGGCGAATCGGGATTACTTACAATACAAGCTGTTGTAATTCCATGTTCTCTGCAACGGGTGAGGGCTCCAACAACGAAAGGAGTAGTCCCGCTCGCGGAAATTCCAATTACAATGTCTTTCTCATTTATCTTGTTTTGCAACAACTCCAACCAACCTGTTTCCACTTCATCTTCTTTCTCTTCAGGGGCTTCTGCCAATCGGGGAATGCCTCCTGCAAGAATTACATTCACAATTCCTTTCTGAATGCCATAGGTTGTAGGCAATTCCAATGCATCAAGAACAGATAACCTTCCGCCACTTCCAGCTCCCAGGTAAAACATCCTCCCCCCTGCTTTCAGTTTGTCTACAACTTTCGAAATAAGAGCATTTACCTGAGGTAATGCCGCTTGTATGGCAAGGGCCACTTTTTGATCTTCCTGATTAATCAAGGCGGTTAATTCCTCCACCGATTTTGTTTCCAGATGTCGATGAAAAGAAGGCTGTTCTGTAAGACGGGGCATAGTATTGATTATTTAAATCCTACCTGTTATATCAGGAAGGAAATGCTGAATTCTAATCATAGCAAGTAGGTCGATAAAATTAAGGTATTTGGGTAATAAAGCCATCCCAAGTTCGCAGTTTTCATATCCTATTTTTGCTTATCTATTCTTTGAATATAGTTTAGCAGAGAGTGAATTATCTTACTCAATTACGTAGCCTAACCCTTTACCGTCTTCCCTTCACCATTCATATAAATGAAAAGACAATTAGCTCGGCTATAGTTTACTTTTACTTTGTCGACTAGCCATTTAGGTTTTCTTAACATTTCAAATACATCAACTGCTATGAAAGAGAATTTCAAAAAAAATGCATTCCGGATACTTTTAGTAATGGTTTTAGTAGTTGCTGTGATAGCTCTGGTAAAATCTGGTTATAAAACCGGACAATGGCTTTATATCAGTACCCATTCAACCAAGTGAACTTATAATTCATAGAAACCATTATGCTTAAGCTGCTTATAACATCATTGCTATTTATTGCCGCTATACCTGCTCAATCACAGATTGGGAAAATAACAGGAAGCGTGAATAATCATAAAGAAATGTCAGGCGCCATCGTTTCCCTTTTAAAAGGAAAAGATTCCAGCCTGTTAAAGACAAGTTTTATTGAAGAAGATGGAAGTTTCAATTTTGAAAAATTAGTTGATGGCAATTATTTTATCAAAATCACCCATACCAGTTTCGAAACCTATTATTCCAGCCTCATCACTATTACCAATCAACAAAGTTCTTTTGTGCTGCCGTCTTTTTCGTTGAAACCTGCCGTGAAAGAATTACAGGAGGTGAATGTGACGGAAAAAAATCGTTTGTAGAAAGAAAAATAGATCGTGTTGTGATCAATCCGGATCTGTTGATCAGTAATGCAGGTGCCACTTCGCTGGAAGTATTGGAGAAAGCACCGGGTGTATTAGTTGATATTGATGGAAACATATCCTTAAAAGGGAAACAAGGAGTTTTTGTATTCATCGATGATAAGCCTACCTATCTTGCAGCTGCCGATCTTGCCTCCTACCTGCGTTCCATCCCATCGAGCTCCATTGAATCTATAGAAATCATGACAAACCCTCCTGCTAAATATGATGCAGAAGGTAATGCTGGTGTAATAAATATAAAACTGAAAAGAAACCGGGCGAAAGGTTTCAATGGTTCTATAACTCTCAGCTATGGACAAGGCACCTATATGCGAACCAATAACAGCTTCAATTTTAATTACCGCATTAATAAGGTGAATTTCTTCTCTAATTTCAGCTGGAATCAAAACAATACCTATCAGGATCTCACAATCAACCGGTATTACTTCAATCCAAATGGATCAAAAAACTCCACTTTCAGCCAGAACTCATATATCAAGAAAGAACTGAAAAGTACGAACCTGCGTATCGGCGCCGATTACTATGTAACTTCAAAATCAACTCTAGGCATAGCCTTGTCAGGATTTATCAATCCTTCATTTGTTCCCACTACCAATAAAGCAAACCTCCTGGATGCAAATGATGACGTAGTGAATCTGATAAGAGCCAGCAATCCTTCCGACAAAGTATGGAAGAATGGCAGCATCAATCTTAACTACGCACTAAAGATGAAAAAACCAGGTGAGGAACTGAGTGTGAATCTGGATTATATCCAATATAAATCAACCCACACACAACTATTAAAAAACAGCACTTTCACAGCAGATACTATTTTAGTGAATGAAACCACATTATCTTCTTCACTTCCATCTTCAATAGGTGTGCGAACAGGAAAAATAGATTATTCCACTCCCCTTTCGAAAGGGATAAAGATGGATGCTGGCGGCAAAATAAGTTTTGTCAAAACCGATAACACTGCCGATTTTTTTGATGTGGTGAATACCGTACCCACTCCCAATTATGAATTCAGTAACCGTTTCAAGTATCAGGAAAATATAAATGCCGCTTATCTGAATTTTTCGAAAGAAGGCAAAGCATTTTCCATTCAGGCAGGACTTCGGTTAGAAAATACAAATATCAAAGGCAATCAGCTTGGTAATCCCTTGATAAAAGATTCTTCTTTTACCCGTAACTACACCAGCCTCTTCCCGACATTTTATCTAAGCTACAAACTAGATACTTCAGACAAACATCAATTGGGCTTTTCATTTGGAAGAAGAGTTGACCGTCCGAATTACCAGGATATGAATCCATTTACGTACCCGCTTGACAGGTACACCTATTACGGAGGAAATCCGTTTCTGGAACCTACCTTCTCTTATAACTTTGAGTTCTCCCATACGTATAAGAATTTCCTGACTACTTCATTGGAATATAGTCTGGTAAAAAATCTCATACAGGAAACAAATGAACAAAAAGGGACTATATATTATAGTCGCCCTGGAAACTTCGGGAAACAGCAGGTTTATGGAATTACAGTAAATGGCAACTTCAAAATAGCAAAGTGGTGGACCCTGCAATTATATACTGAAGGCAAGGTGATGAGTTATGAATCTATGATTTATGGACAAGTACTTGACGAAAGCCGGTTCTATTGGTTTATTCAACCGGTCAATCAGTTCATTATCACAAAATCACTCAGTGCTGAATTAGGGGGTTCTTATCAATCCAGGATATTGGTTGCCCAATTTCTTACCATCCCGGTTTGGCAGGCAAGGATTGGTGTTTCTCAAAAAATATGGAAAGGAAAAGGAACTCTTCGTTTAAACGTATCTGATATGTTCTATTCAAACCAGCCAGGGGGTGATATCAGGAATATTGCCAACTCTAAAGCCAACTGGTTGAGTTATCTGGATTCGAGGGTAGTCTCTCTCAGCTTTACTTACCGATTCAATAAAGGAAAATCGCTGAATGCGAGGGAATCAGGGGCTTCTGATACGGAGAAGAATCGGATTAAGACGAATTAGGAGGGATGGGGAGGAAGTAGTAAGTTGTAAGTTTTAATTTTTAAGTTGTACGTTATACGTTTTAAGTTGGGGATACTGTAATGTTTTTTAAATAGTTTTTTCACCGCAGAGACGCGGAGACGCAGAGATCTGTTCTCTTTTTTCTCCTTTGATCTCTTAGCCTTGTATTCGGAGCGAAGCGACCCTTTGCCACTTAAATTATTCCAGGGATACTGCACTAAAAACAGTATTCCTTCGCCCCCACAGTACTGTGGGGGTGAAAATATACACATTTCGCACTGCCCCTTTCCCCATAGACACAAAATGAATTTTTCATTCCTTCCCTACAAAATCAGTATATTTATTTTACACTTTGTAACGATAAATATTGCTGTATGAAAAATGACAAAGACCGTAACGGTCATCCAATGGATTCATCCAATGAATCAACTCCATCTGCACAAAAATCAACAAACACTATTGACAGAAGAAAATTTGTAGGGCTTTTAGCAAGTTCTTCCTTGGCTTTTTCCATAGTTCCGAGACATGTGTTAGGAGGACCTGGTTATATAGCCCCAAGTGATAAGATAACACTTGGATATATAGGTATCGGAACACAAGGTGTCCGCGAACTATTACCCCTATTAGCCAATACTCAAATTCAAGTTACCTCTGTATGTGACCCAAATAAGACAGCCAATGGTTATAAGGATTGGTCGAAAGAAGGCTTACGAAATGAAGTGAGAAAAGCAATTAAGAATCCAAATTGGATACCTGGAGGAAATTACTCCATTCCAGGTGGCCGTGATAATGGTAAGGAAATCGTTGAAAGTTATTATGCCAGCCAACGACCTGATGATAAATACAAGGGCTGCTCTTCTTATGCAGATGTTCGTGAAATGCTGGACAAAGAAAAAGATATGGATGCTGTAAAGATCATGACACCAGATCATCTCCATGGCATTCTTTCTATTGCAGCGCTGAAAAAGGGCAAACATATTCTTTTGCATAAACCACTTTCCAATCGTCTGCTTGAAGGCAAGAAAGTAATTGAAATGGCTAAAAGCAGTAATGCCATCACCCATCTGATTCCATGGGATTCTAACGGTTCTATGGAAACTGTAATGGCATGGATTAATGCTGGCGCCATCGGTACTTTAAAAGAAGTGCATAACTGGACGAACCGCCCGGTATGGCCGCAATACCCCAACCTGCCAACAGATACACCTGCTGTTCCAGAAGGATTTGACTGGGACTTATGGTTAGGTCCTGAAGCGTATCGCCCCTATCATCCCAATTACACACATATGGTGTTCAGGGGCTGGTATGATTTCGGAGGTGGCTCCATGGCCGATATGGGACATTATAGTTTATGGACCGTTTTCAATGCATTGAAATTAACGTCTCCAACTATCATTGAACCTTGCAGAAGTCATTTCGTCAACTTTAATGATGTCACCCCTTCCCGTGTCAATAATAATTTCTCTTTCCCAATGGCCAGTATGGTGCGATTCCACTACCCTGCTAATGGCGACAGGCCTCCTGTTGACTTATGCTGGTATGATGGAGGTATGCGTCCACCAAATCCACCAGAATTACTGGATGCCAATAAGGAATTACCAGCCGAAGGAATGATGTTTGTGGGAGATAAGGGAAAGATATTGGCAGGCTTCAATGTACAAAACCCACAAGTAATTTCAGGTACAAAAATGGAAGCACCTGCAAAAGCGGTTGACCAGCGTAGTCAGGTTGAGCAAACATCTGCTGCCTTACCGCTTTTTGTAGACGCCTGCAAAACCGGAAAACAATATGCAGGAAACTTCAGGGAGGCTGAAGCGATTACAGAAGCTATCAACCTATACTCTGCTTCGCTTCGTACAAATAAAATGCTGAAATACGATGCGAGTACACATAAAGTGACCAATGTAACTGAAGCGAATAAATATCTGGATAGAGAGTATAGGGAGGGATGGGAGCCGGGGATGATATAGAGTAGTACGTTGTAAGTTATACGTTATAAGTATTAAGTCAAAAGTTAAAAGTCAAAAAATGAAAAAGTTTGATAGACGGAAGTTTTTGATTAAAAGTGGAATGGGATTGGGTGGAGCGATATTAGCCACACATTTGCCTAATGAGTTGTTTGCTGCTTTCGATTCGGGGTTAATAAAAAGACCCTTTGGTTTTCAATCCTATCCAATAAGAGACAGGCTTTCCAAAGATTTTGCAGGCACTTTGAAAATAATGGCGGGAATGGGTTATCAGGAAGTGGAAATGTGTTCTCCTTCAGGTTACTCTGCTATTGGGTTTGCTGCCATTGCAAAATTAAAAACTGCTGAAGTAAAAACTATAATTACGGATGCGAGGCTTTCCTGTAAAAGCTGCCATTTTGTTTTTGGGGAATTGACAAACAAACTGGATGAGACCATTTTATTTTCACAAGAGCTTGGTTTAAAAAATATAATCTGCTCCACTTTTTGGTTACCCAAAACAGCTACGCTGGATGATTATAAGAAAGCATCAGATAAGTTAAATATTGCTGCAGAAAAAATAAAGAAAGCCGGCATGCAAGCCGGATTCCATAACCACGACTTTGAATTCAAAATACTGGAAGGTGAATTGATCTACGACGTGTTAATGAACCGTCTTGATCCATCCTTAGTTAAAATGCAATTCCAGACAGAAGTTATCAACTACGGCTACAAAGCAGCTACCTATTTTGAAAAATATCCGGGTCGTTTTATTTCCGCCCATTTAAGCGACTGGACGGCAGAAAAGAAACAAGTTCCCATTGGCAAAGGAGTCATTGACTGGAAAGAGTTTTTCAAAGCGGCAAAAACAGGTGGCGTAGAAACTTGTTATGTTGAAATGGATTATGAGACGTATGAGGAGAGTGCGAAGTTTTTGAAGGCGTGAGGGGCGGAATGCTGAATGCTGGATGCTGGGTACTGGATGCTGGGTGCTTAAGGCTTAGGGCCTAAAGCCTAAGGCCTTATTTGTAGGTAAGTTGTTTTTTAATTGATTCTCAAAAGCATTTTTTATTCTTGGGGCCTCAAACGAAAAGACACTCTTTTGATAGGGTAAACAGGATTGTAATTATTAACAATTTGTGTGGGAAAAGGGGGTATACAGATTAAACCAGATACAGGGAAAAATTGTATTTTTAAATCGTACTACCTCAATTCATTAAGAAACAGAAATTATTAAATATGAGAAAGAGTCTTGTGGCCCTATTCCTGCTTACTTCAACTACTTTATTCGCGCAAGAAACAGTTACTGAAAAATTCCAGAAGATTCAGACAGTGCAGCAAGCACAACAATTCATAGAGGCAAATCCAGTATTGAAGCCAGCACTTTTGTATTTGTCTGCCGGCAAGGATACCGCTCTTATTGATAAAAGATTATTACGTCAGAAAAGAGGCGATATCTTTTCAGTAGGATACGTAACCTATAAAGTATTGGAAGCAAGAGATACAACCGATCTAAGAGCCAGCTATATATTTCTTGATGGTGGCAGCTTGTCAAAATCAGAAGTTGATAGTCTCAAGAAATTGATAGTTCAGAAACTAAACGCTGGCGCAAAATTCGAACAGTTGTCTGACCAATACACTATGGATGGCAACAAAACCCATGGTGATACCGATTGGTTTTTTGGAGAATATTCATTCCCAAAAGAATTCCAGGATGCAGTAATGAACCATAAACTTGGCGATATCTTCTTTGTGGATGTGCCTGATAAAGAATGGCACTATATAGTTAAGAAAACTTTTGAGGATAGGGTTAAGAAGGATATTACGGTATTGAGGGCGAATGGGCGATAGTAGTGAAAATATACTTGTTACTTTACAATACAATGAACCTTTAATATGAGTTTGTAGTAATTATTCATTTCAAAAGCAAATGGCGTAAAAATGCCTTGCTCTTACATTTTTGTTGTTTCAATTCCGATATTGGTTATTTCTTGAATCCGATTCTTTCCCTGTCATTCCATTTACGCTGGTTAGCCTTCTCATCCAAAAGGTTTTCCATAGCATCATAAATCTGGTTTAGTTGTACATCATGTTCGCCCAACCGGTCACGGATAATTTTTAGTTGATCCTTTAGATCAGACTGCATCAACAACGCCTTCCTTACTCCAACAAATGCCCTCATTATAGCAATATTCATATTTATTGCTTTGTCGCTATTCAATATAGCACTTAACATGGCTACACCTTGTTCTGTAAATGCAAAGGGTGTGATATTTTTATTCCTTTTAGATTGGAAGGTGGCAACAATTTGCAACCCTTTTTTACTGCTTTTGGATGCGGTCACATACTGTGACCGGATTTCTTCCCACTCTGTAATAGAAAGCCTGAACATAAAATCATTTGGGAATCTTTTGCTATTTCTCTTTACCGACTGATTTAGCACTTTAGTAGCAATTTCGTATAACTCAGCAAGATCAAAATCGAGCATTACCCGCTCACCCCTGATTTCATATATTCGGTTTTGGATGCTTTTAAGAATTTGCATTGAAATATTTGGAAATCTAATTTACTATATCCATCGACTCCCCCAATGATATTTGATTGCTTTGTAGTAAATCAAAGTTGTATTTAGCCAAGATTAAACTTAGATAAGAGTCAAAATCTAATCACTATTCTCACTGATTTTAAGTCAATAGGTTACTTTCCGATACAGAAGTTACTTTCACTTGATTCTCAGTACCTAGGATAACTCGGGCAACAAATTGGCAACACGAAAAAGCAAAAAAAAACAAAAGAAAAATGTTTTTAAAATTTACTCCTGAAAGTATTGGAGTTTAATTTCTTCAATGATCAATCACTTTGGCTTCGGATCGTCTAAAATATTGAATCCTGAACATCTCGATCCTGAAACGTGGCAATCCCGTTACGTATATTATTAAAGAAATACATCCTGTCATGTTCCAACGCTCCAGCTTTAATTTCTAAATGCCCAGGATAAGAATCCGCTTTTTGTTGCGGGCATGTGGCCAGGATGAAGTCAGTGTTATCTAGAGAAGCTTGCTCTTTGGGATCAATTGTTATAGGCCAATTAATATTGCTCTCTCTCCGATTGGTTAGTATGGATGTTTCAGGCGGAATGCAAAATCTTGAATACTCATTCTCCGGTCCTTGCGCATTCAGTATCCTCTCAAAAGCCTTGAGCTTTTCCTTTTTCTTGGGATCAAATTTTTTTGTTAAATAGAATTCCAATTACACACCATTTATCTTGATAGCCCTTTACAAGATTTACATCTTTCCCGCCTTCTGCCCTAGACAATTCTTTTGCTTCTTTTTTAGTTCCCCGAATGTTTTAATTTCATTTTTAAATGGTAGGAAATAAGCAGTGCCCCAGTTATTTTGGCTCTCAGCTTCTTTTAAAACACCATCGTGTAAACACCGTCGTCGGATTTTCACCCATATCGGATCGGTACAAAGACGGATCCCTTTATCAAACAGTAGCCGCTTTTTGCGCTAATCCATTCTAAGATTGATAAAAGTACCCTGATCTTTATCCCAGAAAAGGGATCCTATAATTAATACATCACCAATCATAGCTTAATATTTTTGGGTTATTTAATCCGAGAAAAAATAGATTTTGACATATGAGTAAGCTCCTGACCTATAAGGGTATCATCATTTAGAAACTCAAGCTCAAAATGATATAGAGGTTTACCTCTTTTAGTAGTAGGTAATATTATAATATGGAAGTAATCACCAAAACATTTAATGGCTATATTCTCAAAAACCTTGGCGCTGGCTTCTAATTGAAGTGAAGATTTTAAATATTCATCTTCGATAACAAATGTTAAAAAACAAAATGCATTATTCTGTTCAGACATTTTCCATTCGCATTTCCATTTGCCTGAAAGCGTTAGCATTTTTTCAATTTGCTTTTGTGTGGGCAAATTAAAATACCCTCTCCAAGCATCCTCCGGCGTAAAGTAGGCATCCATTCCAAAATGCGTCCCCTGACATATATCTGGAAAATCAGAATATCCAGAAACTATCGTTTTTCCTGTTAGTGATCCGTCTACAAGATATAAATAGGCAAGAACTTTTCCTATTCCATTAATTGCCTTCATTGCGTCGACCTTTGGTTCATTGGGGCTTTTTCTAGCATGAACATAAGTATTACCATCATCATATACTTTGTTGATAAGAGCGAATGTATCTTCAGGAAAGTTCTCTTTATGAGCGTACGCTATAGTGTCTAAAATCTGATGATACCGGTTGAGGTTTTTTGCTTCCTTTCCATTTTGAGTTTTAAAAACATAGCGCTTCGTTGCTTTGTCTAAGCTATATGAAGACTTAATGAAGTTTTTATCTTCCAAAGTAGATACTTTAAAAACAACATTCTTTTTCAAATTCCTCTTTTTCAAAGTTTTTGGGTAATCCAAGAAATTTAACCAAGGTCCTGAAATTTTCTAATTCCATTTGTTCATAATCACCAAAAGGGTGATCTGATTTTAGGAGATAATCATAACATATCATTTCACAAATACTTCTTGTTAATATGATTGCCGCTTCGTAGAATCCATCCCGATAGAGCATTTTTGCCTGAAAATAATAACTGACCGGCAAAGAGTATTTGAAATATCTAGCGTTTGTGACAGTAACCCACCGGTCAAGTTTATCTTTCAAATTACCATTATACTCCAACGATAAAGCTTTCAGGACAGCTTGATGTGTGGCGTCGAAAGCCAACCAATTCTTGTCTCTATGAAATTCTTTAACTTTTAATAGTTCCTCAAATTCTGCTATAATTGTGTCAGGCTTGCTCATACTTTAGTTTTACTATTTTTTCAGTCACAACCCAGGAACTGCTCGTAAAGAATTTTGGAAAAGTAATTACCATACTTACGGATGATAACTTTGCTCATTAATATAGGCATCAAATAAATGCCAAATAATGAAATACCGATTGTGATCAGGTCTTTAAATCCGTTGCTTATGCCATAGACCAATATTGCGGCAGAAAAAAGTAGCGCAAGCACTGACCCGCCGATAAGGTTTCGCCAAAAGCCGTACTCAATATTATGTTGCAGCAACATCGAATTCCCGGTGAGAGCCACCCTAACCTGGGCAACACAGGTCACGATCAGCTTTCTTGCCCTGGTTTCATCCTGCAGTTCTTCTTCCGCACCTAAAAGTGTGATGCCAAATTTCTCATTCATCTTATCCCTTATCTTCTTCTTTACAGTAAGATCGTAGTATGTACTTTTCCATAACAAATGATTGGTGCTGGGCATATTCAGTTCGTCTTTGAAATAGATGTGTTGAAATAGTTCTTTTGCAATCACCCGGTTGACTTGGGCACATAAAAAAACAAGAGCTGCCGAAAGGCCAAGATGGGTGAGTAAAGGAAGAACATCTAATACGTTTTTTAATGCATCGTTATATTCAATGGCAAGTATCCTGTTGATAAAGATGATTAAGGGGATACTCGTCAGTAATGCGGGGAATAATCGCGCCCTGTAGAAGTAAATATTTTTAAACATGATGAATTTCTTTATTAATAAACATATGGCAAAATATGAGTTGGTGTCACAATAATGAGAAACACAGGCAGCGGCGTCGGCAGTCTTTCAAATTCTCTTTTAAATTTACGGATACTCGCGGCATCTGTTGTGCTCATCTGATTGGGGCCAAAAGGATGCGTGTGCCATTCTCCAATATACCCCAACTGGTTACCAGTTGACTGATTGGCCTCTCCTATCGCTTCCGGCAACCCGCGCACACCCCTGAAAAAACAAACTTCATTAGCGGCACTATCAGCAGGGGCTTTTAGCAGCTCGGTCACATGTATCGTTTTAGTTTTGTAATTCGCACAACCAACAAAAACACCACCTGTTTCTCTCGGCATGGCGAGGCCCATCTCTCTTTTCATTTCTTCCAATATTCCGGGCTTCATCCTTATCTGCCAGGAAGAATGATTGATAACAGGCAATACGTCCATAGGTGGTACACGGATCAATTTCGGGATATTGGTAAAATAAGGCTCAAATTTGATCTGGTTGATATAC
>JBGAQE010000099.1:0-15529 GCA_044220885.1 Chitinophagaceae bacterium
CGAAATCAAAAGGATCATCTACAATGGGCATGAAGAAATCGGTAGTGCTTATTACAGCAGTGCCGTTTCCTAAATCATATACTGCGGCATCGTCACTACTGCTATTCCCCACTAATAATTTATCCTCGTCGGGCATTGCCAGACTTCCTTCTAATATCTCTTCCAGCACTTTTGGAGAAATCTTACAGCCGCAACCACCACCATGGGAGTATTTCGTTAATCTTATTGGTTCGTTTGCTTCACTCATGATACTTTTTGTTTTGAAAGGAGTATTTGTGAATTCGCCTCAGCATTAACCTCGCTGCAAAGCGTTACATGTAAAAGTTCGTTTAGTCGCTCCCGGTTGTTAAGTCCTTTGGTATACCATTTGTCGTAATATTTCAGGAGAATACGGAAGCTGCCTTCCAGATCTCCATCCTGTAAAAGTTGCAGACTTGTTTTTGTTTCTAATGGCCCTAATCTCTTTTGTATTCTTTGAATAGCATCCATCATTCGTTGCTTATCAAGCACCCCATATTCCTTAACAATATGCTTCAATCGTTCTTCAAATGGTATATCTATGAACCGTACTTCACTTTGACGCATTCGGGTCCAGAATACAGGAGGAATATTAACCAATCCAATACGCTGACTTTCATCTTCCAGCCAAATGGGTTCTTGTTTTGACAAATCAGATTGGTTGGCCTTTGTTAACTTGTCAATTTCCAGTCCCAGTAAATTCTCAAACATTTCCTGGGTAGGCTGTTCCGGCATTCCAATACTACCAAATGCTGATCCTTTATGTTTTGCCAATCCTTCCAAATCAATCACAGGTTGTCCCGCTTTCCTTAAAGCATCAAGAACATATGTTTTACCGGAACCAGTATATCCACCCAATATCTTATAGGGATTGGGTTGAGAATATCTCTCAATCACCCAATGCCTGAATTTCTTATATCCACCCACTAACGTATACACTTTGAAACCATATAGGTCCAGTAGCCATGCTACTCCGGCGCTACGCATGCCGCCGCGCCAGCAGTGAACGAGGACTGTTCGAGGGGCGGAAGTCTCGGAGAGGAGAGTCCGGAAGTCCGAAAGTCCGGAAGTCGGGAAGGGAGTCGGAAAGTCCGGAAGTCCGGAAGTCCGTGGACCCTGATTATTTTTATCATTTAAACTATCAATATTGATAATAGTTTCTACCTTATCAGCCTCTACATCATTCAATCTTTCGGACTTTCGGTCTTCCCGACTTTCCGACTTTACTTCTGTATTTTCTTTCGGACTTTCGGTCTTCCGGACTTCCGGACTTAACTCTCGACTTCCCTCCTTCCTAACTATTCCCTCCACTTCCTCCACCATCCTCCTCATCTTCCCCCCAAAATAATCCAACCCGATCTTAATGGCAGCCTGACGGCTTTGTTGTTTGTAGGCTGTACCTACTACTTTCCTTTCTTCATCAGTAAACAATGGCAGACTATAGGCACCGGGTATATGGGCATGCTTGAATTCTCCGGGGCTACGTACATCCAAAACAGGATGTTTAGCGGCCAGGGCCAGGAATTCGTTTATGCCAATTTTTTGTATTGCCATTGCTGATAGTAAGCAAAATTAAAAAACCGCTGCAGGATACAGCGGTTTTTTCAAATATCATTTCAATTGTATTATCCGTTCATTGAGGCCAGGAACTCTTCATTGCTCTTTGTTCCGCGCATACGCTTCAATAATTCACTCATCGCTTCCTCAGTGTTCATGTCGTTCAGATAAACACGGAGCAAATTCATACGCTGCAATACATCCCTTTCCAATAACAGGTCATCACGACGGGTAGAAGAAGCCACCAGGTCAATAGCAGGGAATACACGACGATTCGCCAAACGACGGTCGAGTTGTAATTCCATATTACCAGTACCCTTGAATTCTTCAAAAATAACCTCATCCATTTTTGAACCTGTATCGATAAGAGCTGTTGCAAGGATTGTGAGTGAACCACCATTTTCAATTTTACGGGCAGCACCAAAGAATTGTTTTGGTTTCTGCATAGCGTTTGCTTCCACACCACCACTTAATACCTTACCGCTTGCAGGGGCAACAGTATTATGGGCACGAGCCAAACGGGTGATAGAGTCTAACAATATCACCACATCATGTCCGCACTCAACCAAACGCTTCGCTTTTTGCAAGGCGATGGTAGATACCTTAACGTGTTTTTCAGCTGGTTCATCGAAGGTAGAAGCGATTACTTCCGCTTTTACACTTCTTTCCATATCGGTAACCTCTTCAGGACGTTCATCTACAAGTACTACCATCAGATAACATTCAGGATGGTTTTCTGCAATGGCATTGGCCACTTCCTTCAACAAAACAGTTTTACCTGTTTTTGGCTGGGAAACGATCAATCCACGCTGTCCTTTACCTATTGGGGTAAAGAGATCCATGATACGGGTGCTATATCCTGATGGAGTAGTGAACAGGTTAAGCTTTTCAAAAGGGAATAACGGTGTGAGATAATCGAAAGGAACGCGGTCGCGCACATCTTCCGGGCCTTTACCATTGATGGTTTCCACTTTCAATAGAGCGAAATATTTTTCACCTTCTTTCGGTGGACGAACGGCACCATGAACAGTGTCGCCAGTCTTTAATCCGAATAATTTTATTTGAGATGGAGAAACGTATACGTCATCGGGAGAAGAGAGATAGTTATAATCGGAAGAGCGAAGGAAACCGTAGCCATCAGGCATCATTTCCAAAACACCTTCTCCGAGAATGATACCATCGAATTCGATATTGAAAACCGGTTCGCGGCGTTGTGGGAAATTCCTTTGAGGAATATTGCCTCCGGGCTGTTGTTGTTGTGGCGCAGGTTCTGAAAAAGTTTCAGGTCCTTGTGGTGCTTGTTGCTCTTGTTGTGCTTCCTGACTTACTTGTTGAGGCTGGTCTGTTTGGTTAATGGAATTGTTGTCATCTTCATCTACCATTGCAGGCATCTCTTCTTCATCGGCTTTCTTACGTCCTTTCTTTACGATTGGTGGAGCTGGAGCTTTTTCAGCAACTACACGTTTTTTTGGTAATTCCTTCTTGATCTCCTTTTTACCCTTCTCTTCATCGCCACTCATTACATCAGCTTCTTCAGTTGAATTGGATGTAGTGGTTTTGATGATTCTTTTCTTCTTGTTCTTATCATCACCTGAAGCAGATTTTTCAGCACTTGCCATTACAGCCTGCTTGTCGAGGATCTTGTAAACAAGTTCCTGCTTATCCATTTTCTTGGTGTGGGGTATCTTTAATTGCTCAGCAATATCGAGCAATTCAGGAACGAGCATGTCGTTCAGTTGGAGAATATCGTACATAAAAAAACTTGAGAGTTTAACACTTGATCAGCTACCAATCTTACGTGTGAAAAATGTTTGACTTGAGATAATGTTGAACGGAATGAGAAAAACTGATGAGTCTGAGAGATATACGGCTTTACTTATCAGCCAAATTCCGCTACAATATTACATGAAATTTGGAAAAAACAAAAATTTTAGCCGAAACCCTCTTCCAACGGGCATTTTCAAGTAAAATGACTCATTCTGTTTTAGAAGCATTATTGGGCAGAAAAGGGATATTTAAGCAGTTTACCTTCGCTATATACGGGTAATACATTAGCTACATCGGGTGTAAGACAGAACCTGATATCCTCAATAAGTCCAAAACGGTCAACCAACCTGTGATAATGCGTAAGTGAGGGGGCAAATTCAAGCAATCGGTCCTTTTGCTGTTCATATAACAAAGAAGCAGTTACAGAACTATCACAGTGAATGGTAAAAGCCTCTTTCACTCTGCTGATTACAGCACCAGCAAAAAGAGTGTCTTCAATATTGTATCGGTCTTTCCAACCTGCACAACCCAGCACTACATTCTTTTTCTGTTCCAGCAGATAATCACAAACTGCACTAAGGTTAGGGAAAGAGCCGGTTATTATTGTATCGGCACCATTCTCTAATGCCATGTATAAAAGACGGGTGCCATTGGTGGTGGTAAGAACGAGGTTCTTTCCTCCAATAAACTCAGGACTATATTCAAGAGGGGAATTGCCATGTGATAAGCCATCTGCAATCTTACCGTCACGTTCTCCGGCAGCAATACCTCCAATCTGCTCACTAATAGAAATTGCCTTTGGAACTGTATCAACGGGAATCACTGCCAATGCACCATTCTGTAGGGCAGATGCAATTGTTGAAGTGGCACGGAATACATCTATGATAACTACAATGGCATTATTGAGATCGTATAAATGCAATAATGCCGGACTGATACAGGTATGTAATGTGGGTTTAGTAACCATCGTGTTGCAATTTACTGCAACACCTGTTGCCATTGATTGGATTCGGCAAAATCTTTTATCATTTTATTCCTTTTCTCCAGCATTCGTTTAAGATATCCGGTCAAATAGACCTTATTGAATATACGTCCTATGATTCCGTATGGAGATTCGAATTGAAAAAGATCAATAAGGATGGTGCCGTTGTCTATTTCCTTGAAGTGATGTTCATGTTTCATTGCCTTGAAATCTCCTTCCACCATTTCATCTGTAAAATGTACCGGGGATTGCATTTCAGTGATGCGGACCTTCATCATTCTTGTCTTCCATAAATGATGCGCCTTCCAGGTTACCGTTTCATTCAGATTGATCAAACCACTGATGGTACCGGCAATAGCCTCCTCCTTATGGTTTGTCATTGATTTCTTATGTAGCTGAATGCTACGGCTAAGGTCGAAAACCTTTTTAGCCGGAGCTGCAATGAAAGTGGTTAAATGAATGGTCGGCATGCCGCTGGGAGTTTCCCTTATCATTCAAAAATCATGCAAAAGGGAACTTCACCACTTTTGCTTTGAGAGATTTATCCCTTACAGCAATGAATATCTCGGAATCAAGGTTGGCATGGGCAATGTCTACATATCCCATTCCTACAGCCTTTTGCAGGGAAGGCGCCTGGGTTCCTGAGGTCACAAAACCTATCTTTTTACCGTTGGCATCAACTATTTCATAATGATGACGGGGAATGCCTTTATCGATCATTTCGAAGCCAACCAGCTTGCGGGTGATACCAGCTGCTTTCTGTTTGGAAAGAATATCGCTGGCAGTGAAGGGTTTGCTGAATTTGGTGATCCAGCCCAATCCGGCTTCCAATGGGGAAGTAGTATCATCTATATCGTTACCATATAAGCAATAGCCCATTTCCAGTCTAAGTGTATCTCTGGCTCCTAATCCGATAGGCTTGATGCCATTGGTGGCACCAGCAGCAAATATGGCATCCCATATTTTAGAGGCATCATCTCCTTTATCTTCAAAATAGATTTCTACACCACCGGCTCCTGTATAACCGGTAGCGCTCACCAATACATTCTCCACACCGGCAAAAACACCTTTTGTGAATGTGTAATATTTCAGGTTGAGGATATCCATTGAAGTTAGTGACTGCAGGATCTTGGTAGCTGCGGGACCCTGGATAGCCAACAAACAAGTTTTATCAGAGATATTATGCATTTCTACATTCGCCGTATTGTGTTGTTGAATCCAGTTCCAATCTTTTTCAATATTGGAAGCATTCACTACCAGCATGTAAACTTTATTGGGTTCAATGCAATACACTAACAGGTCATCTACGATTCCACCTTGTGCATTTGGCAAACAGCTGTATTGCGCTTGTCCTGCAATTAGTTTTGATGCATCATTACTCGTAACGCGCTGAATAAGATCGAGGGCATCGGCACCTTTCAGGATGAATTCTCCCATATGGCTCACATCAAACACTCCGGCATTCTTTCTTACGGCAGCATGTTCATCATTTATACCTGAATAGCTGATGGGCATATTATAACCTGCGAAGGGGGCCATTTTAGCACCAAGAGCGATGTGTTTTTCTGTGAAGGGAGTATTTTTCATTTCTGAATTTTTAATCGTGAAAGGTGTCTGGGTTGCAAATGTAAGAGGATAATTATTTTCAATCATAAATATTGGGAAAACAAGTGAAGAAAAGCGCCAAACGGATAATCATGACTTGAATAAACAAAAAAAAGAGCCCCGATTATCGGGACCCTTTGTTCCAACTTCAACCCCGCCTACGGCCACCTTCGTGGAGAGGCGGCGGGTATTTACTGCTGGAATAACCTTCCGAAGAAGTATAAGGAGGTTTGGAATACTGAATTACGTTTTGTACTTACATCAGCACCACTTTCAGATTCTTCCGAATCATTTTCATTGATTTCTGATACACTTATTCTGGTTGTACTGCGAACAGTATCCACTTTAATAGTTGCTGAATCAGACTTTTCCTTTCCTTTATAACGATAGCCTGGTTTTGAGCTTCTGACAGTATCTACAACATCATCTTTCTTCTCATTATATTCATCTACCGCATTTCTGTCTGAAGTACTTTCTAATACTTTATAACGACCCCTTTTCAGTTCATCTGCATCAAGCCTGCTTGTTCTTACCAATCCATTATCAGGCGTCATTATATATTCCTTGTTCGACAGCCAATCGTAACTGTTGTTCCAATCAGAACTTAATTCCATATTCCATCCACGACGGTTATTGAAGTTTACTGTGAACCAATCGTATTCTGAAACTTTTTCACTTAATTGAATCTTCTTTCCAACAGGTATTTCAATCACTATCATCACTTGCTGGTTACGGAAGCGGTCTTCGCTGCTGATAGCAAAACGCTCTGGCAATAGAAGCACACTGTCTTTTTGATTGATATCGAAACGTATTCTTTCTGCTAAAGCTCTTGCTCTTTCCTGAGTGTTACCACGACTGAACCTTACTTTAGAAACATGGTAGTTTTCATCAGGACTTTTCACCAGGTTCACACGAACAGTATTCAACATCAAAGTATCCTGATTAATACCATAAATTGGCCAATCGCCATCCCATTCCACACCCATCCATTCGCTATTGTAATATTTGATATTACTGCGAGATACATCTACATACAATTTTCCTGCTGCAGGTTGTGTAATACTGTATGGTTCTTCAATGGCACTTCTTGTTTTATAATTACGTGCAAACATTCCAACAAGCGTAATAGCACATATCAAACCAACGATCCATAATGTACCGAATACGAAGCCGAGATAATGTTTCTTTGAACGTACTCCCATTATCCGACGAACTAACCAGGTGATGAGTGCTATCAATGGTATTCCGAGGAATAATATGAGTGTTGCCCATGCTAACAGGTTTTGTCCGAAACCTTCAAGGAAGAAATCCTTAATAGGGAAAGCAACGAAGCCTGCAAACAGTAATCCTATTAATACACCGAATAAGGATAATGCAATGATACCTGCAATGAAAAGGAAGAAAGCCTTGAATAACACTGCAATCACATGTCCTATACCACTACCGGCACTTCGTGCAACGGGTCCTGCTTCGTAAGTAAAATTTCGTGCTTGTGTACCGGCGGTCTGACCAAAGTCTTTTGCCTTTTCACCGAAATCTTTAGCTGATTCTTTCACTTCAGAACCCCATTTTTCAGCTTTTGTCTTAAAAGATTCCAGGTCTTCCTTTACGGTATTACGGATAGAGTTAAGATCGATGCGCTCGCCTTTCATCTCCAGTTTCTCAGCAGCTGTAGTAGCTACGGGTACAGCGATCCACAAAATGATATAACCAATAAAGAGGGTGCTGCTCAGTGAACCGGTTATGATGCGTGGCCCGATCCAGAAATCCCAATGGTTCCATAAGAAGTTAAGGGGACCAGATATCAATCCTACTATTAATGGTAATGCAAAAATCAGACGTGGTATCCAGGTATCGATATTGAAATAGGCGGCTAATCCTCCACACACACCACTAATCACTTTATCGTCTGAGCTGCGATATAATCTCTTTGTGATATTGGTTTGCACCGACTGCGAAGGCACAATGATCCAAAGGAGGATATATACCCAGAAGAGGGCACCGAAGAGGACTACGAAAACAATCCTCATAACTACGGGGTCAATACCGAAGTAGTTAGCGAGACCACTACATACACCGCCAATGATCTTATCGTCGGCGTTGCGGATGAAACGGCCACGGGTGTTTGATGTATAGTTATAAGAGGAATAGGTTTGTTGAGACGAACCTGTTGAACCGGATGATTGGCTGGAACTTTTAGTAGAAGCTCCTGCAGTAGCGCCACTATCGGTATCTGCTGCATCAAAATCTTCCGGGCGACCCATACCTGCGATAACTGCATTCACATCGGCATCAGTGATACAGGTTGTACCCTTGCTGAGGCGTTCAGAAAACAGTTCGGCGATACGGCCTTCTATGTCGTTGATGATTTCATCGCGGCCTTCTTCGTTGGCGAAATACCGTCGAAGGCTTTCGATGTATTGTTTCAGGATGTCATAAGCAGTTTCTTCGATTGGAACTACCCTGCCCTGAAAATTTATATTTATAACCTTTTTCATTGTCATGATATTTGAAGGTTGAAGTGTTAGAGGTTGGTTGATGGCGGTGAATCAGGAAATATTGGATTGTTGATGGCGGTAACTGTTGATACCAGTGATTCTCTTTTTGAAGCCAAGGCATTTACTGCGTTGGCTAGTTCGTTCCAGGTAGCTTCCAGTTCGCTATAAAATGCCTGGCCTTTTGCGGTTAGGGAGAAGTACTTGCGGGGCGGCCCGGAGTTACTTTCTACCCAGCGGTATGTGAGCATGTCGGCGTTTTTGAGGCGGGTCAGGAGTGGGTAGAGGGTTCCTTCCAGGATTTGGAGGTTAGCCCCGCGCATTTCCTCGACGATATCACTGGGGTATGCTTCTCCCCGGCGTATGATGGAGAGGATGCAGAACTCCAGGATTCCCTTTCGCATCTGGCTTTGTGTGTTCTCAATATTCATAATTGCTATTTTTAGGACCGGGGGTTGTAGCGAGTGACAGGTTGGAGGGGGATAAGGTTTATTTTGATTTTCCCACCTGCCTCTGGCCACTTCCCACCGGTGAATTATCATTGACAACACAAAGATAAGGGTAATTAGATGTACTATGCAACACCAAGTACCATTTTTTTAAAGGTAATAAACTAAGAAAGCTAATGGTTGTTGCGTGAAATGCAGTCCTGTATTGGGTTTTGGGGGAATTTGGAGATTTTGCTTGATGGCAAACTTTGTATGAGCGGTTTTATTTTTGGCTGAGTGGGGTTGTGTTTTACAACTGCGGATGCCATCCACCCCCCAGGATGTCAAGATGACATCCGGGGGGTAGGATGACATCCGCATGCCACTAAATTTGTAGATTTACGCCACAACCATGAAACTCAACACCAACTACTGCCTGCTTACTATTATTATATTAGTCCAGGCCTGCTCACCAACCTACAACCGCTATATCTCAAATTACCAACTGGATACCCCTAATCCAGTCCCCGATTACTCCAAACCCTATTTTTGGGCGGCTCTACCCAATAAACAAGACCCCTCTGATAGTATTCCAAAACCGCTAAGGGACCAATACCGCTTCGACTCTACCGTAGACGTATTCTTCCTCCACCCTACTACGTATACAGATACCAAAGCCCAGCCTTGGAATGCCAGCATCGATGATGCCGCACTAAATGCAAAGACTGATTATAGCACCATTCTTTTCCAGGCAAGTACTTTCAATGAGTACCGCCTGTTCGCACCTCGATACAGGCAGGCTCATATACGCTCTTACTTTACAACCGATACTATTCATGCCCTTGAAGCTTTTGATCTTGCCTATGAAGACATAAAAAAAGCCTTCCAATATTATTTAGACCACGAAAACAATGGTCGCCCTATCATCATTGCTTCACATAGTCAGGGTACAACTCACGCACTACGACTATTGAAAGAATTCTTTGACGGCACTCCATTGCAGAAAAAACTGGTAAGCGCCTATCTGGTAGGAATGTATATACCAAGAGACCAATTCAAACATCTAACAATTTGCACCACTCCAGGGCAAACCAATTGCTTTTGCGGATGGAGAACTTTTCAAGTGAATTATATACCTCCCTTTGTTGAAAAGGAAATAGCACCAAGCTGGGTTACGAATCCGATCAGTTGGACAACAGATACTACAGTTATTTCAAGAAAGAACAATCCCCCTTCTATCCTGAAAAATTTCAATAAGGTAGTTGATAAAGTTGCTGGCGGACAAATTCATAATGGCATACTTTGGACCAGTAAACCGAAATTTCCGGGAAGCTTCCTGTTCCGAACAAAAAATTACCATATCGGAGATATCAATCTGTATTATTACAGTATCAGAGAGAATATACGGCAAAGGGTAGCGAATTATAAAAGCAATAACTGATCTCGTTAATGGATGATTCCGGAGTACATACTATTTCTTCTTCTACTATTGTAGTCATTCCGGCATACAATGAAGGCACAATCCTGAATACAATCGTAAACTCCTTGTTGAATAAGAAGTATAAAGTGATTGTGGTCGATGATGGATCCAAAAAACCATCATTGAAAGAACAATTACAAACATCTTCCATCTATTATCTACGTCACAAAACGAATTTGGGACAAGGTGCAGCCTTGCAAACCGGTTTTGATTTTGCGATAAGTCTTCATCCAAAATACATAGTCAGTTTTGATGCAGATGGCCAGCATGATATAAAAGATATTGAAGCATTATTGCAACCACTTCAAAAAGAAGAGGCAGATATTACCCTTGGCTCCCGTTTTCTTTCACACAATCCTTCCCAGATACCCTTATCCAAAAAAATTGTCCTTTACTTAGCAAGAGTCATCAATTTCCTGTTTACTGGTATGCTATTGAGCGATGCTCATAATGGACTGAGAGCTTTTACTGTTTCTTCCTTAGAGAAAATCCGGCTTACCGAAAACCGTATGGCGCACGCTTGAACTTTTGTTTGAAAGAAAAGAAGTGGGCTTCAGTACAAGGAAGTACCTGTAACCATCCATTACAGTGAGTATTCAAAAGAAAAAGGACAATCGGCCTGGCAAGGCATCCAAATAGTTTTTGATTTAGTTTTACATAAACTTTTTAAATGAGCGGCATACAAATAGTCTTACTTACAGGAGTAGCTTTCATTGGCCTGTATCTTATTATAAGGCTGAAGAAAAAAGTACTCGATCTGGTGTTCTTACTGGCATTAGTTGTTGCTGCCATAGTATTCATCCTTTGGCCCGACCTGACCAATACCATTGCAAATAAATTGGGTGTAGGCCGCGGTGCCGATCTTGTATTCTATACCAGCATTCTCATATTCTGGTTTGTGCTCCTGAAGCTTTATCTGAGAATACGCCAATTGGAAAAGTCTTTCACACAGATCATAAGAGATCAGGCACTTAAAAATGCCCAATACCTGATAGTGAGAATATATCTTCAAACAATAAATAGTCCTATTCATCCCCCCACTTGCTGTACCGCAGCCATGTCCTCTTTACTGATATCTACTATTGCATAGCGGGTTACAGCATTTATCATCACTTCGTCGAGGATATCAACAGTGTTCCTGTAACTGGACATATCACCCGGCTTTATGATTAACATCAGGTCGTCTCGCTTCTTACCTGCCTTATCCATTGCGGCCTGTTTTTCGCGTATTACAGCACCAATACCCGTACTTATTGAATAAGAAGTAAAGCCATACTGATGGTTTATCAGGGCTTCCTGCAGATTACCGTGATAATAAAAAACCTTATCGCCGGCAATCGGGCAAACGGTTAGAGCAGCACTTTCTCCAAGAGGCATATTATCGCCTGCCTTAGGCATAACCAGCTTCATAGCAGCAGGCTTAGACATATTTGTAGTGAATATGAAAAAGGTGATAAGAAGAAATCCAAGGTCAACCATTGGTGTGAGGTCTACCCTGGTTGACAATTTCTTAGATTTAGCAACACCAAGTAAATGTCCTTGTGCTGCAGCTGTGTTAATTTCTGCCATAAGTAGTGTTTAGGTATTAGATTCAAAGAGGAACATTTTCCATAGGTCAAATCAGCAAGAGGCTTGACGCCCGTCATACTTCAGTTTTAATTGCAGCAATAACTTTAGGTAGTTAAAAAACCAATCATGAAAACACTGATTGTGCCCACCGATTTTTCACCCGTATCTCTCAATGCAATGAATTATGCAGCAGAGATGGCCAAGTCATTAGAGGCCAGTATGCTGTTAGTACATATATTCCAGGTACCCGTAACTTTTACTGAAGTTCCTGTTGCAGCCGTTCCGGTTGAAGAGATGAGAAGCAGTAGTGAAGCTAAGTTGAATGAAATGAAAAAAGCTGCAGAGCATATCACTTCAGGAGCTGTGAAAGTTTATACCGAAGCAAGAATGGGTGATACTATTGAAGAACTGAAAGATCTCTGTGAAGCTATTCAACCATTAGCAATAATAATGGGTACTCATGGTAATAGTGGATTGGAAAGACTCATCATGGGAAGTACTACACTTACTGCCATCAAGCATCTTACCTGGCCAGTGATTGCGATTCCTCCGGGTACCGTTTTCAAGAATATCAGGAAAATTGGATTGGCCTGCGATTTCAGGGATGTAGTGAATTCGACTCCGGTAACAGATATAAAAAAGATAGTGAAAGAAATGAATGCCGATTTACACATCCTTAATGTGGATTATAATCAGCAGCATTTTAACCAGAATACACCATTGGAATCTGCCTATCTGGAAACGATGCTGGAAGATGTAAGTCCGCAATACCATTTCATCAACAAACCAGATGTTGTTGAAGGCATCAACGAGTTCGCCGATTCCAATAATCTTGACTTGTTAATGGTAGTACCCAAAAAACACAAACTGCTGGAAAGTATATTCCACAAAAGCAGTAGCGCTGGATTAATCACCCACTCGCATATACCTGTATTATCGATACATGAATAATGATATCAATCAATTTCCCCGTTTCCCTTGATTTTGCTTTATCGTGTTGAAAGGGATGACGGGGATTTTTTATTATTCCGGTATATATTTTCCTACCTTTAAACGCCCTATTCTTAACCCATTTTGTTTAACAAAGAGAGCATCCATATGCAGCGTTCAGTAATTACCGGTACCGGCTCATTCATACCTTCCACAATTCAACGTAATGAAGATTTCGCTAACCATCTTTTTTACGGCGAAAACCATATTGCCCTTGATACGCCACCACAGGTTATTGTAGATAAATTCAAACAGATAACAGGCATTTCCGAACGCCGGTATGCCGACTCAAAACAAACCACTTCAGATATTGCCGCTATTGCCGCAAAAGCCGCCATATTAGATAGTGGTGTTGATCCGGAAACCCTCGACCAAATAATATTAGCCCATAATTTCGGCGACGTTATAAATAACACTATTCAGTCAGACGCGGTACCTTCTTTAGCTAGCAGGGTGAAACACGCTCTGGGTATCAAAAGTCCGAACTGCATTGCCTACGATATTCTTTTCGGCTGTCCGGGTTGGGTGCAGGGAATGATACAGGCCGATGCTTATTTTAAAGCCGGCATTGCTAAGAAAGCTCTCGTGATTGGTGCTGAAACCTTATCAAGGGTTATCGACCAATACGATCGCGATAGTATGATTTTCTCGGATGGAGCAGGTGCCTGTATTCTCGAATACCAGGAAACAGGTGAGAAAGGAAAAGGAATCATCGGCGCCAGCGTACAAACCCATAGCATAGACGAAGCTTATTATATCAACATGGGAAAATCCTATCATCCGGAAGGTGATGAAAGGGTCCGGTACATACATATGAAAGGAAGGAAAGTATATGAATACGCCATGCGACATGTACCTGCAGCAATGAAAGATTGTCTCGATAAAAGTGGCGTAGCCATTACCGATCTCAAAAAAGTATTCCTTCACCAGGCAAATGAGAAAATGGATGAAGGAATCATCAAAGGCTTATATAAACTCTACGGACAAAATACTACTCCGGAACATATCATGCCAATGAGCATTCAATGGTTAGGGAACAGCTCAGTAGCAACGGTTCCCACATTGTATGATCTGGTGCGTCATGGTCAGATAGACCCACATAGTTTGCACGAGGGAGATGTATTATTATTCGCTTCGGTAGGTGCTGGAATGAATATCAATGCTGTCTGCTACAGATATTAAAACCATTTACGTTTCTTGAAAATATAGATCATCACCGTAGGAATTATAAGCATCAATCCTACTGCTATCCAAAAACCATACTGGTTATGGAGGTAAGGAATGGTTTCAAAGTTCATTCCGAATATGCCTCCTATTACAGTGGCAGGAGCCAGTAGGCAGGTAACAATGGCCATCAGTTTCATCACTTCATTAAGACGCAGGTTTACATTGTTGAGATAGAGATCCTGCATACTCATCATCATATCGCGATAGTTCTCAGACAGGTCATGCGCTTGTACAATATGATCGTATACGTCTTTGAAGTATTTAGTAGTCCGCTCATTCAGCAATTCACTTTCGCTTCTGATGATGCCATTCACGAGATCTCGTACAGGAGCTATATTCCTTTTCAATACGATCATCTCTTTTTTCAATTGGTTAATTTTCGCCAGACTTCTTTTATTACTGCTTCTTACTACCTCCTCTTCTACTGCTTCAATCTGTTCTCCTAATTTTTCCATTACGAGGAAATAATTATCTACAATCATATCGAGCATGGAGTACAAAAGATAATCGGCACTGCGCTGACGTATCTGACTTTTAGCGGTCTTTAGCTTATGCCGTAATGGATCAAATACATCCCTGCTGGCATCTTCCTGGAAACTGATAACATAATCGGGGCCTAATACCAGACTTATCTGTTCTGTTTCTACCGTTTTCTTCTGTTCATTAAAATAGAGCATATTCAAAATACAGAACAAGACACCCTCCACTTCATCCATCTTCGGACGTTGCCCAATACTCAATATATCTTCCTGTATCAGCAAGTGAATTCCATAATGATTTGAAATTGATTCTACATCCACCTTTCGCAATCCATCAACATTTATCCAGCTATTACGGTTACTATTTTTATAGGGGAAACAATCCTGAGTGTCTTTCATCTGCCGCTCTTCTATGAAATCGGCATTATAGTCGTAAACGAAAACATGAACCTCATCTGGTTCAATTCTCTCTGGTGCAGCAGTAGGATTCACCTGAAGTATCTCTTTGGTACGATCGGTTCCAAAAAGGTTAGGGAGATAGAGATATCTCAGGTATTTTTCAGGATGCAGCTTTACATTCATGCTGGTAAGTTAGGAAAAAATGAATTTCGAATTGAACTGGCTTTATCCAAATTACATTAGATTCGTCTGGAAAACTATAAATCATGAAATCATATCGATATATAAGGCTGGTATTGTTGGTTTTGCTGGTTGGAGCTGCCAGTAATGTGCATTCCGCTACTCCTCCAAAAGAATTTTATCAGATAACAGTCTACCATTTCGCAACTGCCAGTCAGGAAGCGACTTTAGATACTTACTTGGAAAAGGCCCTTTTACCGGCCCTGCACCGGAATGGCAGTAAATCTGTGGGCGTTTTCAAACCAATAGCCAATGATACTGCAAAAGACAAGATCATCTATATCATTGCCGCC
>JBGAQE010000100.1:0-15538 GCA_044220885.1 Chitinophagaceae bacterium
GGCAGAAGGAGAATCTGTTGATGGTCCGATCTTACAAATTGGGAATACCAATAGCCGGTATAAATTTCCAGGAGGCGCCCGCAAGTTTGTAAACGACTGGAACAGTCATGCTCCTGCGCATCATTGCGCAGTAGGTGTTGGACATATTTTTTCTAAAATCGAAAAACTTGGTAAACTATTAGGAATTGAAACGGTAAGAGTCTGAACCTTTTATTGTATGCCTAAGTTTTTAAACAAATCCTGATAGTTAGGATTTGTTGGATCAAGTTGCTTTAGTTTTAGAGCTGTTTGCTGCGCTTTTCCTAAAGCATTTGATTTTATATATACAAATGTAAGGGCATAGTAAAGTTCTGATGCATTGGGACTGATAGCAATACCATTTAATAATATTTTTTCAGCATTTGCTGTTTTATTCATTTCGTTTAAAAGCAATCCATAGTTATAGTATAATTTCGGGTTAGTGCTTTTAAGTGATACTGCTTTTGCAAATGATTTTTCTGCAGCATCATTATTCTTCAACTCATTGTATAAAAGTCCAAGATTGTAAAAAATCCTTTCATTGCTTGGGTCAATGCGAGAAGCAATGAGTAGCTCCTCTAGGGCCTTGTCGTTTTTGCCTTGTGTATTATATACTGTCGATAGGTTGAGACGTGCATAATTCATCAGGCTGTCTTTCTTCAATCCGCGTACATAGAACTTTTCAGCATTAGGGTAGTCTTGAATCTTGAAATAGTGATCTGCAATAAGAAGATTGCCTATGGCGAAATCGGCCTGATATAAGAGGTAGTTCTGTTCTTCATTGGCGGCAGCACGGAAGGGTTGGTTGAATTGTGCCGGAATTTGTGTAGCAGGTATTGACTCGAAAAAGTTCCTGCCGCTGCTATTCGTACGCCTCTTTACTTATCGGTAAGTAATGGCCCAACAGCATTCACTCCAATTCACATACTCAAAGAAGATAAACTCTTAAGTGCCCGATATCGTACCTGTGCATCTGGATGAGTAAGGCAGTTGGTCAATGCTGCTAAACTGTTCTGAGTTGGAATGCTGCCCAGATAATGTGCCGCAGTAGCTTTTACAATATTTGGTACTGTTGTATCTGGAAATAGTTTGAGCAAGTGTGCTTCACTTTCTGCATCCAGTTTACTGCCTGGAATAAGATCTTCTGCAAAATGATATTTTCTGTTCGGGCCATACCATTTTATAACGGCATCACTGGCCCATTGTGCCGATTTGTTAGCATGACAAGTGGCGCAGGCATTAGGAGTTCCATATTTTACAGTGAGATCGGGTCTTGGTACACGGAAACTATGGTCGTGCCTAAGATCATTTCCCATATAAACCTTACCTGGCATATGGCAGCTTTTACAATCTAATGCGGCTATACCTTCTGGATGGAAATCATGTGCCGGACTATCATAGGTTTTTGTATGACATTGCAAACAAGTTTCATTACTGAATAGCACTGGTTTTTCTGAATGTGGATTATGGCAGTTACTGCACATCACCCCTCTTCGAAACATCTTACTTTGTAAGAATGAAGTATAGATATAATCTTCGTCATCTACCTGGCCATCGGCATGAAAGAATTCTGTTGTAGGAATTTCAGGAATAAAATTGTCGAGAATTTCATCACTTTGTATTAACGCCGTACTGATTTCTGCTTTACGCGCATGACAAGGAGCACATGTGGTTAATTGTGCAGTTTGTGAAGATTTTACGGAAAGATGAATATAGCTTCCGGTAACCTTTACTCCTTTTTTATATTCATCGCTATTGGCATACTCAATATGTTTCTTACCAGGCCCATGACAGCTTTCGCAACTTACATTTATGGAGCTGTATGTAGTTGAATAACTATCTTTTTCTATGGAATAGTTTTTCTGAAGATTTGTTGAATGACAGGAAGCGCACATGGTATTCCAGTTTTGAGCATTACCTGTCCAATGCAGCCAATCGTGTGAAGGAATTTTTTGTCCTGCATATTGGTGATACCATTTATTCTGTTTGGCATCCCAGCTTACACGGGGTACTTGCATTCGACCTCCGGGAAATTCAACGAGATATTGCTGCAGTGGAGTGAAACCGAAAGTGTATTTCACTTCATAGTCGTGGTTCTTGCCATCTTCTCCCTGAGTATTTATTATATATTTCCCATCTTTTTTGAAAAAGCGACTGGTTACCCCATCAGCAGTAAAAGATACATTATTAAAATTGCCTTTAACCGTTGAATCATTAGGTGGTTGCATTGCCATGAAATGATGCGATTGCTGCCAGAGGTCATTTTCTTTTGCATGGCAGGATTTGCAGGAAGCATCGCCTACGAATTCGTTGTTAGTACTGCTAACGGATACTTGATCTGGGTTATTAGAGTTGCAGCGCTGCAACAATAGGTTGCTTACCAATACCAGGCAAACTAATGGTCCGATTATTTTTAAATAGGAAGACTTAAGCAATGGGAAGAGAGTTAAAGTTTGGTTGTCTGCAATCTAACAAATTAAACCTAAACAACATTTCATAGGCTTCAAGTTGTATTAGTTGAGGGAAACACCAAAAAAAATCCCGACATGACATCTCGAAAACCCTAACAGCACCAAATGAAATACAACGTAAAACATCTAGCCCCGAATTAAACTGGGAGGGCTTGACACTGCTATGGGGATTATACTATCAATTGTAGTCGAGGCTTCAAACTTCAGGAAAAACATTTCCGTTTTCCGCCTTCCCGGCAAAATATGCAAAAACTAAAGAGCACCAAATGATGGTGCTCTCTTAAAACTTACAACGTAAAACGTATCACTTCTTTGTAGCCTCGCTCAGAATCGAACTGGGATCTGGAGCTTCGGAAACTCTTATACTATCCATTGTACTACGAGGCCGGGGAGAAATTTGATAATTTGATAATTTGAAAAATTGAAAATGATAGTGCCGGCTGTTCATTTTCATTATCAAATCTTCAAATTCCCAAATTACTTAATCAGTCCATGCGCATTACTCGTAAATATCTTCACGGCAATGGCCAGCAAAATTACGCCAAAAAACTTACGTACGGCAATCATTCCAGCAGGACCCAGTAGTTTTAGTATAAAATCAAGCGATTTTAATACAAGAAATACAATTATGAGGTTTAACAGGATGGCAATAAAAACAGTTGGTGCTTCGTAGTTCGCTTTTAATGACATGATGGTTGTAAGCGTTCCTGATCCGGCAATCAATGGGAATGCAATGGGTACAACAGTACTTGCCTTGGCATCTTTCTCTGCTTTGAAGAATTCTAAACCAAGAACCATTTCTAAACCCAGGATGAAGATCACAATGGAACCTCCCACAGCGAAAGATTTCTTATCTACACCTAATATGTTCAGGAATTTTTCTCCTACATAAAGGAAAAGGATCATCAATCCCCCTGAAATAAGAGTGGCTTTAAATTCATTGATATGTCCTATTTTCTGCTTCAGCGATATCAGGATCGGTATGGATCCTATAATATCGATAACAGCGAATAAGGTAAAGGATACTGTTAGCAGTTCGTTCAGGGATATTTCCATTAAGCAGAGTTTTGGTAAAGATAATGAGGTTTTGGATGCCATCTTACCCCCAAGATGTCATCTCGGGGTAAGATGGCATCTTGGGGGTAAGATGGCATCTCGGGTTGTAAAACACAACTCCCCTCGCACAACTTTATTTCCCCACACTCTCCCCCTTCAACTCCAACAAACAACCCCTGCACAAACAATCCTCATACTTACTCTCTAAAAAAGCCCGCTCCTCTATGGTAAAAGTCACCCCGTAACACTGACACTCAGTGATATTCCCCACTTTACACTCAAAGCTGGCTCCACATCTCGGACATTTCTTCTCTTCGTGTTGACACATAGAATTGCAATTAAAGAATCAACCTGATTCCTCCATACCCATTGAATCGAAGTGTGTTGAACCCACTCACTTCCGTAAACCGGGCATTGGTGATATTCCTGAGAGACAAAAACACTTTCAAATGATTTCCTGCCAGGGCATATTCCCCATAGATGTCCCATAAGGTGTAAGGAGTAAGAGTAACATTTACTGTTTGAAAAGTATTGCTGTCAAAATAAGCATCTTTCCTTTCTCCAGTGTACTGTATCTGAGTGGAAACTAATAACCTTCTGCTTAATCTTTGCTCAATATTCAAGGCAGCACTGTGTTTCGGGCGACGTAACAGATTATTAAAACTTGTGTCTTTACCATTCTGGTTGGTGCTTATCTGCCCGGTTACAAATGTGTAGAAAGCCTTCAATTGCGTATTCTTAAAGGGAGAATAGCTGAATTCGGTTTCAATTCCATGATCTTCCTGCTTATCTTGATTGATATACTGCGATTGGAATGTGGTGTTATTGAAATAAAAGAAGATCAGGTCTATCACTTTCCTATTGAAATATGTTAATCGCAACTGCATATTGTTCTTCGCTCCCAAATATTGAATACCTCCTTCATATGTAATCGCCACTTCAGGATTCAACTTACTATTGCCATATTCAGAAAAAAGCTGATAAAGCGATGGCGTTCTGTAACCTGATGATATGTTGGCGAAAACCTTGATCCTTTCCCTTATCAAAAAAGATGGATTGATATTGTAAACTACATTATTCCCATACGAAGAATGAAAATTGATCCTGCTTCCCAACTCCAAATTGAATCCGGCTGGAAGATTCATCACTCCAGCAGCATATACGCCTATCTGATGCTGATTTAAACTATCCTTGCTATATACGCTTTCATATGGACCGAAGGAACTTACTGACAGATAAGATTGATCCGATCTTGAGGTCCTGAAATCAGTTCCTGCAGTAAGTTTTATTGTTTTACTTATTGGAGAAGTAATGTATAGGTCAGCGAATTGCTCTGTTCCTTTATAATTCCCTTCCGAAAAAATGCTAAAGCCATTTCTGCTCTTTGTTGAATCGTCGATATAGTTCCTGTTGATTGAATTGAAATTGTATAGTAAATGAAGCTGGCTCTTACCCAATTTCCATTCACTTTTTAATCCTGCCTGCCAGCTTTTTTGCTGATAGGTATAATCCAGTTCATCAGTAAAGGCCCCTTGGTCAAGATCGCCATTCAATTTGCTATATCGAAAATAGGGTTGTAGAGTCAAGTTTTTACTCGCGGCAATATGCAATCGGGTCTCCAGGCTATTCTGCTTATAACCATCTCTGTCGGTATTTGTGTTTCCTGAATTATTTACAGCCTCGTCAATGCCTTTTGAGCTATAGTGTGAATAATTTACTGAATAACCAAACCGTCCTTTCTGATTATAAACACCTGCCTGTGCTTTCAACGTGTTGTTGCTGCCATAACTTAAAAGAGCCGATGTACTGCTTTTGTTTCCAGCCGATTTCCGGGTAATGATATTTATTACGCCTGCAATGGCATCGCTACCATACAGTGTAGATTGGCTTCCTTTCAATATCTCTATTCTTTCAATATTCTCTAACGACAGATTCCTGATATCAAAATTGCCACCTATACCAGATGGGTCATAAACCGGAACACCATCAATGGTGATAAGAGTATGATCAACTCTTGCTCCCCTTAGATAAACACTTTTGTCTTTACCAGGATTACTATTGGCTCCGTTTATAAAAAGTCCTGTCTGTTCTGTTAATACCTGCGACAAATCTTTTCCGCCACTTTGTTCCAGTTGCTGGCGGGTAATTATGGTCACTACTTTCCCGGTCAGGGATGTCTTTACCGGAAACTTGGTGGCGGTTACCACTACTTCATTCAATTGCGAGATACGGCTACTGTCTTGTGACTGTAGTTGACTGCTCATGATTGCGGCAGCCAACACAAAAAGATTTTTTTCATCTGATGAAAAAATTTTGTGTATGACTGCTTCCAGGAAATAAGGATTGGTGTGCACACCAATGCCAGCGAAGAAAATTAAAGAATGTAAAACATCCCTGAATCTTCAAGCCTTTCACCCGAAAGCTGAATATGGTTGATCAATCAGGCAGGTCTTCTGGCTCATCCCGATCTTCCGTCCTTCCCATATGCCGAAACATACAGTGGTTTGTAGTGGAAGATCTTTTCTCCTATATATAAGGAGGGGTTTTACAGCTACGGGGATAGCGCCGGTCTTTCACCGGACTTCCCTTTTAACCCCGATGTGTTAACAATCGGGGACCTAATCGGCCACAAAACTAAGGATCAAGAATTCTCTAAAAATTATAGTTATTAACAGTTTGGTGAATTGATGGCCTGTTATTTGTATAAACAAAATGGAGGATATGTTATTTATTGCATTAACATTTCTTTACAAACATTGCAATAAACTTCCTGAACGAAGTTTGGTCACACTAAAAACTGCTACTACTTGAAGCAATTCTAAAAACCTTTTGCACTCTTCACCGATTTTGTCGTTTCATTTTTCATTTATTTCCCATTGCTCTTTTCGTTTTCATTGTCCCCGTTTTTAAGATCCGGTTATATCATTTGAATACCATAGAGTTATTTTGATGTATTACTGAAACGACCCGTCATTCTTCCATTACCTGTACTAAGTCTGAAAAATGCGAAAGCATTTGTCCTGAAACCGTATTTTCTGAAAACCACCACCAGCTGCTGCTTTTATCCAACTATTCATCCACTTAAAGTCTTTTTACATGATAACGTTTTGGAAAAAAGCGACCGTACTTATATTATTAACTGTTTCCACTGTATTTGCAAATGCACAAACATCCCTTTATCAGGTAGGTATAGGCGTGGGAGCATATATTTATCAAGGCGATTTAACACCCACACGTATCGGCTCATTAGCTACTATGAAACCCGGTATCAATCTGTATGGAAGCCGCTTATTGACGTCCTCCTTATCGGCCAGATTACAATTGTCGATTGCCAGATTAAAAGGGGATGATGCGAAATACAGTCACCCCGAATACCGGCAACAAAGGAACTTCAATTTTACCACCCCATTGGTTGAAGCGGCTGCATCCATTGTTTGGAACCCTCTGCGCTCCAACTTTGATGGAATCAGGGCGCCAAGGCTTACTCCTTATTTATCTGCTGGGGTTGGACTAAGCTGGGTTCGGATAAACAGGGACTATAGTAATTTTAATCCAGCATATTTTGGCTCCGAATCATGGGTGGTTGCTGGACTCAATACAGATATAGCCCATAGAACTCCAAGACTTTTACCCGTTATCCCCGTTGGCGCTGGCCTGCAGTATGAACTCACCCCCCAATGGTCACTCACCGCAGATGCTTCTTACCGCTTTACCTTCTCCGATTATTTGGATGGCTTCAGCCAGGCCGCCAATCCGGCCCTTAAAGACCGCTATTTCAGTACCTCCATAGGTATTCAATATAAAATAGGATCAGATCGAGGAATAAAATGTCCTGTGGTACGCAACTGAGGAGATGGATGTTTCGTATGAGGTTATAAGTCAAAAGTCAAAAGTCAAAAGTCAAAAGTCAAAATCGAAAAATGAAAAGCTCACTAAATAATCTTCTTGATTTTTTATTAGGGTCTCTGATAATCAGACGCCCCGGACTTCCCGGACTTTTGCTTTGGTATGCATTTGTATCAAACGCCACGGACTTTCAAACAGTAATCCTAATAATTCAAACGCCCCCGACTTCTCCAAAAATCAAACTCTAAAAAATAAAAATGCATCAATGAAAAAGTTCTCGCTATTTGTTGTCGCTTCAGTAATCGTTTTGGTTTCTTGTTCTAAATCAAGTGGTGGCGGAACTACCAATCCAGGTGGTTTTGTTCCAGATTGTTCTACCGCCAAAACATTTTCAGGAGATGTATTGCCAATTATAAGCTCTTCATGTGCAGCCGCTGGTTGTCATGCAAGTGGTAGCTTTAATGGACCTGGTGCACTTACCAATTATTCACAGGTTGCTGCTGCTAAATCTGCCATTCGCTCTGCTGTTGCTGCCGGTACTATGCCAAAAACCGGATCACTTTCAGCTGCACAGAAAAGTGCTATCGTTTGCTGGATCGATGCAGGTGCAGCTAATAACTAATCTATTTCTTCAGTTTTTGAATATACAGTTCAGGTAGGTAATACTTTACTTACCTGAACTTGTATTGAATTGACATGCCCCCAATATAATTCCTTCCAGGTGCTGTGTTGAAATAACGGCCCCCAGCTGCATTCAAATCATGACCTAACGAGTAATGGCTGTCAAAAAGGTTTTCACCTGTAAAGAAAATGTCTAATAATAGTTTTTGAGAAATTTCTTTCTTCCATCCTATACGGGCACATAGGAGTTGATAAGAGCTTGCATAATCGGTATTGGCATCATTCAAAGCAATCTTATCTGTATAGTTATATGTAATATTAGTATAAGCCCCTGTTTTCATTGCTATATCAAGTCCCAATACAATTGCCTGCTTTGGTACACTAGGTAATTTATTGCCTGAATAATCGGTTGTACCCTTCTTGAAATCTGAATATTCGAAATCGTAGAAAGTATGGCTCATCCATAACAATGACCTATGAAATATTTTTGAAGATACCGGGGTCAGCTGATAACTAATATATGATTCCACCCCTTTCTGAGAAGTGTTTCCTGCGTTCACAAAATAATCTCTCCCCAGATTATCTCTTCTTACTACAATGGCATTTTTTAATTGATAATAAAACAGGTTGATATCGTAATAAAAACGATTACTTAGCAAGTTACCTCTTGAGCCCATTTCAAAGCTGATTCCTTTTTCAGCTTCAAGATCAGTACTTATAATACCGCTTGATGGTAATAATTCCGAATTGGTTGGAGGTGAAAATCCTTTTGAGATACTTGCATATACTGATATCCGCTTATTTATTTTTTTCAGAATGGCTAACCGAGGGGCTATCTCTGTTGAATAGTTTCTCTCTTTGGTTGTTACTGGCAAACTGCTTAAACGTGTTACGCTTAATTTCAGTTTATTAACGCTAAGGCCGCTGGTTATTATCCAGTCCCCCTTCATCACTATCGCTAATTGTCCAAAGAAAAATACTTGCCTGTTATTTACATCATCATCAGTTCGCAGGCTATCTGGATTGCCATTTACATTCTTATAGGCTTTTGCATTGGTGAACCCTTGTTGTAATTCGGCCCCGATATGTGCAGTCAAAAGGCCTCTTTTATATTGAAGAAAAGTTCTTCCGCCAGTATGCGGTTCAGAAGTGCGGCTATAATTGAAAATACCCGGGTTTCTTAATTGGGTAAATGCACCATACAGTGAAGTGCTTTGTGTTAAGTGATCATTGAATTTATTGATATGATGCACACCTGTCAGGAATGTTTTCTGGTAAATGGCGGCTTGTGCCTGAACAGCTCCTGGAGTGGCTCCAACTCTTGGTCTCGCAGCTGTAGGTATACTATCAAACTCTTTCTGGTTTAGTGCACCAGGTGTTTGATAATATAAATCGCTGTAAAGGAAATGCGCTTGCAGCTGACTCTTGTCAGATAATTTGCTATTTAAATCCCAGGAAAACACTTCACGCTTCATTTGGGTTTGAGTTCTGTATCCATCACTTCCCTGTTTCTGATAATTGATGCTGTTCTGGAAATCGTTGTTGCCTGCATTCAGATGAAGGTTGAAATTGTAGGAATGAAAGCTTCCGCCCATAGCATCTACTTGTAATGAAGGCTTCCAATTGGGGTTCTCACTATTTACTAATAATACCCCTCCGGTTCCGGCACCATACAAGCTGCTTCCCGGGCCCTTTATTATTTCAATAGATTGAAGAGAATAGAAACCGAGCTGGTTGAAATAGCTGTCACCCCCGGGAGTTGTGTAGGGTATGTCATTATAGTACACTTTCACATTTCGCACTCCGAATGGAGAGCGAAGAGAGCTTCCCCTTATATTGATTCGGTAACTACCAGGGGAGCGTTCTTCCATTCGTATACCCGGTTGGCTATTCAAAGCAGGTAATATGCTGATATTACTAAACCGGTTCAATTGTGATTTGGGAATTACAGTAACTGCTGCCGCTATTTCGGCCAGCTTACGGTTTTGTTCGAAGGCCTTTACCTCTACTGTCTGTAATAGTAGGGCAGAGTCGGCAGTGGATACCTGTGCAGCTGTGCTTGAATATATGCCAACAGCTATAACAATAGCCAGCAAGTTTTTCAATGAAAATTTATTCATATATGGAACTCAAAGGTAAAGGCAAATATTCTTTATCTTCCGCTCATGAAGAGTAATAAGCTGAAATTATTTGACTTCACAATGATTGTGGTGGGTCTGGTTATCGGAATGGGTATCTTCCGTACAGCTGCCACCAGTGCAAAAGATGCCGCTGAACCATCCGTTTATTTTACTGCCTGGATAGTAGGAGGTATAGTGGCTTTTTGCGGAGCGCTTACTTATGCTGAAATTGGCAGTCGTTACCCTATTACCGGAGGCTATTATAAGGTATTCGCACAGGCCTATCACCCCAGTATAGCATTTGCTATCAATTGTATAATATTAGTAAGTAATGCAGCTAGCTTAAGTGCCGTAGCATTGATTGGAAGCGGCTATATCACAAAATTATTACCCGGAACAGGCTGGACCGATATACATAAAGCCTTAATCAGTTGTGGTGCGATACTTATTTTCTATCTCATTAACCTGCGTGGGTTGAAGATGAGTTCAAGAGCACAGAATATTCTGATGGTGATAAAGATCGGTATGATACTGGTACTGATAGCAGCGCTTTTCTATCCTTCTCATTATGCACCACAAGCGGTAGTTGAATCTGTTTCTGCGGAAGTATCAAACACTGAATGGATAAGAAGCCTTGGGGTTAGTCTGATTGCCGTTTCTTTCACTTATGGTGGATATCAGCAAACAATCAACTTTGGCAGTGAGGTTGATAAACCTTCCTCAACTATTCCAAGAGGTATATTTATTGGGATTATTATAATCATCAGCCTTTATCTGCTTGTAAATCTTAGTTACTATAAGATTGTTGGTTTTGATGCCATGAAAGGGGAACGTGAAATCGCTTATGTTGTAATGGAAAGGGTTTTTGGAAAACAAGGTGCCATTGTTTTTTCTGCTTTCTTGTTTTTAGGAGTATTGGCTTATGTGAATGCCCTCTTGCTTAGTAATCCAAGAGTGATGTATGCTATGGGCAAGGATGGATCCCTGCCAAAAATATTCGCCAAACAAAACGATTCTACACAGGTACTTACCTTTTCGCTCACTGTTTTTGCGGCCATGTGTATTATCATCCTGTTCTTTAGTCAGGAATTTGAAGACATATTAAGTTTCACGATTTTCCTGGATTGTTTTGGAATGATCTTAAGCAGTGCCACCATATTTTGGTTTAGGAAGAAAACAAAACACCTCGACAATACCGGTATCTATAAGATGAAGTTATTTCCATTGCAGACAATCATATTTATGGCTGCCTATACATTTGTAGCTATCAGTATTGCGATGGATTATAAGAACAACAATTATGCAGCACTTACTGGAATAGGTGTATTGTTGGCATTCATAGTAATCTATTTCCTTTTTGCAAAGAATAAGACGAATTATCAGGATGCATCCTTATCTGATCCTGGCAAGCAAGAATAATCAAATCGACTTTTTACAGTAACTGTATTATATGGACCAATCATTATCAATTTCCCAAATCATCAATGAACTGGGGGAAGACCGCGAATTATATTTCAATGCAATAGCTCCTCCTATTATCCAGACCAGCAACTTTGCTTTTAAGACTGTTGATGAATTGCGTACCGCTTTTGAAGATGAGATGGGCGGCTATCTCTACAGCAGGGGATTGAATCCAACGGTTGATATACTCAGGAAAAAATTAGCCGCTCTCGACGGAGCAGAAGATTGCCTTGTGTTTAATAACGGCGCTGCAGCAATATTCGCTGGCGTTATGGCGAATGTGAAAGCTGGCGACCATATTGTTTCTGTTGTAAAACCATATACCTGGGCGCAGCGTATGTTCGATGTTATACTGCCACGGTTTGGTGTTACAACAACTTATGTTGATGGTACAAAGATTGAAAACTGGCAACAGGCTACCCAACCTAATACTACTTTCTTTTACCTTGAATCTCCAAATAGCTGGGACTTCTTGTTGCAGGATATTGAAGCTGTAGCGCAATGGGCGAAGTCGAAGAATATAGTTACGCTTATTGATAATAGTTATTGTTCGCCTTTGTATCAGCGGCCTATTGAACTGGGGATTGACCTTGCCATGCAAACGGCTACCAAATATATCAGTGGACATAGTGATACATTGGGAGGAGTTTTATCTGGTTCAAGTGCTATGATCAAAAAGATTTTCGACAGTGAGTATCTCAATATTGGTTCGGGTATCCAACCCTTCAATGCCTGGTTATTACTTCGTGGGTTGAGAACACTTCCGGCCCGTTTCGAAAGAATCACAGCAAGCACCCAAAAAGTACTCAGCTTCCTGAAGTCACATCCCAAAATTGAAGAGGTCATATTTCCTCTTGATCCCGGTTTCGCCCAATATGAGTTGGCAAAAAAACAGATGAAAGGGGCTTGCGGACTCATTACCATTGTTATGAAGGCGGAATCAAGGGATGAAATCGTAACATTCTGCGAAAAGCTGCGTCATATATTAATGGCTGTTAGCTGGGGCGGACATGAAAGTCTGGCGATTCCCAAATGTGCTTCATTGTATCCTCATCAATTTGATCCGGGAAACCGCGAGCACAAAATGATCCGGCTCTATGTTGGATTGGAAGAACCTGACTACCTGATAACCGACCTCAACCAGGCCTTGGGAAGCTGAATTTAACATCATAGGTAACTGAAATCATAGGCTGAAAAGCCTGGCAGGAGTATTTTTGTTACTCATGACATTTTTGTGACCGTTTATCATAATTGCGGTATACACCCCTTTCATTACAAGTACATTTGTTTTATGAAATTCATTGTTAGCTTATTATTGATCAGTAGCTGCATTTTACAGACAGCTACCGCCCAGGAAAAATGGGATCTGCGCCGCTGTGTAGAATACGCATTGGCCAATAATATCTCTGTAAAACAAGCAGATATAGATGCCCGTAGAGCCAATTTGACCCTCAAGCAAAGTCAGTTGAGCCAGTATCCAACGGCCAATTTTTCTTCCAATGCCGGTATTAACTCAGGTCGTTCTATCAACCCAACCACTAACCAGTTTACCCAGCAACAGCTGTTTTCATCTGGATTCAATATCCAGTCTGGTGTTACGGTTTTCAATTGGTTCAGTATAAGGAACCAGATTGCAGCCAATCAATTGGATGCTGATGCTGCACGTACCAATATTGAGAAGCTCAGAAACGATATTTCTCTGAATGTAGCAACTGCCTACCTGTTGGTTCTTGTTTCTCAGGAACAAGCCAATATCGCCAATGTTGCTGTTCAGCAGACCTTGCAGAACCTCGATAATACAAGTAAAAGGGTAGAAGCAGGTGCTTTGCCTGAATTGAACCTGGCTGAAATAGAAGCTCAGCTGGCCCGCGACAGTTCTTCTCTTATCAGTGCCCAAAACTCAGTATTGCAAAACATATTAAGTCTGAAAGCATTACTTACACTGGATGCTTCACAGCCTTTCGCTGTTGATATGCCACCTCTTGATAAGATTCCGGTAGAATCATTGGCTGAGTTACAGCCGGAAGTCGTTTATTCATTGGCGATGGCTAACCTTCCCCAGCAAAAACTGAACGATCTTAGAATAAAAGCGGCCAATAAGTTTGTAGAAGTCAGTAAGGCCCAGATGTACCCTTCAATTACCATGTTTGGAAACCTGGCCAGTAACTATGCTAATAATAAAGTGCCAGTTGTTTCTGTTACTCCAACAGGTAACTTTAAGAACAACGGCTCCATTGTAACTATTGCAGGTACTAACTATAATGTTATGTCGCCTGAATTCAACACCATCGTTAATACGACCCATACCGCTTTTGGAACACAGTTAAAAGATAACTTCCGTCAGAATATCGGTATTGGATTGAACGTGCCCATTTTCAATGGCGGTTCAGCAAAAATAGGATGGCAGAGAAGCATTCTTAATGTAAAGAGCCTGGAACTGGTGAAGCAGCAGGCCGACCTCACACTAAAGAATGATATCTATAAATCTTATACAGACGCTGTTTCCTCTATTCAACAATATAATGCGAGCCTGAAGGGTGTTGAAACTGCTGAGAAAGCATATAATTATGCAGAGAAAAGATATCAGCTCGGATTGTTATCAACCATTGATTTCCTGACTAATCAGAATAATCTTACACGTGCTAAAGTTCAAAAGGCACAAGCCCAGGTAGATTATGTGTTCCGTTTGAAATTGCTGGAGTTCTACAAAGGACAGGGAATAAAATTATAATCGAAAAAAGCATCTCCTAAAAAGAATAATAACAGTTATATGAGCAAAAAAGTAATCTGGATACTGGTCATCCTCGTAGTAGTAATCGGAGGCTTGCTGGGTCTAAAAGCAGCAGGTATCATCGGTAAAGACGAGGGCATGAAAGTAGCCACTGAAAAAGCGATTTCAAGAACAATCATTGAAACCGTTAATGCAAGCGGAAAAATCTATCCTGAGCTGGAAGTAAAAGTGAGTCCCGATATTTCTGGTGAAATCATAACTCTTCAGGTTGAAGAAGGAGATAGCGTGAAGAAAGGAACCATACTGGCCAGGATTTATGCAGATATCTACACCACACAAAGAGATCAGGCAAATGCGATTGTGGATCAGCAACAGGCTTCTGTTGAAAACAGTAAAGCACAGTTGGCAAGTCTGAAGTCTGCTCTTGAACTGGCACAACGTACTTACGATCGCCAAAAGCAATTGCTTACAGAAAAAGTAATTTCTAAGGCTGAATTCGAGCAGGCAGATAATGCATTACAAGTTGCTAAAGCCAATTATAATGCAGCATTACAGGGTATCCGCAGTGGACAAGCTGGTGTGCAAAGTGCCGCAGCCAGTTTGCAACGTGCCAACAAAGACCTTAGTCGTACAACTGTATTGGCACCGATGGATGGTGTTGTTTCTCTGCTTAACGTAAAGAAAGGCGAGCGCGTAGTTGGTAACTCCATGATGGCAGGTACTGAAATGATGCGTATCGCTGATATGGGAATCATTGAAGTAAGGGTGGATGTTGGTGAAAACGATATTCCAAAAGTGAAATTGGGCGACTCTGCCTTAGTGGAAGTGGACGCCTACAATAATCGTAAGTTCAAAGGAATTGTTACGAAAATTGCCAGCAGCAGTACTTCAGCAGCACAGGCAGTTTCTACTTCAAATGATGTGACCAATTTTAAAGTGCATATCAGATTGCTTCCTGAATCGTATAAAGACCTTCTGATTCCTGGTTCTAAAAAGAATTTCCCTTTCCGTCCGGGTATGAATGCCAGTGCAGATATTCAAACCAAGACTAAAGCGAATGTACTTTCAGTACCTATCAATGCTGTAACTACCAGAGAGAAGAACAGTGATAATGTGGCAAATGACAAGAAAGACAAAAAAGAACAAGAAGGATTGCAGGAAAGCGGCAAGACATCATTAGCAGCTGATTTGGATGAAGTGGTGTTTGTATTGCA
>JBGAQE010000101.1:0-15473 GCA_044220885.1 Chitinophagaceae bacterium
TCGAAGTGCATTTGGACGAGCTACCATTGCGAATCCTGCATTATAGCCCGCAGCCCTTGCCAGCATCCATTCCATTTCTGGAAGTGTAGTATGTTCTGCCAACAAATACCAACCCAACATATGAGGCATATAATTCCTGCTGAATAATCCCTGATTATCTATCCTGTATTGCTGCATGCTCTCCTTAAATCCTCCATACCAAGGTTCTCCCCAATTATAGTAAGAACCTATATTCCAGTAATAGGTCTTACTATTACTGGTACCGAAAATCACTTCGTGATCAAGGTTGTCATAAACATCTTTCGCAAAAACCTCTAACCCATAATCCCCTTGTCCTGATGCCAAACAGCCCTCATGACCATCCAGATCGAAGTGATCGATTCCTGTTTCATTAAAAATTCCAGCAAGATTCTTTGCAATCTCGCGCTGCAGGTCAAAATTCGGAAAGAAAACCTGATATGCATGATCCATCAATTTCCCAACCACTTCCCCATTTGTATGCGATGTAGCTAAAGTTCCAAAAGCTCCACGCTGACAATCCAACAATTTATAGGGTCTGGTAGAACTGACCGTCTTGTATCTGATAAGTTCCTTGCCAATTTTTACTGTGTGAAGGTTATTATTTCGCTCCTGATTGAAATACTCGGGCGATGCCACCTCTATCTCCTTTTGTTGTGCATCAATATTCGCCATAAGAATTGAAGCTCCAGTCATGCTAAGACGTTCATCAGGTACCGGAGTAATATAAGGATCATTGGTATTTATGAAATTTGTCAAAGTATGTACTCCAAATAATAATCCTGCCGCATGTGCTTTCTGAACACAATTCTTTATACTCTCCTTTCCTTTTGGAAAAGAGCTGGAATCAAAAATATAATGTCCCCAACTCATAAATGGACCTTCATGATAAAGGGAGTACAAGCCAGCCCTCTTTGTATAACCAATCATTTCATCCATATCCTTCTCTCCAAAAGATGAAATGAGATATGATTTCCCAAACAAAGACGATTTTTTAAACCATGTCTTCTTGTAAGTTGGATAAGGCAATTTCTCTGCAAGAGAAATAGCTTCTAACCTATCGAGTGTTGAAGAAGCTGGGCAGGCAAATAAGGCAATCTTACTTCCAACCACCGTTTCCCCTTTTATAGGAGCAACATTCATATTCTTGAATTCACCACCCCATGCATCCACATTACGGGTACGGTTCCTGTTAATAGAATAGGCCTGCAGACTGCTGTATGTTGCATAAGATTTTGCAGCAATGCCTCTCGCCCATGTACTTCCTTCAGAATTCGGAAAGTCACCCCCAAGTGTTTTTGTGTTCAATACAAACATCCCAATTGAAGTTTCACTATCACGAACCACTCCAATAACTTCCCCTACAGTTTCAGTAATAGTGGTTGGAATAGGGCCCCAAACAATGGCATCCACTGCATTTTCAGGTTCAGCCTTAATAACCTCAAAAATAAAATGTGATGGCTTTTGAATAACCTTTATTTGAATGGCTACTCCTACTGGCTGGAATTTAACTGTTAACGTATTTGATGTTTTGCTATACTGTAGGGAAGTTGGCATATAGCGTTTCCTGTTACTTATAAGAGTAATAAATGGAGCCGTCGTATCCCTGGCTAAAATATTTTTGCCATTTGACCCTATTGAAATTTGCTCAACCTGTCCTTTAGCCGATACAAGCAGGCTTAATTCCTTTGTAGCAAGTGTAACCTGAGCTTGTAATTGACGCCCCGGCAGAAAGAAACACAAGAATAACAAGCTGGTAAATACTCTGTACATCATATGGAAAAAAATAAATTAAAACCAATAATCAATCTAACTAATAGCCAGCCTGTAATATATTAATATTTTCCAGAGCAACGTGAATTCAAACGGAAAGAAGCCTCATGGTTTTTACCAGAAACAATGATAGAATTAACCAGTAGATGACATGGCTTATTAGTACTTACTATACTATATGCCGAAAAATCCAGTCCATTCACGGAATCAATGTATTAAAATCATAATTTTAAGCGTCTCATTTAAGCAAGAATAATAAACAGTTTCATATGGCAAGTCCCCGACAAATTATACTACAATGGGTGGAAGCATTCAACAAGGCCGACATCAGTCTTATTGCAGAATTCTATGCCGAAAATGCCATCAATCATCAAATGCCTAATACAGCCATATCCGGCAAAAAAGCAATCAAAGAAATGTTTGCATCAGAATTCGCCGCTGCCCCCAACATGCATTGCATTCCCATACAAATTATTGAAGAAGGGGATTGGGCTGTTCTGGAATGGCGCGATCCAAATGGATTACAAGGCTGTGGATTCTTCAACATCAAAGACGACCTGATCCAAATGCAAAGAGGCTATTGGGATAAGCTGAGTTTTCAGAAACTTTATTCCTAGTATACATTTAATATGAAGCCAGTTACTAACTGAACTAACTAATGAAAAAATCACTTCTTCTACTTCTATCAATTACGGTATTCATCTCAACTTATTCGCAGGAAAAACAATTTATCCTTGGTGCCATCCGTGAATTACATTCATCCATTCTCAACGAAAAAAGGACACTCAATATCTATCTTCCCCCAGGTTATAATCCGGCAGACACTATCCATTATCCGGTTATTTATTTGCTAGACGGATCGGCTGATGAAGACTTCATCCATATTAGCGGCTTGGTGCAATATGCAAACTTCCCCTGGGTGAATCTATTACCCCCTTCTATTGTTGTAGGAATAGCCAATGTAGATCGAAAACGTGATTATTGTTTTCCAACCCAAAATCAAAAAGACAAAAAGAACAATCCAAGTTCAGGTGGCTCAGCAAAATTCATTGATTTTATAGGAAATGAGCTGGAACCCTATATTGATGCTGAATACAAAACCAGTAAAACAAAAACCATCATCGGACAATCGCTAGGGGGACTTTTAGCCACTGAGATTCTTTTTAAAAAACCCGACTTGTTCAATAAGTATATAATAATAAGTCCGAGTTTGTGGTGGGACGATGAATCATTGCTTAAAATTCCTCCTGCAATTCTGAAACAGGGTAACAAAACAAAAACATCCATATTCATTGCTGTAGGCAAAGAGGGAGCTATTATGGAAGCGGATGCCAGAAGATTAGTTGGGATCCTGAAAGAAAAACCAAACCCATCCATAAAGGTTCACTTTTCCTACTTTCCCAAGGAAAATCACGCCACTATAATGCACCAGGCCGTATATGACGCCTTTGGAATTTTCAGCGTCTCAAAATAATGTTGGGAGAGAATTTTTATTATATTTAATACCCCCAAAACCTTCTCTTATGGCTACGAGTAAGAAATCACTAAATACAGCTACCAATGACCCATTTGCAGGTATAGCTGCTCCTGCAAAACGAGCCCTGGCAAGTAAAGGAATTACTAACATAAAAAAATTAGCCAGCTTCACTGAAAAAGAAATCGCTGAATTACATGGAATGGGACCATCCACTATTCCAAAATTGAAAAAAGCACTTACTGAAGCCAAATTGAAATTCAAAGCCCCAAGCAAAAATGAAAAAGAAACAGCGCCAACTAAAACTTCCGAAGTAGAAGCTTATATGAAGAAATTGAAGCACCCCCTGTTACCGGTTGTAGTTGCTTTAAGGAAGATCATTTTGTCGGCAGATAAGAACATTGGAGAAGAAATAAAATGGAATGCCCCTTGCTTTTTTTATACCGGCCCTATGAAGCCCTTTAACCCCAAAGAATACAAGCGCTTTATTGTCGGTTTTAATTTTTATCAAAAAGATTGCATCCGTATGATATTTCTGACAGGCGCCAAAGTAAATGACAAATCCGGATTACTGGAAGGGGATTATGCTGATGGAAGACGATTGGCACACTTCAGAAGCCTTAAAGAAGTAAAAGAGAAGGAAAAACATTTAGTTGGAATATTAAAAAAGTGGCTAAGCCTTTTAGACAAAGGATAACAAACATTATAAAATAGTAAATGGAACGGAAATACATAGAAGATAAGTTATTTGAAAAAGTAGATTTTACTATAACTGGTATTGAACTGGCAGAATACGACAATTGCAAGTTTGTAAATTGTAACCTTTCTAATACAATTTTATCAAATATTGCCTTTACTGAATGTGAGTTCCATGGTTGTAACCTTGGAATGGCCAAATTAGCAAAAACCAGTTTCCGTGATGTAAAATTCATCCATTGCAAACTACTAGGACTTCATTTCCAGGACTGTGATAGTTTCCTGATCTCTTTTTATTTTGAACATAGTCAGCTGAATCTGGCTTCTTTTTATAAATTGAATCTCAAAAAAATCCATTTCAACAATTGCATATTGCACGAAGTGGATTTCACTGAAACGGATATCAGCAGCGGCAAATTTGAAAGCTGTGATTTTGCCAAAGCCATATTCGACAATACCAATCTCGAAAAAGCCGATTTCCGATCATCTCTCAACTACTCCATCGACCCTTCGAAAAACAAGATAAAAAAAGCGAGATTCGCTTTGCCGGGCGTGGTGGGGCTTTTGGATCATTATGATATTGAGATTGATTGAGGCTGGATGCTTGATGCTGGATGCTGGATGCTGGATGCTTAAAGCTTAAGGCCTAAAGCCTAGGGCTTAGTGTAGTAAACAGATACTAATTATTGTACTCTACGAATATTTTATTACGAAGCCTGATTTCCGGACAGGCCACTGAGCAAAGCCTTAAGCATTTAGCATTAGGCCTTAAGCTTTAAGCATTCAGCAAAAAATAAAAAGCCATGATAAAAGGAACACCCCCCACCACCGTCAACGAATACATCTCCTCCCAACCCAAAGAAGTGCAACCCTTCTTAAAGGAATTGAGAGCAATTATAAAAAAGGCGGCCCCTGATGCTGAAGAAACCATCAGCTATCAGATGCCTGCATATAAACAGGATGGGGTTTTAGTGTATTTTGGTGGATGGAAGAATCATTGTGGCTTTTATCCTACATCTACTGCAACAGCTGCCTTCAAAGAGAAACTGACAAAATATAATGTTAGCAAAGGAGCTATTCAACTTCCCTACGACAAACCACTGCCTGTACAGTTAATAACTGCAATAGTTAAGTTTAAAATAAAGGAAAACCTCGAGAAAAAGTCGCTGAAGTCCCTGACAAAGAAAAAGGCTGCCAAAAAGTAAGGAATTAACAAATTTCATTTCCCCGACCTACCAAAGTCATGTTCTGTGAGTGCCTATTAGTCTAAATTGGCTCATCCTCAAAATTCTGACTTCGATGGGCTATAATGTTTATATCACCCGCCAAAAACACTGGGCAGATTCAGAAGCATCCAACTTTATTACGTTGGAAGAATGGGCAGCAGTAGTCAGCTCTGACCCTGAAATGCGACTGGACAATTATGCCGAAACAGTATCAAACAATGGCGAAATAATCCGGATCGAAAGAGAAGGATTGACTGTTTGGACTGGATTTCCGGATGATGGAATTGATGGGAACCATGCATGGTTTGATTTCTTCAACGGTAACATCGTCGTAAAAAACCCCACAGACGAAATAATAGAAAAAATGATATCGCTCGCTTCTTTGCTAAAAGCAGAAGTGGTAGGTGATGATGGGGGATATTATTTGTGGAAAGAAGAAAGAAATGAAGTTGAGGAAGAAGAAATAAAGGCAATAGCTAAAGAAGAAACAATAGCTACCTCTCATAAAAAAGAAAAGAAAGCCTGGTGGAAATTCTGGGAAGAAAAAAACTAATATGTATCCTAACAATAGTGGCATTACAGGACTGACCAACGAAGAAGTAGTTGCATCAAGAGAAAAGAATGGCAGCAATGCATTGGTATACAAAAAAGAGCATCCTATCTGGAATGCTGTCAAAGGGTTACTAAAAGAACCAATGGTCTTGCTATTACTTGTTGCCTCCGTAATATATTTCATAAGTGGCAAAACCGGAGATGGAATTTTTCTGGCAGCAGCGATTGTATTGGTAGCAGCCATTTCACTATTTCAGGATTCAAGAAGTCGTAATGCCTTAGAGAAACTTAAGAATTTCACACAACCCACCTGCAAAGTAATCAGGAACAAGGAAACAATCGATATCAATAGCGATGAGTTAGTGATCGGAGATGCACTAATTGTTGAAGAAGGTACATTAGTAGCTGCCGATGGCACTATAATTCAATCCAACGACTTCTCTGTAAATGAATCTATTTTAACAGGAGAATCATTAGCCGTTTACAAAGACAATACAAAAGACGATAAAAATGTATATCGTGGTACAACAGTAGCCAGTGGACTAGCCATTATTTCAGTTACTGCTATTGGTAATACTACCCAATTAGGAAAAATCGGAGAGAAATTAGAAAGCATAAAAGAAGAGAAGACACCACTTGAAATCCAGATTGGAAATTTCGTAAAAAAAATGGTGATAGCGGGAGCAGTTGTTTTCCTTATCGTATGGTTTATCAACTACTATCATTCAAAAAACATACTCGACAGTTTACTAAAAGCTCTCACTCTTGCCATGAGTATTCTACCCGAAGAGATTCCGGTAGCATTTACCACCTTCATGGCACTTGGTGCCTGGCGATTGATGAAGATGGGAATTGTGGTTAAACAAATGAAGACGGTAGAAACATTGGGAAGTGCCACCACTATCTGCACCGACAAAACAGGTACCATCACTGAGAACAAGATGAGTCTGGCCATGGTATATCTGCTTTCTAATAATTCTTTCAGTCTGCCTGAAATAACCATTGGACAAGAAGAAAAAGAATTGATCCGAATATCCATGTGGGCCAGCGAACCTATTCCTTTCGACCCAATGGAAAAAGCACTGCATGAAGCGTATGCAAAATATTGGGAGGTGGATGAGCGACCTGATTATAAGATGATCCACGAATATCCGTTATCCGGATCGCCACCGATGATGACGCATCTTTTTGAAAATGGAGATGGGAAAAGAATCATTGCAGTGAAAGGGGCTCCCGAGGCTATAATAGCAGTATCAGATCTTACAAGCCAACAGAAAGAGCAGATAACAACAGCCATTCAAACTATGGCTTCAGATGGTTTCCGGATTTTAGCAGTTGGAGAAACTGTTTTTGCAGGAAATGATTTTCCTGCAACACAACAGGAATTCAAATTCGCCTTTAAAGGAATGGTTGCCTTCTATGACCCTCCAAAGAAAAATATATCTGAAGTATTAAAATCCTTCTATACGGCAGGCATATCCGTAAAAATAGTTACCGGAGATAATGCGGCTACCACTACAGCCATTGCCAAACAGATTCAATTCAAAGGATATGACAAAAGCATCACCGGAGATGAGCTGATGGCATTATCTGAAAAAGATCTTGAAGAAAAAGTGTTATCTACAAACATTTTCACAAGAATGTTTCCCGATGCCAAACTGAAAATCATCAATGCCCTCAAAGCAAAAAATCAGATAGTTGCTATGACAGGTGATGGCGTGAATGATGGTCCTGCTTTGAAAGCCGCCCATATCGGTATTGCCATGGGCAAAAAAGGTTCAGAAATAGCTAAACAAGCTGCTTCTCTGATATTGATGGAAGATGATCTCTCCAAAATGGTAGATGCAGTTGCAACAGGAAGGAAGATATATACCAACCTGAAGAAGGCCATTCAATATATAATTTCGATTCACATACCCATTATATTGACTGTATTTATTCCCCTGGCGTTGGGATGGATATATCCGAATATATTCTCACCGGTACATATCATTTTCCTTGAACTCATCATGGGACCTACCTGTTCCATCATCTATGAAAATGAACCTATGGAGGAGAATACTATGCAGCAGCCACCAAGACCTTTCACTGTGTCTTTCTTCAATATGAAAGAACTGACCACAAGTATCATTCAGGGTTTAATGATTACAGCTGGAACATTGGCAGCCTACCAATACGCAGTTTACCAAGGTTATGATGAAACCCTCACGCGTACAATGGTGTTCACCGTTCTTATTGTCGCTAATATTATACTGACCTTAGTAAACCGTTCTTTCTATTATTCCATCATTCATACACTGGGATACAAGAACAGGATGGTACCACAAATCATTCTGATAACAATTGCTATAACTGGATTACTAATCTTTTTAAAACCATTAGCCAGTTTCTTTGACTTCGAGACTATGACGCTGACTCAGTTGTTTATCTGTGTTGGAATTGGTTTTATGTCGGTGATTTGGTACGAGGGGGTGAAGTTGTTGAAACGGAGAAAGACTGGGAGTAGTGAATAAGTATATTGACTGGGCTTAATGGCTGGGATTTATGGGATTGAAATCAGATTAAGCTGGGATGGATGACTATGATTCTTGTGATTATTTTGATTAGGGATGATTGCATTTAAACTACTTCCCTACTTCTTTAGACTGGGATTATTGGGATTAAATACGGATTAAACTGGGATAGGAGACTTTGATTTTTGTGATTGAGGATGATTGTGTTTAAAGTACTTCCCTACTACCTAACTTCCTAACTACCCTACTTCCTAACTCCCCCATTAACATCCCAATAACTCCAAAAGCTGTAACTTACTATTCTACCACTCAACTTATTCGATATGGACAGGAAATCATTCTTGCAAAATGCCGCTATTTTATCAGGAGCCTCGCTTCTTCCTTCTGAAAGTGCATTTACTCAAAATATTCAGCAAAACGGTATTGATCAGTTGACAGATGCAAATGGATTATTTGCATTACAGCCACTTCCCTATTCCAATAATTTTCTGGAACCTTACATGGATGAAGAAACAGTCCATCTACATTATACATTCCATCATGGTGGCGCAGTTAAAGCCGCCAATAAGGATATGGAAATGATCCGTGCTTCAATGGATACCAATAATTTTGAAACGACAGATTACTGGACGAAGAAATTATCCTATCACTTTTCAAGTCACGTTTTGCATAGTATTTTCTGGACAAACCTTACAAACAAGAAAACAGCTCCTTCCGGTTTACTATTGAAAGAGATTGAAAAGCATTTCGGTAGTTATGATAAACTGAAAGCATATATAAGCCAAACCGCAAAAAATGTAGATGGGGCAGGCTGGGGTATATTGGGCTATCAACCCTATTCCAAAAAACTCACTTTAATGCAATGTGAGAATCACGAGAAACTTACACAATGGGGTGTTGTACCCTTATTAGTAATTGATGTTTGGGAACATGCTTATTATCTGAAATACAAAAACAAAAGGGCTGATTTTGTGGAAGCTCTTTATAATATCATCAATTGGGATAATGTGGCGGAGAGGTTGGATATTGCACTCAGAGAATGGTGAGGATATTGACTGTGCTTAATGACTGGGATTTATGGGATTGAAATCTGATTAAACTGGGATTGGGGACTATGATTTTTTTGATTAGTTTGATTAGGGATGATTATGTTTAAACTACTTCCCTACTACCTACCTTCCTAACTATCCTACTTCTTTAGACTGGGATTATTGGGATTGAAAACAGATTAAGCTGCGATCATGAACTATGATTCTTGTGATTAGTTTGATTAGTAATGATAGTGATTAAACTACTTCCCCACTACCCAACTTCCTAACTACCCTACTTCTTTAGACTGGGATTATAGACTGGGATTTAAGGGATTTAAATCGGATTATTCTGGGATTGAAGACTTTAATTCTTGTGATTTTAAAGATTAGGGAGGAATTCAGTAATACCTACTTCCCTACTACCAGACTACCATTCTTCCCTACTCCCTAACTACCCTACTCCCCTACTTCGCTCTCACTTCTGAAACACCATCCTATAATCCACTTTTATTTTCCCTTTAGAGATATCGTCTAATTTTCCCTTCAGGAGTTTACGTTTTAGGGGTTTGAGGTGATCGATGAAGAGTTTTCCTTCTATATGATCATATTCGTGGAGGATGACGCGGGCTGTAATGCCATTGAATAATTTAGTGTGGGGCTGGAAATTCTCGTCGAGATATTCGATAGTTACTTCTTCTTCACGAACAACATCGGCTCTTAATTTGGGGATGCTGAGGCAACCTTCTTCATATGCCCACTCATCGCCCGACAATTCCTTTACATGTGCATTGATGAAAACCTGCTTGATGCCTTCATCACCTTCATATTCTGCCTTGTCCTTCTCATCCATACCTTCAAATATCTGGGTACTGTCAACCACAAAAAGACGTATGGGGCGGTTGATTTGTGGCGCAGCAAGTCCAACCCCATTGCTTTCATACATGGTTTCCCACATATCTTCAATGAGTTTAGAAAGGCCGGGATAATCAGGGTCGATATCCTTACAAACCGTCCTTAATACAGGTGCTCCATATGCTACAATAGGTAGAATCATTCTTTCATCTTTTTGGGTGGAATTCCGCGGGGCAAATTTATTGGTTTTTCGGGAGAAATGAGAGCCCATTTACCCCTTAGCGGCCAGGTATTCCTGCAACAGGATAGTGGCTGCTATCTCATCTACCAGCGCCTTATTGCGGCGTTGCATCTTCTTCATTCCCATATCAATCATGGCTTGTTTAGCCATTTTTGAGCTGTTTCTTTCATCGATTAACTGCACAGGAATGGCCGGAAACTCTTTTTTCAACCTTACAACCAACTTCTCTACAAGTGGAGTAGCATGTGTGGCCGTATCATCCCAATTAGTGGGATATCCTACCAAAATAAGCTCCACCACCTCTTTCTTGAAGTATTCCTTCAAAAAATTAAATAGCGTTGGCGTCTCCACAGTTGTCAATCCACTTGCAATGATCTGCAAAGGATCTGTAACGGCGAGGCCGGTGCGTTTTAAGCCGTAGTCTATGGAGAGGATGCGGGGCAAGAGTAATTTGAGAATTTGAAAATTTGAAAATTTGAAAATCTAGCAATGCGTCTCCGCGTCTCTGCGGTGAAAAAATCTAATTACTTTTAACAAGCAAATCGGAGATCACAAACACCGCAAACACCACACTCGCAATACCATTTGCAGTCATAAAAGCCAGGTTAACCCTACGCAGATCATCTGGTTTTACAACTGAGTGTTGATAGATAAGCATTCCCGCAAAAACAACAACTCCTATCCAATATAACCAACCAAAGGAACCGTACCAACCAGCTGTTATTACCAATAAGGCACTAACCACATGCAACAATTCAGAAACCCTTAAAGCCTTTGCCTTTCCAAGCATGGCAGGAATGGAATACAATTGATGCTCCTTATCAAACTCTTCATCCTGTAAGGCATAGATTATATCAAAGCCGCTTACCCAACAGATCACTGTCAATGAGAAAAGTACTGGCAATAATTCAAACCGGCCCGTTACTGCTAAAAAAGCCCCTATTGGTGCCAGTGACAAACCAACCCCTAACACAATATGACATAATGCAGTGAACCGCTTTGTAAAACTATACCCCAATACAACAATAAGAGCAACAGGTGATAGAAAGAAACAAAGGGGGTTGATGAACCAGGCAGATAACATGAATAACAAGCTACTGCCAATCGTAAACCATAACACACTATCCGCTTTCAGCACTCCTGCAGGTATTTCCCGTATTGCTGTACGTGGGTTCTTCGCATCAAAATGCCTGTCGAGATATCTGTTAAATGCCATAGCCGCACTTCTCGCAAAAACCATACAGAATATCACCAACACAAATTTTATAGCAATTTGCTGATACGAAAGCAATACTATTCCCTGTGACGATAAATCATCCTCAAACATCAATTTTGGAAGACTCCACTGTCCCGGGTTAGAATCAATTTGTATTCTTTGCAATCCCAACGTAAACCCAATCAAAGCAAATGGCATCGCAAAAATGGTGTGCGAGAATTTGATAAGACTGAGATATTTTTTTACTACCGTCATTTTAATTTTTAATCTTGGACTTTAAAAAACTGTTACGATATACAATATCTTAATTGTTACCACATGAATAGCCACTTAGAGAACTTCGTGTTACTTTTTTTTTCACCGCAGAGAACAAGAGAAACAAGAGTTTTCGCAGAGTCATTTCAAGAGTCTAATAAAATTTTACAAATAACTCTGCGCAGCCTCCTATATTTCTCTTGTTCTCTGCGGTAAAAAAAAACTTAAAAACTAGACCTGCCTAAAATTAGTTTGTACTATGGAACCTCTTGAACTTCTTGAACCTATTGAACATAATCAAGCTGCTACACTTCAGAACCTTAAACATTAAACCTTAAACCTTAAACTTTACACCTTAAACATTCCCTCAACTTCTCAAACGCTCCTCTGGAACCTCTTGAACCCCCCGACGCGTCGGGGGAACCTATTGAACTTTACCTCTGACGAGTTCCCAGAGCACAATCCCCGCCGCCACACTTATATTCAACGAATGCTTCATTCCCAATTGAGGAATCTCAATACATCCGTCACATTTTGCAATCACTTCTGCATCCACCCCATCTACTTTGGATAATATTTCCAGGCCACTGTTTCCGTAGCTCCCAGAGCAGTTTTATTAATATCACGATGAGGAGGTTGTGGGGTATAACCACAGAGGCAAATAGACTCCAGCAGGAAGGCATCGGTTGTTCTGAATACACTACCCACATTATGCATACTCCTTATATTATCCAAAACAACCACAATGGGCATCTTTTCGGAGGCTTTGAATTCCTCCACAGATTTACGACCCAATTCATCCATGCTTAATTTCCGCATGGCGCAAAGGTAAATGAAAGAAAGATTTCTGCTATTGATTTAGGTTAACGAACTATACGCCTTGTAAACTTATCGCCCCTTCCATTGGTGAATTGAATTACATATATACCATGAGCCCAGCCTGTGGCATCTAAAGGCATTTGATTCAACCCAATATTCAAGGTTATGGAACCAGAACGCAACTGACGTCCCAGCATATCAACAACTTGATATTTCAATTCCTGAACATTCCTTGATACTATTGTAACTACCCCATTGTTGACAATTGGGTTAGGAGCAATAGTTATAGTTAAATCGGCATTAGTAACCGGGATATCATAACAAGCCCCTGTATTAGGAAGATTCTTGTCAATCCAGTTCATTCGGGCTGCCATCCAGGCTTTCAGATAGGCGATTTCTTCAGAATAACTCTTTGCAATCGGTTCCGGATTCGGCCATACATACTGTCCAAGTATTGGCCAGCGTGTAAAATGACGCACCTGAGCTTCCGACAGCAGATTTACAACTGAATCCACCAGATGTTCCATATGCTCCTGAGAGAGATTAGTTTTACGAAGATCCTTCCAACGACAATACAAATTTCCTTCGAAAGCGGTGTCTTGCATAAATCGATTCCACCAGAAAGGAATAAGACCTGCTCCATCACCCGGACAGGAAAGATTAAACTGGTACGCCCAACCAGACAAGTCACTTCCATTGCAGTAATTGGCATTTCGGAAAGCAAGGTCATAATCCCAGACCGGACCAGCGAAAATATGACCATCCTTACTATCCCTGTCTTTATGGAAGTATGAACTCAATCTGTAACCGTCAACATTACGGCTTACTTCATTTACTATGAAATAGTCTATGAATGAACCGATATTGGCATATTTCCTGACCCCATTAACCGGGTCCTGAAAATTTGGCCCAGCCAGGGCATTCTCAAATTCATCTACATAGCTCTTTAAATAATTCTGTTGCTCAGAAACTATATTCTCTGGTTTTGGATATACATAGGAGAATTGTCGCTTATTATTATTCGTTGAATTGGGTGCTACATATGAGGAATACCATCCATTTGGTTCCTTATCTAAGCTGAAAATATATCCACCAGTCAATGCATCTCCACTTATATCTGTATTGGCCATCTTGGCAATAGGTACCCTGCCACTCCCTCTCTTTATCTTTTCCATGAAAACATAAACACCTTTATAATCACCATTCAACATCAACTCCACAAAACGGCAATTGGCGGCCCAATGTCCCATTTCGCGCGACATAGTATACGCAAGGAAATTCCGCATCAAAGTCTTATCGGTGAAAGGGGCATATAATACCCAATCTGATTCTTTTGGGAGACCAAAGAGTGATTTATCCTGAGCAGCACCGGCAGCATCCCATAACTCGATAGTGTAAGATTTCATTGGGAACATCTGGGACGATTGTCCCCTTATTTCAATACCCACTTTACCGTTATAATGATTTGGAATATCGCTCAGGTTATTCCTGGCGCCGCCGCTATTGAAAATGATCCCCATATCTGCAGCTACTTTTGGCTCATCAACTATGGTTTGCCCGTTAGTGTTGATGACAATTATAGGCAGGTTAGAAGAGGTGAAATTGACGGTTTGAGCCGAAGCAGCCTCAAATAAGAGGATAACTATGATAAACAAGGTCGTTTTTCGCATAAAGACAGCAATGAGTCACACAAATTACTCATTATAAGCATCCCTATCAAGTCCAGTTGTACAAATCATTTTTTTCACATCCTCTCAACCACCCCTGAATTGAAGGCAGGCTTCCTTATTTTTGCCGGCCATGGCAAAATCTCCTGCAGATACACCCTTAATGCAACAACACCGGGCTATTAAACAAAAATACCCCGATGCTATCCTGCTTTTCAGGGTTGGCGACTTTTATGAAACCTTTGGAGAAGATGCCATACATGCTTCCCGAGTACTGGGAATCACCCTAACCAAAAGGAATAATGGCGCAGCCGCCTCTTTTGAACTGGCTGGCTTCCCCCATCACTCGCTCGACACCTATCTGCATAAACTGGTTAAAGCCGGTTTCAGAGTAGCCATTTGTGACCAATTGGAAGATCCAAAACAAGCAAAGGGCATTGTAAAACGCGGGGTTACCGAAATGGTAACACCAGGTGTTGCCACCAACGATAAACTGTTGGAGCATAACAGTAATAATTTCCTTGCCGGTATTCATTTTACAGAAGGAAATGCAGGTATCGCTTTTCTGGATATTTCTACCGGAGAATTTTTTATCGCTGAAGGAAATCAGGAATATATAGACAAACTCTTGCAGACCCTGAAGCCTGCTGAAGTCATTTTCCAGCGTAGCTATCAAAAACAGTTCAAGGAAAATTTTGGAAGCAAGTTCTATACTTATCATCTTGAATCCTGGATTTTTGATGAAGCATATGCTACAGAAAGCCTTCTGAAACATTTCCAAACCCATTCCCTAAAAGGTTTCGGTATAGAAGAACTGCATCTCGGTATTGTAGCAGCAGGCGCCATCTTGCACTACTTAAAAGATACAGAACACCCCAACCTGCAGCATCTTACCACCCTGCAGCGAATTGACAAGGAAGATTATTTATGGATGGACCGCTTCACTGTCCGCAATCTTGAATTGATTAGCACAGGGACAGAAGGCGGGCATACCCTTCACAAAATACTGGACAATACGGTTTCACCTATGGGTGCCCGTATGTTGAAGCGCTGGATCGTATTACCATTAAAAGATGCCGGCAAGATCAATGAACGATTAGATGTGGTTGAATTCTTCATAAAAGAAACAGAGCTTCGTTC
>JBGAQE010000102.1:0-17326 GCA_044220885.1 Chitinophagaceae bacterium
AATAATTTTGTTTTACCCTTACTCCAATTTTTTCAGGCAAGTCTTGTTCCCTTTTCCATCCCATTAATACAGCAATGGATAGTTAGGGTTTACTAACTTTCTCCTGAACACACACCTGTTTTCAGTATATACTCTGCGGTCTACCATGTTTTCATAAAACCACACAGTATTGGCCTTTTACTCTAAATTCCACAACAGCATAGGTCTGACTGCGTGGCGCTGGATTTGGAGTGAAGTGAAGGAAGTCGCGGTCTTTCTTTATATCCTCAACAATAAACTTCAGTTCCTTTTGGTATATCACGACGGCCACGAAGGTCGTTCGAATATAGTTCCTCGTTATCTACATGAACTGTTTCAGTACGTCGCTCATTCATCTTACAGATTCTTCAAAGAGCGCTGTTCAGGTTGCGATGCACTTCAGAGGAGATGTAAAGTGGTAAACGTTCTCACGTTTGAATTTCTTGGCAAAGTATTTTAGAGAAGCATGTCCTGCTAATAAAGGCTTTTCATGCTTTAACTGATAGAAATTTTTGTACTCTTCTGAAAGCAGGGCAGATTTCAGTTCATCATCCAGTTCGGCATTCCATTCTTCAGCCATAGTCAACATAACCATCAACAAGCCATTTGGGAAGGTCGAGCAGGGTTTGATTCGCCTGCGGAATTCACCAGGTCATCACCAAAGAGGATATTCTCCACCAAAACCCTCGCAATACCTTGACGTACCTGACGGCGAAGGTGTTCGTGGTTACCATCGAAGTATACAATCATCTTATTGTTCACCAGTTTGGTGATACCTCCTGTTGTTTGCCAGTCGAGGTTCAACCCAATGTTCGATTGCTCCAGTTCATTGAAATGGTTATAGATTACAATGTTCGCGCGGCGTTGCAGTCCATACTCCACAAACTGCTCAATAGCGGGTAATTCTTTCTCAGCAATCTGCAACACATAATTGGCGAGGGTTTTCCCGTCTTCGTAGAAATATGTGTTGAAATTGGGGGTTACTACCGAGTATTGCCACTTGAACTTCCTGTACTGGACCCTGTTTTTCAAATTCCACGGTACTAACCTGGGCTATGGTCACCCAGCTTGTTACCAATGCCAACAGCGTCAATAATAATTCTTTTCTTCTTCGGTTAAACTGATGAAATTGCATATCCAGACATTAATATTTTTAAAGATAAAACAAATCTCTCTTTCCAGTGCAATTTTGAAAGGGAACAGGTGTCAATATGCTTACAGTTAAACAGTTTACTTTCAACCCCCTCCAGGAGAATACATACGTAATTTATAACGAGCAGGGTTGGTGCGCCATTATAGACCCGGGATGTTATTTTTCCGCTGAGCGGGAGGCCCTTCAGCAGTTTATAGTAGAGGCAAATCTCGCGCCTAAATTTTTGTTAAATACCCATTGCCATCTGGATCATATTTTCGGAAACAAGTTCGTCCATGAAACCTATGGACTCTCCCTTCACCTCCATAAGCTGGAAGAATTGGTTTTGTCTTATGGACCGGCAAGCGGCGCCAAATGGGGACTTCCATTTGAAAATTATAGTGGTCCGCTGGTATTTCTGGAAGAAGGAGATCAGGTGAGAATTGGAGAGGATATACTCGATATTCTTCTTACCCCAGGCCATTCCCCCGGAAGTATCTGTTTCTATTCAAAAACACAAAACTTCATTATCAGTGGCGATGTGCTTTTCAGGGGCAGTGTAGGCCGGACCGATTTGCCGGGTGGCGATACAGAGACATTATTCAAAAGCATTGCCGAAAAATTACTCCCATTACCCGACGATGTGATCGTTTATTCAGGCCATGGTCCAGCCACTACAATTGGTATTGAAAGACGAACCAACGGGTATCTCTTACACGCAGGACTTTAGAGATATTTTCCCACTACAGGCAATCTTTGTAATTCTTTCTTTTCCACTTTAAGGATGAGCAATGCGAAGGTTCCGATTTCTAATAGAGCAGAGCCGAAATAGACTATTTTATAAGTCATGCTTTTGTGATCAGCAATGGGTCTTGTTATCAATTCATGAACAATATATAGAAGGGTGCAGATTACCAGATAGGTGATCAGTTTCTTCTTTGCATATGGAATTGGATAATATTTCTGACCCTGTGTATAGCTTATCACCATCATAAACGCATAACATAAGAAAGTAGCCCAGGCGGCACCAAAATAGTGGAATGGCGGTACCAGAATCATATTTAGAACAATAGTCAATACAGCCCCTGCAATGGTGATATAGGCACCGAACATGTTCTTGTTGGTGAGTTTATACCAGATAGACAGATTGTAATAGATGCCAAGGAAAACACTTCCCATAGTAAGTATTGGTACTATGTTGATGCCCTGAGCATATTCTTCATGTTTCGAGGCAATAAGTATTTTCCAGAATTCCAGGAATAAGGCCACTCCAAGGAACATAAAGCAGCAGGCAATAACGAAAAATTTCATCACCCTGGCATAGGTCTTTTGAGCATTTTCGTTTTTTGATTGATTGAAGAAGAAAGGTTCCGCAGCAAGTTTGAAAACCTGGATGAAGATGGTTATCAAAACAGCCAATTTATAGTTAGCTCCAAAAACGCCCAATTCAAACTGCTCTGTTTTTTCATCGAGATGTAGCACTTTCTGGTACACCAATCGGCTCAGCATTTCATTGATCATTCCACCGAAGCCAACTATAATTAGCGGATAAGAATAATGCATCACTTCTTTCCATAGACTGAAATCGAACTTGAAACGGAACACAGCAAATTCCTTATACAAAAGCAGCAGGGAAACAGCACTTGCCACCAGATTGGCGATGATGAAATATCCTATCCCTACTTCGGGATCATATAAAGTACCCAGAAATGTATAGGGGTCTTTGGCATGGGCAGGAGCAGCTATATAGTAAAAGAAGACTACGATGCTTATGTTGAGCAAAATTGAGAAGACGTTTATGAAAGCGAACTTTCGGGGTCTTTCTTCCAAACGGAGCTTACTCATTGGGAGCGTATACAGGGTATCGAAAAATACAATTCCGATCATCCAGGTTACATACTCTGGATGGGCTTTCATTTCGATAAAATCTGTTATAGACCCTTTGAACAAGAAGAGGAAGGCGGTAAATAAGATAGTTGTTGCCAGTATGGATACGTTCAGTGTATTATATAGCTTCTCCCTATCCTTTGTTTGGGCAAATCGGAAATAGCTGGTTTCCAGTCCATAGGTGAAAAGAATATTCAAAAAGGGGACAACAGCATAAATCTGGGTAAAAGCATAAGACTCGTTTGGGTCAAATAGCCGAAACCCCAGCAAACTGATACCGAAGTTCAGAAAACGGGCAAGGATACGCGGAGCGCCATACCATAAAGTCTGACCGGCTAGCTTTTTAATACCACTCAAGTAGGAAGAATTTGAACAAATTTATGTGTTGCGGGTTACAATTTTTGAGCCATGCAACCAAAACAGGGTTTAAATTTGTCTTTCTAACACTAAAATATTTATAAAACATGAAACGGATATTTACTTTACTGACTTTTCTGCTTGTAACCTTGTCTGTTTTCTCACAAGTTCAGATGGGTCAGATTGATCTTCAAAAGAAAAGCCGTCAGGCTGTGGTTCTATACACCCAGTATTCTCAGGAGATAGTAGAAGGTGCCATCAAAGAGAAAATGGATCAGTTAGGTAATAAAGGAAAAGAAAATAAAAGCCTTATCAGTCTTTCGAAAAGTAATTTCTACGAATTCAAAGGAGCTCGTCTGCCCAACGCCCACCGTGATGTTGACCTTTATTTCAAGACTGAACGAAGAGGTGGTAAGAACAAGGATGAATCAGCTGTTTACCTGGTAGTTGGCAAAGGGCCAGATGATTTCGCTACTACCACTACAGATCCTGATCTGATGGATAAGGCGAAAGAACTGATGGAGAAAATGTTGCCCTTCATTGAGGCATATAAGCTGGAACAGGATATTAAAGCGCAGGAAGAACTAGTGAAGAAAGTGAATATGAAAATGACAGATCTGGGCAAAGATTCAACCGACTTACAGAAAAAAGTGCTTGCCCTTCAGGAAAAACAAACGCAGAATAGCACAGACCAGGCTACTCAACGCACAGAACTGGAAAAGCAGATGCAGATTCTAGAAGCATTAAAAGGACGTAGAAAGAATTAATTAATAAGATAAGATTTTAATCCCTGCCGCTTGCGGCGGGGATTTTTATTTTGGTTCCGAATACCTCGGATCTTTCATGAAACTTGAATCGGTAAGCGTGTAGAGGAATTGGGTTAGATAGAATTTGTCGAAAATAGAAAGGGGTATCTTATTCTTCACCAATGGGTCTACTGTTGGACCGCTTTGAACTCCATCGCTATAATGGTCCATCACATTCTTCACTGTATAGAATCTTCCATCATGACCATAGGGGAAGGAAGGAATCACATTCCGTAAACTGGGTACTTTGAATTTCATAGAGTCTTCACTCTTATTGGTGATACGCATTCTTCCAATATCCATCAAACCCACTTTTAACGGCATTCCAGTATTCCTGTAGCTAAGGTCTGTAAACAATGGTTCAGCATGACAGGATGCACATTTCGCCTGGAAGATCTGGTAACCTGTAGCTTCTTCTGAACTGAAACTGGCTTCTCCTCTTTTCACTTTGTCGTATTTGCTATTCGCTGAAACAATAGACCCAACAAATTGAGTAAGGGCTAAAAGCATTTTTTGGCTGGTAATTTCAGGATTACCAAAAGCAGCTTCGAATAATTTAGGATACAAAGAATCGGCCTTTAGTTTAGAAATTATATTGTTAACATCCTCCGCCATTTCATTAGGTGCAGTGAGAGGAGCCAATGGTTGAACTTCCAGGTGGTTGATCCCACCGTCCCACATGAATTCTTTTTGCCAGGCCATATTGAACAAGCCTGGTGAATTCCTTTTTGTAAAGAGATTATTGAAGCCATGACTTAGGTCGTGATCAAAATTGGCAAAGGCTGCAAATTGCTGATGGCAACTGGCACAGGGGAAATTGCCATCTTTCGACAACTTGCCATCATAAAACAACTTTCTTCCCAGTGTAAATCCCTCTTCTGTCAATGGATTATCCTTGAAATCATAAACCGGTTGAGGGAAACCTGGTGGAACTGTGAATGCTAAAGGAGTAGGCCCCTTATGTTTGGTATCATTCTTATTACAGCCATTGATCAGCATAGAAGCCGTCAATAAGAGTAAGAATAATGATATCGTCCAGCGAAGGGTCAAGTTTATTCGTTTACTACACTAATTACGGTAAACATTTTGGAATAGTTGTCGGCAATCTGGTGTGCCAGCAACCCTGGGGTAGTGCAAACCGGATTTTCATTGAATTTTATGTCGTGCGGGTTATAAAACCATGCACCCACATTGGCGGTTACTGTTATTTCGCTTGTCTTACCCGGCTTCAAATCAAGGCTTTGTCCAAAAGGAAACAGCAATACTGGCTTCCGAAGTACATTATCCGGTTCTTTAAAGCCTCCGATATGATATTCAAATACGCCACCGGGAGCTGTTGAAGAGGGAGAAGTTCCTTCCAGCTTGGCCATTATGTACCCTGTATTCCAGGTCCAGAACATTCCTTTTGCCGGGTCAAGGGCTCCTGTTTGCGCACCGCTGACATTGCGTGCACTGTCAACGCCGATTGTTATTCCTAAACGGTTGTATTGATAAGGAAGCACAGCCAGCTTCAATTCGGTTGTAGTTGAATCTGAAAAATCAACGAGATAGTATTTATCTGCTCCGGTACGGAAAACTTTACCGGAATCGGTATTGATCATTTCTATTCCGTGAACGTAGAACTTGAATGTTTTTACAGTAAAGGATTGCCTGAAAAAATTCTGATAGCTCTTTCCAAATTCAAGAGGAACGGTATCAATAACCGCTTTGAATTTCAGAACCAGGTTATGGTCTTTCACCACAGGTGGTTGCTGTACATCTTCGGCACTCTTATCCTTCTTACAGGCATTTAGTGTCAGCAGTGTAAATGCTGAAATAATTACAAAAGAGAGTAATTTCTGGAAAGGGTATTTCATAGTTCGGTTGTTAATAATCGTTACGGGTCACTTTTTTTCTTCCTTCTTTTTTGGAGGAAGAGATTTTTTTTCCTTCCAGCCTTTTTTCTTTGGCTGCTTTTGAGACCTTGGTAGCGATTCGTTTTTTTGGTTTTATCAGGGCTTTTTCGAGTAAGGCATTCATCTTTTCAACAACGGCAGCCTTGTTCTCTAACTGGCTCCTGAATTCCTGGCTTTTCACTTGCAAAAACCCTTCCGAATTAAGTTTTTCACCCAATTTTTTAAGGATAAGAGCCTTCTGGTCATCCGTCAGCAACATTGAGTTGGCCGGATGAAAATAGCCCATCACCATGGTTTCCACCTTGTTTACATTCTGTCCCCCTTTTCCTCCGCTTCGGGCGGTGGTAAATCGAATTTCTTTTGAAACTTCTATCTTCATCCTTCAAAGGTAAAAATTATAAAAAGCTATGCGGGCAGTAATTCAGCGTGTTTCACAAGCCAGTGTCACTATTGATAATGTGGTACGGTCCTCCATCTCAAAAGGTTTGTTAGTCCTTGCCGGCATAGAGGACGCTGATACCATGGAAGATATTGTATGGCTCAGCGGTAAAATTGCCAATCTTCGCATATTTGATGATAGTGAGGGAGTTATGAACTTATCTGTTAAGGATATTGGGGGCGAAATACTCCTGGTGAGCCAGTTCACCTTACAAGCCTCCACCAAAAAGGGCAACAGGCCTTCTTATATCAAGGCCAGCAAACCAGAAATCGCCATCCCCATGTATGAAAAACTGATAAAACAGCTGGAACAAGATCTCGGCAAACCCATCGGCACGGGTGAATTTGGTGCCGATATGAAAGTGGGCCTGTTAAACGACGGTCCGGTAACCATAATCATTGACACAAAAAACAAGGAGTAATGGCAGATATAACAATAAAAGAAGCACAACTGCAAGTAGACCAATGGATTAAAACCATCGGCGTAAGATATTTCAGTGAGCTCACTAATTTGGGCATATTGATGGAGGAAGTAGGTGAACTATCCCGTCTTATGGTCCGCACCTACGGCGAGCAGACCTTCAAGGAGTCCGATAAGGGCCGTGACCTCGGAGACGAAATGGCTGATGTGCTGTGGGTTTTACTCTGCCTGGCCAACCAAACGGGCGTGGATTTAACGGAGGCGTTGAAGAAGAATTTTGAGAAGAAGACGGCGAGGGATTCTGAGAGGCATAAGTAGAGTCGGGAGTCGGGAGTCAGGAGTCTGGAGTCGGGAAGACCGGAAGTCCGGAAGAAATACACCTCATCCCCGGCCCTTCTCCTGAAGGAGAAGGGTGTCTCTTCGAATTAAGTCAAGACTTAAAACGAGAATTTTTGGTTATAATGATGAGGGTATGTTTTATAGTTAAGTATTGATTTACGCAACTTTTATCGATACGACTATATCGAATTTGGTTATGTTGATTCACTCGAATTTCAATTTATTTTTTTCTGAGAATAAGCATATGGAACTCTCAAGACATTCTTTTGGGTTACTTAAAATTATAAAACGGAGAGACACCCTTCTCCGCCGCGGCGGAGAAGAGCCGGGGATGAGGTGTATTTCTTCCGGACTTCCCGACTTTCGGTCTTTCGGACTTTTGCCTCCCGACTTTTATCACTATTTTTGCCCCCATTATGGCAACGGAAACCAATAAATTTCAAGCGATTATTTCTCATTGTAAGGAGTACGGCTTCATTTTCCCATCGAGTGAAATCTATGATGGACTGGCAGCAGTTTATGACTATGGCCAGTGGGGTAGTGAGTTGAAAAAGAATATCAGGGAGTACTGGTGGAAAAGTATGACCCAGTTACAGGATAATATAGTGGGTATTGATGCCGCTATTTTCATGCATCCTACTACCTGGAAGGCCAGCGGACACGTTGATAATTTCAACGACCCGATGATCGATAACAAAGACAGCAAAAAAAGATATAGGGTAGACCACCTGATTGAAGGATATGCTGAAAAGCTGAAAGCTGATGGTAATACCCAAAAGGCTGATGAACTGATTGCCGCCATGGAAGCTTTGCAATCGGCAGATGATTTTGCCGGATTGAAGAAACTAATTGAAGACTATAAGATTTCATGTGCTGTTAGTGGTACCTGCAATTGGACTGATGTTCGCCAGTTCAACCTCATGTTCGCTACCGAATTCGGATCTACCGCTTCATCTGAAGATGGTGATAATAAAGTGTACTTACGTCCTGAAACAGCCCAGGGTATTTTCGTAAACTTCCTGAACGTTCAGAAGACAGGTAGAATGAAAATACCATTTGGTATTGCACAGGTAGGTAAGGCCTTCCGTAATGAAATTGTAGCCCGTCAGTTCATTTTCCGTATGCGCGAATTTGAACAGATGGAAATGCAATTCTTCGTTCGTCCTGGTACAGAAGGCGAATGGTATGAGTACTGGAAAGAAACCCGAATGAAATGGCATTTGAGTCTGGGAATACCAAAAGAACATTATCGTTTTCATGATCATGTTAAGTTGGCGCACTATGCAAAAGCAGCATGCGATATAGAATATGAGTTCCCGATAGGTTTCAAGGAGGTTGAAGGAATTCATTCCCGTGGCGATTTCGATCTGAGTCAGCATCAGCAATACAGCAAGAAAAAGATGCAGTATTTCGATTCTGAAACCAACCAGAACTATATTCCGTACGTCATAGAAACATCAATTGGTCTGGACCGTACCGTTATGATGGTGTTGAGTGAAGCTTATGTTGAAGAAGATCTGAGCACTCCTGAAAAGCAGGATAGCAGGGTGGTATTGAAGTTTCCGGCTAAACTGGCTCCCATCAAATTAGCCATATTACCATTAACAAAGAGGGATGGCTTGCCAGAAATTGGTAGAAGTATCATGGAAGAATGCCGTTCCCGATTCAGGTGTTTTTACGAAGAGAAAGATGCCATTGGTAAGAGATATCGTAGAATGGACGCACTAGGAACGCCTTTCTGTATTACAATAGATCATCAAACGAAGGAAGATAACACTGTTACGATACGTTATCGTGATAGTATGAAGCAAGAGCGTATCGCTATTAACCAAATTCGTGAAATTGTGGAAAATCATATTTCCTGATTCATCGAATCGTTGTAATTTTAAGCGTCAAAGAGCAAGAACCTAATCTGGATGGAAAATTCGTTGATCGAATAATTGTCGTAGTACCTTTTAAAAACAATTGGTTAATTAGCTGTAAATAATTCTTTATGCTTGTTTTAGAAGTAAGCCTCAACTTATTTTTTATTATCGGAATAGTAGCGATTGCTGGTTTTGCAGGGTTTGTATTCCGTTCCAGCCAGATTAATGGGTTTAAGAAAAAGGTAGATGAGTTGGAAAAGGAAATGCTCTCGAGTCATGCTGAAATTCTGCAACTGCAGAAGGAAAAAATTGAGTTATTGCAGAAATTCCAGACACCAACTATACCTGTTATTCCATTAAAAGCAGCAAAAGAAGAAAAAGCGGCCGATAGCTTCAGTGATATTTCTCTCAGAAAAAAATTATTAGGCTCACAGCCTGCGGTTACAAAATAATCATCGACTTCATAAAATTTTCAAATCAACCATACAGTTCAACATGTATGGTTTTTTTGTCATGTCCCATATCCAACAGGTTCTTCTTAGCCTCGTCAATCATAGCTCTCCAACCGCATAGAAGGAAATAGGCGGGTTCAGGTAATGCTTCAGGCTATTGTTTTTGCATAGCTCCATATAGATACTATGAACATACCCTGTCTTTCCTTCCCATTGCTCTCTGGACAAAACTGGATGGAACTTGAATCCTTCTAACTCATTTTTCAAACTTCTAAGCTCATCATAATACAATAAGTCGGCTTTTGTTCTGCAGCCAAAAATGAGATGGATTTTCTGGTGTGGTATATTTTTGTCTTTTATCCAATGCACCATGCTTCTGAATGGAGCAATGCCGGTACCTGTGCAGATTAGATAAAGGTCTTTATCGAGAACCGGTGGTAAAACGAATACTCCCTGCGGACCACGCAATTTCAGTTCACTACCTTCTTTAATTTCATTAAAGAGATAGGTAGAGCCAGCTCCATCTTCCAGTTTAACAATAATGAGCTCGAAAATATTGGAGCCATCGGGCCAGCTTGATAAAGAATAACTTCTTAATCGCTTATTGGCTTTTTCATGAATTGGAAGATCGATAGTAATGAATTGTCCTGGCTTGAAGTCGAATACAGGCATTTCAGGAATTTCAATCCAGAACCGCCTTGTTGTAGGTGTTTCATCAATTATCCGAATCACTTTTCCTGTTATCCATGGAGCTAACATGACAATAGTTTAATACGATAACAATCCGTTTGTGGAACTGGTTGTGCTGAAATTAAAAAGAGCGGTTATTGTTATAACCGCTCAATACTTGTTGCCACAAATGGCACGCAATCGTTAGTGCAATCTACTGATTTTATTGTAAAATCAAAGGGGGTAATTTTTTCCATTCTTTTACAGCATAATAATATTTCTTTCCCTTCCATGAATATTCAATCAATAAGGCATTGCCCCTTCTTTTTTCAGGAACCTTCGATACTGTGTTTTGCATCCCATCCTGTACCAGTTTCCAAACTATATTACTTGTTTTTGGCACCAATGTGTCTGTTTGATATTGGTTACCGATGGCCTGTTGCTTGAATACTACAGGAGTTTCCAATACAGTTTCTTTTCTGGCCTTGTAAGCCTGGCCATCAATCCACAACCTGTTTATTGTAATCGAGCTGCCTTTCTTCACTTCAATATAGATTGAATAATTCATTAATACAGTAGCCGTCTTTTTTATAGGACTGCCTTCTTCTCTTGCTACTACTTTCGGAACAGCGCCTGGAGTGCTATGCCGAATATAAGCATGAGCTTTCAGCAGCGGACTGACCTGTGCCTGAACGCCTGCAGATAAAAAGTAAGCCAGGGTAAATAGTAGAAGCTGTTTCATAGTTCTTTTTTATATGGATGCAGGAATAGCCTGATTACATAGCAAAAAAAAGCCCCGGCCATTGTTGCCGGGGCTGATTATCTTTTTAATTATTCTTTCACAAATTTCCTCACGAACTGCTGCTTGTAATCGCCACTTGTAATGGTAAGAATATAAGCGCCTTTCGATAGTTTACGCGTATCCACTTCACCACTGGTATAACCGGTTTCCTTTTGGGCTACCAGTTGTCCATTGATAGTATAAACCTGGATCATCAGCTTCTTCACAGTAAACATATTACCCGTTTGGTAACCGATACTATTCTTCACTATAGATGGATATGCAGTCTTAATGAAGTTCTTGTCATTCCGGATTGGATCATCAATGCCGGTATTCTGGTTTGGAGTATAGTTTGGTGTACCTGTTGAAGCGAAGTACATGCCGTTGCCATGTGTTCCTACCAGCAAAATATTATCTACAGGACGATAATCCAATGAATTGATTACAGAGTAGTTCAATACGCTTCCGCCTTCTTTTACCCAACTTACAGTGCCAGCGCCTGTAAGCGTAGTACCGATATTTACAGCACTATAAAGTCCTACTGAAGTACCTACATAGTATTCAGTAACAGGGTTATTCCCTGCATCTTTCTTCACAACTATTGCGCAACTGCGTACAGATGGCAGCGTTAGGTTTCCTTCTGCAATGTACCAGGTTGGATTGGCCGATTTGGCATTATTGGTCCAGAAAATACTTGTGGTATTATAGTTGGAAGCAACGACCATTATCTCCTGGTCATTATTTGGGTTCACCGCTATATCAGATACATATCCTGTAAGTGAGATAGGAGTGATGTTAACTGGTGCCGCTGTAGCTGCTGCATTTCTTGGATTATCCAGTCGGAAAATCTTTGCATTGCTGGTGCCAATGAATAAGGAGTGTGCACTGCTATAAGGTCCTCTTGTCAATTCCATGGTTGTGATACCGATATTAGTACCTGTTGTTGGCAGAGCCGGATTTACTGCCGCACCTACACCAGTCATATCAGTCCATGTTGTTGATGTAACTGTTGATGATGAAGTAGTACGGAAGAGCCTGTTGAAATTAGCATAGTACAGATCATCTGTATTGTCAAAGTCGATCTTGAAATAAGTTACAAAATCACCGAAGGCATTACTTCCAGCTCCTGGTGTAGCTGTTAATGTTGAAGGACGGATAGAACCACCAGTAGCGCTTCCTGTTGATAAGGTGGCGCGAATGATGTTTCCGAATTGGGTAGAACCGAAAACCATCTGTGAAGTAGGACCTGCTTTTGCAATAGCTGCTGCACCACCATCTCCGCTTAATAAACGGAACTGTTCTTCTTTAGCGGCTGGTGTTCCAATTAAACCGGTACCATCATAGAATCGGGTACCATTATCCTGAGCACCACCAATGAAGTTGTTGCGGCCAGAACCTGGGTCCATAGCAATATGATAATACTGTAATGTCTGATAATTACTAACCACATTCCACAATACAGGTTCTACTGCTGTATTGGTTCCCATTATATTGTTGGTCATCTGTAAACCACCATCGTTGGCACAAATGGCTTTACTGGCATTGCTAGGGTCGAATACCAATGCATGCATGTCGGGATGACTCCATAATGTGATATCATCTGGATTGGCTTGGCTACCATAAATATTCAAACCAGATGGGAAATTGGAGCCATATCCACCTATCCAGGCAGTGGCAGCATTACTTGAAAATCCGTTGGTAGAACGAAATAAGTTAACTCCACCGAGAAATACTGTATTAGGATCGTCTGGCTTTACTGCAATCAATAAATCATATCCACCTTGTACATGGAATGGGTCAACTCCATCTAACTGTCCGGTGAAATCTGGAACGTTTACTGATAAATTAGTCCAGGTATTAGTACCTGCATCAAATTTATAAAGGTCTGCTTCAGTTTTGCTGGATGGACTTCCTTGTGAATCTCCATTCTCATAAGTCAGATAAAGTATGTTTTGATTGGAAGGTGCGAGAGCCATTACAATCCGCTTGCTGTTTGCTGTATAATCATTACCTCTCCATCCTGCAACTGAGTCTGTACCTAAGGTTACACCACCAGCTATTCTTGTCCAGGTGGTGCCATTTGTAGATGTCCAAACTCCTCTCTTATCTGTATCAGGCAATCCTCCGTTTACACCGAGATATAATTTCCCGGTTGTAGTACATACAACATCCATTTGTCCAACATCAGAAGTAGATGCTGTTGTTCCTGTAAACACTACATTCCAGCTGGTACCTCCATTGGTGGAGCGGATCAAACGACGATGACCAGCAACATATAAATCACCATTCACAGGATTGATAGTCAGTTTATGGATGATGTCGAGCGGGCTATCGAATGCTTCAAAGCACCGCCACCCAAGATGGTAGTACCGTTGATATCTGTAACCGAACGGGTCAATTTTGACCAGGTAGCGCCATTATTGGTAGATTTCCAGATACCGAAACCAAGATAAAAGGCATCAGCCGCATTGGCTGAGTTGGCAATCGGTTCGCCACCGCCTGCATACCAGGTATCTTCAAAACCAGCTCTTGGGTCTTGTACAAGGGCTGATAAATTATGGATATCATCATCAGGACTTACCCTTGTCCAGGTAACACCTGCATCGGTGGAACGCATAATACCACCACTGATACCACCTGAAATAATCACTTTATTGGTGTGCCATTAAATCTTTTATCATAAGCCACTGCCCTTGTTCTGCCTCCAACATTTATCGGTCCGGCTGGGGTATAGGTATTCAGGTTATCAGGTCCCTGCGGGCCTAACAAGCCGCTGCCCCCTTTTTCAGGAATCGTACGGGCCAGTTTCATCTCTTCTTCCCTTATATTTCTTGGGATTCTTCCGGAAATAGGGTCTTTCAACATGTCGAATTCATGCTGCCAGCGCTGTTTTACCCAAAAAGCCCTTTCCTCTTTACTGCCACCTTCTTCCTCTTCTTCGCTGGTATACACCTGCTTGAAAAGATCATAGGTCTCTTCACTTTTTTCCCTGTTTACTGCATAATACCAGCCTGTTGCTGCCACTGCGAGGAAAGCCAATCCGATACTGATTTTTTTCATTTGTACGATTTGTAGTTTACAAACATCCTTGGTTGGAGGTGTAGCAAATTAATGATTTTACTCTTAAGGTGCTACCAATAAATTCTTGTCTAAAATCCTGATTCTAATCTTATTAACCCTTTAACAGTTACGAACTTTTTTATATTCTTGTTCAGGTTTGGGCTTACTTCGGTTTTTTCATGTTATCAGACTATCTTTGCCCCGCGTTATGAATTTGCAGTCGTTGCAGGAGCAGTTAAAAAAATCCCCCCGCCTTTTTCAATTGGTGGACAGGCTCACTTTGTCTGCACCTCAGCAACTCACCCTCAAGAACCTGCAAGGAAGTTCCCCCGCCTTTATCATTAGCGAAATATTCAAGCACGAAAGCTGTGCCGACCTCAATCATGTAGTTATTTGTGAAGATGCTGAAGCGGCAGCCTATCTCCATAATACCCTGGAAAGCCTCACTTCAGCACTCAACCTGTTTTATTTTCCTTCTTCTTTCAAGAACCGAAAGAATTTCAGGTTGCTGAACTCTTCTTATGTAATGCTTCGCACAGAAACACTGACCCGTTTTGCTACCCCAACAGAAGCAGGACAGGATTGATGGTTACTTACCCTGAGGCCTTATTTGAAAAAGTGGTGATTCCGACCACCCTTTCTTCCAACATGATCTATATAAAATCGGGTGATGTACTGGATGTGGAAGGATTTTGATGGAAAAACTGGTGAACTACGGTTTTGAAAGAACCGATTTTGTGTATGAGCCAGGACAATTTGCACTACGTGGCGGTATCCTCGATATCTATTCATTCGGAAATGAGAACCTTATAGGGTGGAATTGTTTGGTAATGATGTAGACTCCATACGGATCGTTGACCCTGAAACCCAATTTAGTGAAAGAAGATTATTACAGGTTACCATTATCCCGAATGTAGAAACACATTACGATAGCGGTCAACGCACCTCCCTTTTTGAATTCCTTCCTTCCAATACCATATTCTGGCTGAACGACAGGGAATTTATTACTGACAGAATATTACAACAGGAAGAAGATCTTCAGTTGTTCCTTGAACTTCGCGAACATACAGCTCCCAGTAAAGCTGAAGAAGAGAATGAGATAAAAAATGTAACTCCCGACGATTTCATTTCTGCCGAATTTGCCAATAAGCAATTAGATACTTTCACTACAGTACTTTTTGATAAGAGAGCGGGTACAGTAGCCGATGCTGTAGGTGAAAATGCAGTTACAATACATTTCGCCACAAAATCACAACCTGCATTCAACCGACAATTCGATTTGCTGATACGCGACCTGAAAAGTTGGGTAACCAAAGGATATACACTTTATCTTTTTGCCGATAATCCAAGACAATTGGAAAGGCTGAACAGTATTTTCGAAGATTTGAAAGCGGAGATACCTTTTACTCCTGTTCCAGTAGCCATTCATGAAGGATTTATTGACGAGGATAATAAGGTGGTTTGCTATACCGATCACCAGATCTTCCAGCGATATCATAAATACAAGGTAAAGCAGGCATATAATAAGAACAAAGCTATCACCCTTCGCACTTTGCGCGAATTACAACCGGGCGATTATGTAACGCATATTGATCATGGGGTGGGAGTATATAGTGGATTACAGAAGATCGAAGCCAATGGGAAAATTCAGGAAGCAGTACGGTTGATTTATAAGGATAGCGATATACTCTATGTAAATATCAAGAAGATTTCTAAATACATAAAGAAGGATCGGTTCCGAAGTGAATAAGCTGGGAAGTGATACCTGGTCGAATTGAAAGAAAAGACCAAGACGGTACGTCTTATTTATAAGGATAGCGATATTCTCTATGTAAATATCAACTCGCTTCATAAGATTTCGAAATATACAGGTAAGGAAGGATCTGTTCCGAAAGTGAATAAGCTTGGAAGTGATACATGGTCCAAGTTGAAAGAAAAGACCAAGACAAAAGTAAAAGAGATTGCTTTCGACCTTATTCAATTATACGCACAACGCAAAGCGCAGGAAGGATTCAGTTTACCCGATAATTATATGCAGACAGAATTGGAAGCCTCCTTTATATATGAAGATACTCCTGACCAAAGCAAGGCGACTGCCGATGTGAAGAAGGATATGGAGACGACTTCTCCAATGGACCGTCTGGTTTGTGGAGATGTGGGTTTCGGTAAAACAGAGATTGCTGTGCGCGCATACTCTCAAAGCTTGTTGCGATGGGAAACAGGCTGCTGTGCTGGTTCCAACTACCATTTTAGCCTTCCAACATTATAAGACATTCAAGGAGCGTTTGAACAATTTCCCGGTAACGGTTGATTATGTGAATCGATTCAAATCATCAAAGAGAAGAAAGAAACATTGCAAAGCGTTACAGGAAGGAAAAATCCATTATTATCATCGGCACCTATGCCATTTTAGGAAAAGGAAGTGAAGTTCAAGGATCTGGGATTGCTGGTGATTGATGAAGAACAAAAGTTCGATGTAGCCCATAAGGAGAAGATAAAGACCCTTCGAACCAATGTAGATTGTTTAACGCTAACGGCAACGCCTATTCCAAGAACTTCAGTTCAGTTTAATGGGCGCCCGGGACCTTAGTATTATCAATACGCCTCCACCGAACCGCCAGCCGATTCAAACGGAAGTGCAATTATTTCAGGAAGATTTTATCAGGGATGCCATCTATTATGAAACAGAGCGGGGCGGACAGGTATTCTTTATCCATAACAGGGTACAAGGCTTTGCCTGAAATGGCGGCTATCATCAGAGGGATCTTTGTCCCGACCAGCATCGGTTTTGCCCAAGGGGCAATTAGAAGGCACAGAATTCGGAGGAAAGGATATTGATTTCATTGATAAGCGTTACGATGTATTGGTTTGTACCAATATCGTTGAAAGCGGAGTGGATATTCCGAATGTGAACACCATCATTGTAAATAATGCGCATCAATTCGGATTAAGTGACCTGCATCAATTGCGAGGCAGGGTAGGAAGAAGTAATAAGAAAGCTTTCTGTTATTTATTAGCGCCACCAATGAGCACATTACCGAATGACTCAAGAAAAAGACTCCAGACATTAGAACAGCATAGTGAGTTAGGCAGTGGTTTCCAGATAGCCATGCGTGACCTTGATATACGTGGTGCTGGTAATATGCTGGGTGGAGAACAGAGTGGTTTCATGGCCGAAATCGGCTTTGAGATGTACCAGAAGATTC
>JBGAQE010000002.1:0-99428 GCA_044220885.1 Chitinophagaceae bacterium
TGCTCTATGGCTTTTGTCAACAGCAACTTATACGCATCTGGTCAGGGTCCGGGAAGAAAGGCTGTTGCTGATCCAAAATGAAGGATGCTGTAATCTTCTAAAGGAATCTTATCGACTTCATTGGAATGAAGCATGCTATCCGCTCCTCTGTTAAAATAGAAATCCCTCTCCCCATTTTCCATCAGTGATACAAAGGCAAAAGTGGTGAAGGCTTGTGTATCCTGTAACACCCATTTCGTTCCCACTTTGAAATCATTCATCACTTCAATCAGATGTTTACCAAATGGATCGATACCAACTTTAGCAGCCAGATCGGCTTCTCCTCCCAAAGCAGCGATGGCTGCTGCCACATTGGTGGGTGCACCGCCTGCTTTTTTCAGGAAATGATCACCTTCCGAAAGTGATTTGCCCTTATCTGTACAAATCATGTCGATCAATGCTTCTCCAACACAAAGGATTTTCATATTTATTCTTTTTTCAGAATGTTCTTTTAGTGTCCTGCACCCATTGATGGCTTTATGTCACCTTCAGGTTTGCTGTTTTTTATCAGAGTGGTTGCGAATGCAGCTACTATCAGTAAGATGCCGGCAAAGCTGATGGCTTTACCAGGATCATTCTGAAGGAAGTGCTTCAATACATAGCCAAAGCTTAGGTTCTGAAGAATCATAGGTATAACAATCATCATATTGATGATACCCATATAAACTCCATATCTTTCTTTTGGAATCTGGTTAACCACCATCAGATAGGGAACTCCCATCATACTAGCCCAGGCAATACCGAATCCTGTCATAGGTGCAAATAGCATGTATTTGTTTTCGATATGCGGGAATATGATGAGGCCAATACCAGCTAATAGTAAGCAGCCTATATGAACCAGTTTTGGGCTGTATTTTTTTGCTAAGCCAACAAGCGCAAAAGCCGATAAGAAGGTAACAATATTATACCATCCGTTAACTAATCCTGTCCATCCTACTGCTTCTTCATATAGTGTCTTATCGGCGGTGGGGGAGGTATGCCAGACAGATTGTGCAATACTTTTGGCTGCATTCTGCCAGTAACAGAAAAGGGCATACCATTGGAAAAGATATACTAATGCCAATTGCCACATAACCCTTGGCATATCAAGAATGGCTTCAATGATTTCTATATTCTGTGCGAATATGAATCGCAGCACTTTGTTTTTCTCAGTAGCTGTGATCACCGATCTTAATAACCCTTTTATAAAGAAGGAAGGAATCAGTAATAACAATAAAAGGGCATAAGCGAATAAGGTGCTTATTATTGAAAGGAAAAACTGCAATACAGGATGGGGTTGTCCTTCATTCTTTTTTCTTAATGCTGCTAATTCTTCCGGGGTAGGTGGAATCTCAGGCGTTTTATGCATGCTCCACCAAACGGAAGTGATAGAACAAACTGTTCCTAAGAAGAAAGAAGCGTATACCCAATAAGGTAAGGAGCCTGAATGACCCGGTATTTTTTTCTGGAAAATGAATAAGGATATATTGGCTAAAGTGATTCCTAATCCTGTAAAGAAACTCTGGGAAAGGAATCCGGTGGCGAACTGTTCTTCAGGTAATTTATCGGCAATAAAAGCCCTGTAGGGTTCCATTGCCGTGTTATTAGCTGCATCCAATACCCATAGAAGGCCTGCAGCCATCCAAAGACTGCTGCTGAAGGGATATACAAATAAACAAAGGCTGCATAGTAAGGCTCCGATAAAGAAGAAGGGTTTTCGACGGCCAAATCGGGGGTGCCAGGTCTTATCGCTTAAGGCACCGATGATAGGTTGAATAAGCAAACCAGTCATTGGACCAGCCAGGTTCAAAATAGGAATTTGATCGGGGCTTGCTCCAAGCATATCATATATCGGATTAACGGCACTCTGCTGCAATCCAAAACTATATTGGATGCCGAAGAAGCCTACATTCATATTGATGATCTGCAGGAAACTGAGGGTTGGCTTTTTTAACGTCATAGCAATCGCAGTTGAGTAATGGTCCTTTGGCAAATAAGGTTGGAAATTACTTCCTTATAGCGATTTGAGAGCCGGAAAATGAAGAATTTAGCTGCAAACGTTTGCAGCTAAAAGAGTATGATTATTTGGCAGGAGAGTATTGAAAATGAAATGGATAGGTGATTATTTTACCAGTTTATGCTCATAAGCATATTTGATAAGCCCGATTACCCCGCTTGTCTGGGTTTTCCGGAATATATTCTTTCGGTGAGTTTCAACGGTTCGTTCGCTTATAAACAGGGTTTCGGCTATCTGTTTATTACTGTATTCCTTTTCGATAAGCTGAATGATCTCAATCTCCCTTTCTGTAAGATGGGTTACTTCATTCTCTTTTTTTCGAACGCTGGCCCGGGTCATTTCCTGCAGAACCTCTTCGCTGAAATAAATACCTCCGGCAGCAATTTTTTCAAGAGCCTTTAGTAACTCTTGCTGACCTATATTCTTAAGCACATATCCGGCAATATCGGCATCTTCAATCATTGCATTCACAATGTCGCCCTGACCACTCATTGATAAGGCCAGTATCTTTATTTCAGGGAATTCTTTTTTTACCGCCTTGGCTAATTCAGCTCCGTTCAATCCGGGCATCATTACATCAGTAAGAAGTATGTTGACAGGTTCTTCCCTCAGTTTTTTGGGGACGGAAACAGGGTCGGTAGTGGTATAGGAAACTACAATAGAAGGATGCCCTTTTAATAATGATAGTAACCCATCAATTACTATCTGATGGTCATCTACAATGGCCAGGGTTATTTTTTTCATGCTGCCTTAACTACTTTAGTGATCAGACGGATTGTGAAATTTCAATAATCATATAGCACTGTTAATATAGGATATTTTTTTGTCAGGCAATCATGGCTGGAATATGAATCGCCACCAAAGTGCCTTTCCCAGGTTTGGAATCAAACTCAACGGATCCTTTAAGATATTCCACCCTGGTGCGGATATTCTTGAGCCCTATACCTTCATACTTACTATTGTCTTTTGAATCAAATCCCTTTCCATTGTCCTCAATAGTAGCACTTATGCCATCATTATCTTTTATCAATGAAATATCGAGATGGTTGGCCCCTGAATGCTTGATTACGTTATTGACGCATTCCTGTATCACCCTGTACAATACGGTTTCTGTATTGCTATCGAGTCGCTCATTCAATCCTTCACTGCTCAATTCCACTTTCAGCACACTATAATCAATCTTATCGATGAATTCCCTGATAGCGGCAGTAAGCCCTGTTTTCAGCAATGCATTGGGCATCATGTTATGTGAAACGGAACGTACTTCCTTGCAGGATTCATCAACCAGGTCTATTATTTTTTCGAATTTCAATTTCTGTTCAGGGTTAACGAATAGTATTTCGTTTTCAAAAGCAGACAGGTTCATTTTGGCTGCGCTCATTATTTGTCCTACACCATCATGAAGGTCTTTGGCAATTCGTTGCCTCTCTCTTTCTTCCGCTTCCAGTACAGCTTTTGTTGCTAATTCTTGTTGGCGAATATTTTCTGCCTGGCGGGCCGCTTTAATTTTAAGTTGTTGTCTTCTGAACCAGGACCAAAGTAATAACACGCCTAACAAGGCTAAGATAATTATAGCGGCAAGGGTAATATTCTTTCGTACTAATTCAGATTGCTGCAATTCCAGTTCCGATTTCTGAAGTAAGATCTGTTGTTCTTTCTTTTCAGTTTCGTACCGTGTTTGCATTTCTGCCAATGCTTTTGGATTTGCATCGTTGTAGATACTATCTTTCAGCTCGTTCAGTATCTTATATGTTTTCAAGGCGTTTTTAAAATCGCCTTTTGTTTCATAATTACTAGCGAGTGCTGAATATATCATTGGGAGTTTTGCTTCCAGATTATTCTCCTTTGCAATTTTCAATGCTTTTTCAGAAGTAGCGATACCTTCATCGGTTTTACCCATTCGGGCGTATAAGGAAGATATTTCAGCAAGGTCGGATACGATGAAGAAAGGATCACCGGCTTTTTCTCTGATAGGTTGTGCCTTCTGGAAGTTCTCCAGGGCTTCTGCGTACTTGCCTTGTTTTTCAAAAGCAGTACCTAGTATGAAAAGGCCATTGGCTTCCCCAGCTACATCTTCGCTTCTTCAAGTGTATTCAATACCCATCAGCATTTTTAGCGCTGTCCAGTTGGTTTAAGGAACCAAAACAGGAAGCCATATTATTATAGAGTACGCCTCCGCTTTTGATAGTGTATGGCTATTTCCGGATGGTTTCAATTGCGCCTCTTATACTTTGTATGGCTTTTTCGAACTGGTTTGTTTCCATCATCACCCATCCAATATTTGCCTGGGCCCTTACTTCCGTTGTATGATCGCCGATAGATTCAGCAATCTGCAGTGCTTTATAAAAACGTTCCAGTGCCGCTTTTTTCTGGTCAAGTTTCATTAAACAGATTCCGGAAAGCGAATAGTGCTGTGCTGTAATAGAGTTGTTCTTTTGAGTTAGTTCCAATTCTTTGATGCTGGCGTCAATTATTCCGAGTGCCTTATCTGAACTGCCATTGATGTTATAATAGTAGGCAATATTGAGGGCCGCTCTGGCAGATTGTAAAGTATCATATTTGCTTGCCAGCTTTTCTTTTGCTTTTGTAGCATAGAAAAGCTCGAATCAGTATTCGATACTCTGTATTCATCGCTGATCTTTATCAGCCATTCAATCTGGTTAGCAGGAACAGTTTCCAGTTGCAAAAGCTTTTTCAAACTATCTGCTTTGCTTTGGGAAAAAAGGCTGGTAGTAAATAAGAGCAGCCATCCGGCAATAAAGATTCGTTTCATACCAGTAGCGGTTTAATGAACATTAGAACCCAAGTACATCACTCATTGCGATTCCTTTACCGGTGCAAGGAATTCAGCAGCGAGTACGGCACCCGTGGCAAAGCCTCTTCTATTATGGGCTGTATGCCTGATCTCAATATCATCAATGGCACTACTATAAGTGATGGTATGTGTACCACGGCGCAGGATCAATCCTTTTACTGATGATGGATAAATCATCTGGATTTACAGAAGCTGTATTCACCCAATGAGTTTTTGTTTTTATGGAAGCCAGCACTTGTTCTGCAAGGGTAATGGCAGTACCACTTGGAGCATCTTTTTTCTGTGTATGATGTATTTCTTCAAGCGCTACATCATAATCCTTATGCTGAGCCATGAGTTGGGCTAATTTCTTATTGATTTCGAAAAATATATTCACCCCAACACTGAAATTACTTGCTACTAATAAGGCAGCTCCCGATTTCTTGCAAGCTGCTTCTGCATCCGGTAAATGTTGCAACCATCCTGTTGAGCCCACCACTAATGGAATACCAGCCTCCATACATTTCATCACATTCCCATAAGCACTTTCGGGTCCAGTGAATTCAATAGCTACATCCGCTTTCGAAAGATTAGCAGCTGTTAAATCGGCTGCATTGCTGATATCAATTGTCAATACAATTTCATGTCCCCTTTGCAGGGCGATTTCTTCTATGGCTTTTCCCATTTTTCCGTAGCCGACTAGCGCAATTTTCATTTAGTGAGTTTTTTAAGGGGTTCAATAGGTTCAATGAGTTCAATATTTAAAGTAAAAGGGTTGATCAGGTGTAACATTCTAACTTACCAACGAATCCATTTCTTTGGGTGATTAAAATTAATTTGAACCAAGCACAAAGAACCCTAAACATTGAACTTATGGAACACCTCCAACTTATTGAACTTACTTGGCCCGTGAAGTTATGGTTTTTGACGATTTCCCACCCAGCGTAAATACAAAACTCATCCCTGCAGTAGATGAACCCTGAAGGATGGTGGGTTTTATTTGTAGGGAGAGGTTATCGCTGATGTCGAAGCCTTTTAAATGGGCGTCTACAGTAGTGTCCACAACATTCAGTCCCCAGGTGAGTATGATGAAGAGGATGGAATAATCCATATCCCTTCTGAACTGGTTGCGGTAATTTAACAAAGAGTTGAGGCCATTAGGAGTGGAGAAGAAAGCCCAGAGTTTTTCATCAATCCTGTTCCGGTAGTTGGCGGTATCTGGAGGATCAGAAGCCAGCATCTTGGCGGCTTTCCGGGTTTCGTTATACCATTTCTTATTATAGAAGAAAGTATAAGTAGGAACTCCAATGGCTCCATATACTAAAGGGATCTTCCAATACTTCTTGTTATAGGCTTGTCCCCATCCGGGAATGATAGCAGAGCGTATGGTGGCTTTCCTGGGATTGAACCTTGCTTTATAAAGACTGTCCTGTCTTTCTAAAACGGATGGTCGTGGCAGGGAACCATTCACTACAACTGTATCTTGTTTTTGCGACAAGGCTACAGTGTATTGTAAAATAAAGGCTATTACTAAAATGAAAACACGTGCCATACTTAATTTGCTGTAACACCCACAAGGTCGAGTACTTTATTCAGGTCGTCTAATGAATAATATTCGATAGTAATACTGCCATTGCCTTTTTTACTGTGCTGCAGCTTTACGCGGGTGCTGAAATGAGCAGCTAAATTATCTTCAATTTTTTTGTAGGCTGGTGGTAACTGGGCTTTTACCGAATTTTTAACAGGGTCGGCTACTTTATATAATTTTCTAACCAGCTCTTCTGTTTGTCTTACCGAAAGTTTTCTCTCAACAGTTTCATGGAAGATGAAAAGTTGCTTATCGATGGTATCTACATTAATTAAGGCTCTTGCATGTCCCATACTTATTTCACCTTTTCTTACTGCTACCTGGATATCTGGTGGCAGACGAAGCAGGCGAACATAGTTGGCAACTGTACTTCTTTCCTTACCCATGCGTTCAGCTACTTGTTCCTGTGTGTGGTTGAGTTCATCCATCATCCTCTTATAGCTAAGTGCAATTTCCATGGCATTAAGGTCTTCCCTTTGCAGGTTTTCCAATAAGGCCAGTTCTAATAACTGTTGATCGTTGGCTTGTCTTATATAAGCCGGTACATCATTCAGTCCTGCTATCTTAGCAGCCCTCCATCTTCTTTCTCCAGAGATCAATCGGTAACGGCCATTGGGTAACTGGGAAACAGTTATCGGTTGAACCAGGTCATGCAACTTTATAGAAGCCGCCAGTTCCTGCAAAGCCTGTTCATCAAAATCACGGCGGGGTTGTTTGCATTGCATTCATAGGGTCGGTGCTGATGGCACAGCTGCATAGAAGTCACAGCCTCTACCACAGATGTTTTCAGATTACCGGTATTGGTCTTCAGGTCTGAGTCAATACTTTGTAGCAAGGAGCGGATTCCTTTGCCAAGCAGTTCGTTATTTTTCTTGGGGTTGACATTTTTCGGTTGTTTACTGTTCTGTTGTTTAAGGGTTTAAGGTTTAAAGTTTAAAGTTTAAGGGTTCTTAGGTTTAACAGCGGCAGTTATAAAGAACTAAAATATTTTAAAGTAAAAGGTTTGAATTATTCAATTAATTTATTAAATCTTTTGCCAAATTGAAAAAACCAAAATTTGATTTGAATGACTACAATGGACCTGCTAAACCTAAGAAACATGTTGAACTTCTTGAACCTTTAAATCAACTCTAACCTTTATTCAAGTATTCTGTCCTCCTGACTAATCTTCGTCATATTATTCTTCTGTAAAATCTCTTTTGCCAGATTCAGGTAATTCATAGATCCTTTGCTTTGAGCATCGTAAAGGATTACGTGTTTACCTACACTGGGGGCTTCGCTGATTTTGGTATTACGATGAATGATGGTGCTGAATACCATTTCATCGAAATGCTTTCTCACTTCACTTACCACCTGGTTACAGAGACGGAGACGGCCATCGTACATGGTCATTAAAATTCCTTCTATCTGTAATTCAGTATTCAATCGGCTCTGAACTATCTTGATGGTGTTTAATAATTTTCCTAATCCTTCTAAGGCGAAGAATTCTGTTTGAACCGGAACAATCACTGAGTCGGAAGCAACGAGTGCATTCACTGTAATCAATCCAAGGGAAGGAGAGCAGTCGATGATTACAAAATCATAATCATTCTTAACCAGAGCGAGTATATTCTTGAGAACCGATTCCCTGTTGGGGTGATTGATCATTTCGATTTCTGCACCTACCAGGTCAATATGAGATGGGATAACATCAAGATAAGGGATATCCGATTTCAGAACCACATCGCGGGCAGGGATACTGTTCACCATGCAGTCGTACAGGCTCTGCTGAATATTATGCAGGTCGAATCCCATACCGGTGGTGCTGTTTGCCTGTGGATCGGCATCTACCAGTAGTGTTCTGAATTCCAGAACGGCCAAACTTGCGGCCAGGTTAATCGCCGTGGTGGTTTTTCCCACTCCTCCTTTCTGGTTAGCTACTCCTATTACTCTTGCCATACCCAAAGCCGCTGCGGGGCGGTGAATTTTTTATAGTGATGAATCAGTTCAATGTCAAAGTGTAAGGCTGTTTCCGATCGGTACCAGGTGCAGTTTGGCACCAACGGTACTGAAGGCCTCAACGGCTTTTTCATGGTCGATCTTGATGAAGCCGAAGGTATCGAAATGTACACCAATTATGGTATCACATCCTATCCATTGTGCACATAATGCAGCATCAGCAGCGTCCATGGTAAAGTTGTCGCCAATCGGTAAAACGGCAAAATTTAGTTTTGCCCAGCGGGGAATCAATTGCATGTCCATTGTAAGGGCGGTATCGCCACTATAATAGAAGTTCTTTTCTTCACTCATCACAATGAAACCCATAGGGTTACCACCGTAACTGCCATCTGGTAAACTGGAGGAGTGCTGGGCTACTGTACATTTTACAGAAAAATCGCCAAAATCCCATTTACCCCCTGTATTCATTGGGTGGGTATTGTTGACCCCCTGCTTATTCAGCCATTCATGAATCTCCCAATTACAGATAACCTTGGCCCCGGTTCTGTTGGCTATGGCAGCACAATCGGCAATATGGTCAACATGCCCATGAGAAAGCAGGATATAATCTGCCTCAATGCTGTTCACATCTACTTTGCCCTTGGCGAGTTCATTATAGGTAATAAATGGGTCGAAAACCAACTTCTTACCATTTACGGTAATTGAAAAGCAGGAATGTCCTAAATAAGTGAATTGCATATAGTTTTGTTGAAAGAGGTCTTGATTGGTATCGGATCAGATAGCTGTTTCTACTTTGCCCTAAACCTTTTACCTTGCCTCTTTTTTTTGTAAGACGGCAAATTTACGCTTTCGCCTTAAAATTGGGCAACCAAATCATAATCCCTTTGTTAGTTTGTTACCATGAATCAGAACTATCTCATCATATCAGGCACCAACCGGCTGAACAGCAACACTATCAAAGTGGCAAGATTCTATCAGGATTTATTAAAACAGAAAGGGGTTGAGGCAAATTTGTTCTCCCTTGAAGGCTGGAAATGGCTGGAAAGGAATAAGGAATTTGACGAATTTCAAGCGCATACCCTCCAACCAGCCAATAAGGTCATTTGGGTTTTGCCAGAGTATAATGGCAGCATCCCCGGGGTATTGAAGCTTATGATCGATATCTCTAATTACAAACATACCTGGGATGGGAAGAAGTCTTTGCTTACCGGAGTATCTACCGGAAGGGCGGGGAATTTGAGAGGGTTGGAACATATGACTGGCATATTACATTATCTCCAGATCGTGGTTCATCCAAATAAATTACCCATTTCACAAGTCGATAAATTACTTGATGCAGATGGAAACATTTCAGACAAAGGAACTATCGCTGCCATTAATCAGCAATTAGAAGACTTCATCAAATTTTAACAAAAGCGGCTAACCGCTTATTATAATATTTACCTCCTAAAAATAAATTATGCGTAATTCCGGGTTCTTATGGATCATTATTGGATTGATGGTGGTTTTGGATGTGTACATATTCCAGGCTATAAAAGTAGTGGCGCCTAATGCCCCAAAACTTCGACTGGCCTTGTTCATTGTATACTGGGTGGTTGCTGTAGTTGCTCTCGGCATAATGATATTGTTGCCGAATATCAATTATGAAGCGTGGCCAAAAGCGGTTCGCACCTATGTATTTGCTATTATAGTTGGACTCTTCTTTTCTAAACTCGTAGCCTCAATGTTTTTGGCTATGGATGATATACGAAGGGGATCTATGTGGATACTGGGCAAATTATTCAGCAATCCAACCGTGGCCATCAGTCAAACATCTGAAGGTATCACCCGTTCAACTTTTATGAGCTGGTTGGGGTTAGCGATAGGAGGTGGATTGTTTGGAACATTACTTTATGGATTCAATAATAAGTATCGCTATCAGTTGACTCGTGTAAAGCTTGCCTATGATAATTTACCTTCTGCTTTCAAAGGATTGAAGATTGTACATATTTCGGATATACATTCAGGTAGTTTCAATGATGAGCAGGCGGTTCAACGGGGTATCGATAAGATACTGAAAGAAAAACCCGATCTGATTCTTTTCACAGGCGACCTTGTAAACGACCGGCATACTGAAATGGCTGACTATATATCGCATTTCAGTAAGCTTACAGCCCCAATGGGTGTATACTCTACTTTAGGTAATCATGATTATGGAGATTATGTAAGATGGGAAAGCACGGAGGCTAAAGTGACCAATCTGGAAAATCTCAAAAAAGTGCATGCAACTATGGGTTGGCGCTTGTTGATGAATGAGCATGTGGTGCTCGAGAAAGGCGGGGAGACAATAGCATTACTAGGTATTGAGAATTGGAGCGCGAAGGGAAATTTTCCTAAGTATGGAAAAATGTCGGAAGCCTATCCTGGTTCTGAAAAGCACCCTTTCAAGATATTGATGAGCCACGACCCCAGCCATTGGCAGGCAGAAGTGAGAAAATCATATCCCGATATAGACCTGATGCTTTCCGGCCATACCCACGGTATGCAATTCGGGGTTGAAATCCCCGGTTTCCGTTGGAGTCCTGTTCAGTATATGTATAAGCAATGGGCGGGTTTATATGAAGAAGAAAAGCAGAAACTGTACGTAAACAGGGGCTTTGGCTTCATAGGCTATCCGGGCAGGGTAGGCATACTTCCGGAAATAACTGTAATAGAGCTGGCCTGATTTTAAACCTTTCGCAATTTTGGCCTTCAAAGGGTCGTTCTAGGGGCAGTCTCTGCCTTTGGAGAATCCTAAGCTACCTCGATGAAGAAAAAAATTGTATGTCTACTTATTGCAGGCCTGTCCTTGGTTTTTTCCGTTACCCCAGCAATGGCGCAACAGACTAAGATCGATTCCTTGTTCATGAATAAGGATACGACGGCTGTATTGGATTCATTGATGGCCGATTTTGATCTTTTCCTGGATTCTTTAAGTAAGCCCAAAAGCATGTTTTTTGTAGGTGTTGGAATAGGTACCGGCTTTTTCAGTTTTGAAAACAAGAACTCGGTATTTGTAACCACTGAAAAGAAAATGATATTCTCGCCTTCGGTGGGCTATTTTCATAAATCCGGGATTGGTTTATCAGCGGTAGGTTTTGCAATGAATGACAACAGCAAATTTTCCTTCTATCAGTTTGCAATAAGTCCTTCTTACGATTTATTGAGAAAAAAATTCAGTACCGGTATTTCCTATACAAAATATTTCAACAAAGATTCTTTGTCTTTCTATACAACTCCAATTCACGATGAGTTGTTTGCTTATTTCACTTACAAGAATTGGTGGTTACGGTCAACTATCAGTATGAGTTATGGATGGGGAAGCAATACTGAGTTTGAAAAAGAAAAAAGATTAATATGGTCACGGCGTTTGCAACAATACCAGAGCTTATATATTACAGTGAAGAATGAGGAATCTGTGCGTGATTTTTCGCTTACCGCTTCCGTGAGAAAAGATTTTGACTGGTATGATGTAATTGCGAAAAAGGATAACATAACTATCACAACTATCACACCGGTATTGATGCTCAATAGCGGTACACAGCAATTCGGATTCAATACTTCCTATACTTATAATGTAAATGCTATTCGCACCAATTCGCTTCCAAGCAATAATAATGCATCTGCTTCGACCGATTTTGCATTGCAATCTGCCAGTGCTGTGCTAAGAGCGAGTTACCTGAAAGGTAAATTCTTATTCCAGCCGCAGGTGTTTTTTGATTATTATCTGCAACCTACCGATTCCAATCCTTTGAATGTAGTCTACTCTGTTAGTGTTAATTTCGCTTTTTAATTTATTTAAGTATTTCTTCACTCAGCTGTTAATGGAAATTAACAGGCAAATTTGTTGGTTGGCATAGTACTTGAAAATTATTTACACGAATCAAATAATCAATGAACATGAAAAAGAAATTCCTGACCGTATTAGCAATGGCTTTGATGATTACAGGTGCTTCATATGCACAAGGATTTCACCTGGGTGTAAAGGGTGGTGCCAATCTCGCCAAGATCGATAACCAATCTTTTAAAGATGGTTTTAAGTTCGGATATAATTTCGGTGGCTTCGCTGAAATAAATTTTAGTAAGAAATGGGGAATACAACCTGAAGTTTTATGGAGCCAGAATAACTATAAGACAGCAGCCAATATTGGTGAAGTGGTTCCAGGTGGCATGAGTGATGTAAATGTGAAGTTGGATTATCTTCAAGTGCCTCTCTTATTGAGTTATCGTCCTTCTAAGTTGATTACTTTCCAGGCAGGTCCACAGTTTGGTATATTAATTAACCAAAACAAGACCTTCCTACAAAACGGTCAGGAAGCATTTAAGAAAGGTGACTTCGCTTTACTTGGCGGTGCACAATTGAACCTCGGTCCTATAAAAGCCGGTGCCCGTTATGTGGTAGGATTGAATGATGTGGCAGATATTACAACAGAGAGCCAGTGGAAGAGTAAGGGTTGGCAGTTGTATGTGGGGTTGAGGATATTGTAACCCACCCCCCGACCCCCTAAAGGGGGAGCTAGGTCAGTCATACTTATTAATTATAGTTGGTACTTAATATAAAGTTCAATAGGTTCCATAAGTTCCAAAGGGCTGACTAATTGCTGGAGTTTTTAATTTTTTGTTTTTTTTCGTTGCAGAGGCGGATCAATTAGTGTTGCGAACTTTCGAATAGTTCGGAACTCTAATTGATCCGCCTCAAACATTTACTTGCGTCTCGGTGTCATTTTTTTATAATTAAAACCTTTAGTAATTAGTCAGCCCTTTGGAACTTATGGAACCTATTGAACTTAATTAAGATAAACTATAACTAATGAGGTTGTTCGACCTAGCTCCCCCTTTAGGGGGTCGGGGGGTGCTTGGCATCAATCTTGACCTATAACCCACCTGTCCACAAACAGGTTTTTTTTGGCCAGTATTGTGTTATTTTGTCACAGATTAATTTATATGAAAGAAAAGAGTTTTTATTTACAGAATGAGGAGGAAATGGACTTCATCCCTATCATCCCTATCAACGAACAGGAAGGTGATAGCGGGCCTGAAGTAGTGATTCCCAACGAATTACCACTTTTACCCCTTCGAAATACAGTTTTATTCCCAGGAGTAGTGCTTCCCATTACCGTTGGCCGCGATAAAAGTATAAAGGCTATCAACGACGCTTATAAGGCTGACAAGTTGGTGGGGGTAGTGGCGCAGAAAGACAGTAACGTGGAAGACCCCACAGTAAATGATCTGGAATCCATAGGAACGGTGGCAAGGATTGTGAAACTGATAAAAATGCCTGATGGGGGAACAACCGTGATTATCCAGGGAAGGAAAAGATTCCAGATTGGTACGATAATTTCTGAAGATCCATATTTCAAGGCCCAGATATTACTGTTGGAAGAAGAAACCGCTACGCCTTCTGAAGATTTTGAAGCGTATGTGGCAACTATCAAGGATCTGGCCGGACAAATCATTCAACTCTCCCCAAATATTCCAACAGAAGCCTCGATCATTCTCAAGAATATCGAGAACCCTTCTTTCCTGATTCACTTTGTTGCCAGCAACCTTAATACAGGGTTGGCTGAAAAACAACAACTGCTGCAACTGAATAACCTTCAGGAGCGCGCAGACCTGCTCATGCAGTTATTACAGCGTGAATTGCAGTTTGCTGAACTGAAGAATAAAGTGACGAATAAGACTAAGACAGAACTTGATAAACAGCAACGCGATTACTTCCTGCAGCAACAGATGAAAAGCATCAAGGAAGAATTAGGTGGTGATGCAAATGAAAGGGAAGTAAAGGAATTGGCGAAAAAAGCTGAAAATAAGAAGTGGACTGTTGCTGCCAAGGAGATGTTCAAGAAAGGGATTGAGAAATTGGAGCGTATGCATCCAAGTACTCCTGACTATTCAGTGGTGTATAACCATCTCGATCTGATGTTGGATCTGCCATGGCAGGATTATACAGAAGATTCCTACGATCTTAAGAAAGCCAAAAAAGTGTTGGACAAGGATCATTATGGAATGGATAAGGTAAAAGAAAGGATACTTGAATATCTGGCAGTATTGAAACTGAAGGGAGATATGAAAAGTCCCATACTTTGTTTTGTGGGTCCTCCCGGTATCGGTAAAACATCATTAGGAAGAAGTATAGCAGCCGCCATTGGCAGGAAATATGTTCGATTGAGTTTGGGTGGTCTTCATGATGAAAGTGAAATACGCGGTCATCGTAAAACCTATATCGGTGCTATGCCGGGTAGGTTATTGCAATCGATCAGAAAGATCAAATCTTCTAATCCGGTAATGATACTGGATGAAATAGATAAAGTAGGAAGTGATCAGAGAGGTGATCCTTCTTCCGCATTGCTCGAAGTTTTGGATCCTGAACAGAATCATACTTTCTATGATAACTATCTGGAATTGGAATACGACCTCAGCAAGGTTTTGTTCATAGCAACTGCAAACAATCTCCAGAACATTCAACCTGCATTAAGAGATCGTTTGGAAATAATAGATTTGAACGGTTATGCAGTAGAAGAGAAAATGGAGATAGCGAAACGACATTTGGTGCCGAAGCAAAAAGAAGCACATGGACTGAAAGATTTCACATTCAAGATTGGAGATAAGGTGCTTGAGAAAATCATTCAGGACTATACCAGAGAAAGCGGTGTGAGGGAATTGGACAGGCAACTGGCTTCAATTATGCGATATGAAGCAAGAGAGTTTGTGATGAAGGATAAAGTGAAAGCGATACTTACCGGTAAGGATGTAGAAAAGATTTTGGGTAAGCCACGATACAGCAATGATATGTATAAGGTGGCAGTTATGCCTGGTGTGGCGGTAGGACTAGCATGGACCTATGTTGGTGGCGATATCTTATTTATTGAGACCAGTCTCAGCGAAGGCAAGGGTGAATTAAAACTGACAGGTAATCTCGGTAATGTAATGAAGGAAAGTGCTTCAACGGCTTTATCTTATTTACAAGCCAATTCAAAGAAACTGGATCTGGAACCAGACTTCTTCTCCACCAAATCGATACATGTGCATGTGCCCGAAGGGGCCGTTCCAAAAGATGGTCCTAGTGCAGGTATTACGATGATGTGTTCATTGGCTTCGGCATTAACAGGCAGAAAAGTTAAACCGTTTTTAGCTATGACGGGTGAGATTACACTTCGCGGTCAGGTATTGCCTGTTGGAGGAATAAAAGAAAAAGTGCTGGCAGCAAAGAGAGCTGGAATAAAAGAGATCATTTTATGTTGGCAGAATGAAAAGGATATCGAATCCATCGACCCAGGATTCATCAAAGGCATTCAGTTCCATTATGTAAAGACATTGCAGCAAGTACTTGATCTGGCTTTGGTATAAAATTCAAACCGTTTCAAACAATATTGCAACCAGCCTGTTATTTATTAGTGTCATTTTTTTCATGTTGGTTGTTTTAAGGGTTAAATGATCCCCCATTTCGATGGGGGATTTTTTGTTTAATTAGGCCGGTACATAATAAAATATTTTCTCATTTATTGTTTATGGTAGAGGTGTTGATGGTGAAAAGGATTGATTAATTTAGCCCTGTGGTTAGATGCGGATTATTATTCAGCCTCCTTATTATTTCATTCTATCTCGATGCACAAACGCTTGGGGGTAGCAGCCAGTATAATTTCCTGAAGGCCGCAGCCTCACCACAATTGTCTGCACTGGGTGGAATCAATATAAGCCAGCAATCGGATGATATAGGATTGGCTTTCCAGAACCCTTCACAGCTTCAGGATAAAATGAACGGACAAATGCAAGCCGTTTTCCATTCCCTGCCTGGGTCTATCAGGAACTATAACTTAATAACGGGCTATCGGCATAAAAAACTAAATACGAATTTCGGAATCGGTGTCCAGTTTTTCGATTATGGCAATACAGTACAAACGGATGCGGGAGGCTCTGTATTGGGAAATTTCAGACCAACTGATTATTCCATTTCACTGATGGCAAGCAGAACCTATATGGAACGCTGGCGTTATGGGGCATCTCTTAAATTCATTCATTCTTCTTACGGCATTTACCGTTCAGCAGCAGTGGCATTAGACATAGCAGTTACCTACACGGATACGGCTCATTTATTGCAAATGGCATTTGTTGCCCAGAATATGGGTACTCAAATAAAATCGTATGATGGTACTTCCAAAGGTGATTTGCCATTCGATTTACGGTTAGGAGTATCAAAGAAATTAGCAAAAGCTCCTCTGCAGTTTTCATTAACCCTTCACCAATTACAGAACCTGAATAACAGGTATGCCGACACCACCGACACTAATCCAAATGGCAATGCAGCAGTGTCAAAAGGTTTTGTTGATGGTGCTTTCAGACATATTGTTTTAGCTACTCAGTTATTTATTGGAGATAAGATAGAACTGAGTGCCGGTTACAATTACCTGCGAAGAAAAGAACTCAATATAGGCAATGCAGGTAATGGGTTGAATGGATTTTCTCTTGGAGTTGGAATTATCCTTAAGAAATGGCAATTCAGGTATAGCAGGGCAAATTATCAAAACAGTATTGTAAACCATCAGGTGGGTTTAACCTTCTCCTTTTCCAATTTCAGTGGAAAAAATAGATAGTAACTCCGGAACAATATTCAAACCTTCTTATTTATTCGGAAGGGCTATTTTATCAATCAACAAAATAGTCGAATCTTTCTGCAATGGAAATTGTTCGTGGAACAATTTGTTGAAGATGACCCTGAACTGATTTACAGAAGTGATGCTATCGTATAAACCCGTGTAATCTTTATCGGGGTAATATACTGCATTGAGGTTTCTGAAAAAATGAGTGTATTGGGTTGAATTCTTCGCTCTGTAGCCATGATCACTCAGAACAATTATGGTGGCTTTTGGGTCGTTGTGCTGTATAGTATCTACCAGTTCTTTTATTTTCTTATCTGTATACAACACATATTCCAAATACGATTCGGGTGGGTTGCTTGTATATTCATTATAAATAGTGGTTTCATCTTTTTCTACTCCATTCTTATCATAGAAATAGGGTGGGTGGGGCAGATAGAAATGAGAATAGATAAATCTTGGCTTGGCACTTTTCTTACTTGAGGCCTGTAAAGTAAGTTCATGAAACTTCACATTATTATCCCGATGTTTCAGGAAGTGATTTTGTTTAAATAAGTTGAAAGGAAATCGTGTTATCAGTAACCAACCGATATCCTTATTCAGATGCGCGAACAAAGTACGGTCTGAAAGCAGTTTTGTTTTTAGTGGCAGGAAGGATTGATTCACCATTGAAGGATTACCTGCCAAATCAAATACTGAATAGTTTACAATCTCATAACCCTGAGCATCGAGAAACTTGATGGCTTCGTTATCCCGTACCAGCAGAGTGCTGTTGGCGTAATCTTCTGCTGTAACTGCTTTTATATCCTTGATGCCATCTATATACGACATGTTAAAGGCAGAGGCCATGGAAAATGCTGTGAAATTATAGTTCGAACGGCTATGGAACTGCACCTGGAAGCCACGACTTTGGAGGAAACTATCGATATCGTTATTGAAGCCGTACTGCTCTTTTAATGAGAGGGGGTTGCCATACTCATCGAATAATAAAAGATAGATATTGTTTTTTGTACAGGTGTCACAAACCTTATAGCTATTCTGCTTACCGAAATCATAAACAGAAAACCGGTTGCTGTTATTAGGGTTTGTGGTTTTCCATATTGCTGTGCCAAGATCGAGCAATATATAAATCAACAACAATGAGTTGAGATAAACACTAAAGCGGTGGAAGGGTTTTCTTGTTTTCTTGAAATAGATAAATAAAATGAAAAGAATAGATAATGCTGCTGTAAGTAGAAAACTATAACGGGTGAATAGCCTGATAGGAGAGTGCTCTTTCAGGAATTCGTGCATTGCTCCGAAAAAGAAAAAGAACGACATCCAGAAAGTGGTGATAAGTGCTGCCCTGTTCCAGTTACGGAAAAAGAAATATGAAAAGAAAGCAATGCTGAACGTTAGACCCCAGTAAGATAATAATAATAACATGGCTTCTTTCCAGTCAATAAAGCCAAGGTTTTCTACAAACCCATGCATTACAAAAAAGACCGGTAAAAGGAATAGGTAAAGCGGGTATTTCTGAATGATTCGCAGCATGATTATTTTCTCTTCATATAATAAAGCACCCGCGTTGTTCCAGGCACCTGTTCTTTGTTTTCAATGGAATAATATTCGGAAAATGATTTCTCGAATATTGTTTCGGTATAATCAAGAAATGTGCTTTCTCTTCCTTTCAGCATCTCCTTTGCCTTGTCATCGGTATTGGGTACAAACTCAATGATAAGTTGCGGAGCTATTGAAGCAAAGAAAGCTGCTTGTTTTGGAAAGGGAATATTCTTTGAAATGGCCAGGTGATGCACTAATGCCAGTGCTAAAACCAAGTCAGACTTAGTTCTTTCAAAAAAACTACTTCTTTCGGTATTGTTGAATCCGACCCCTGCACTTGGGTTCGATAAATCCAGTACAAGAGGATAAATGTTCTTTACTTTATCCTTCTTTATTACATTGTACAGATTATTGATACATTGGCTATCGAAATCTGCTGCAATAACCTGCTTGCCTTTTGCTGCTATTAATTTAGAGAAAAAGCCATCATTTGCACCAAGGTCAAGAACTGTATTATAATGAAGGGGGGCTTCGATCTTATTTATCAGTTTTTCTTTTGCATCCAAATACTCTTTCCCTAAAATGGTATGGTCATAGTAATCACTCCAGGTACTGGTACTGGTATAGCCAGACTGCAGAGATTGAATGATGGATTCAAGATGCTGCAATAAGTTCAGCATCTTGTTTTTACTAAAAACAATTTTTCGTGATGCAGATGCAGAAGCTTGTTTCTTTACATTTTGCTGTAATAAAACATGAAGTCGTACACCCAGGTTCCATTTGCTTGTCCATGGTAACAGCTTGGCGGTTACATCGCCTGGAATTCCATTGATATAATGAGAAAGCAAAGGAATGAAATCTGCCTTTAAATAATGCTCCAGATATAATGGATAGAGGAAACATTCACAGAATTGACGATAGGCCACCCATGGTTTTGTTTCATCATACAATTCCCATGAAAGCGTATCGATGAAAACGGGTTTGCCATCTTTAAACTGAATATTGAAGGGAGTGGCATCTTTCAATATCATTCCCTTTTCAATGGATTTTTTTGCGATTGATAGTGTTAGGAGAGCAGCGTCTTTCAATTGATCAAAACTCCATTCATAGGCGTATGAGATAACGGGTAATCGCTCAACTTTCAGGGTTTTATACCATTCAGTAGTCTGGGTAAGATATTCACTTATCTCTGTATGTGGAACTAATGATCCTTGCTCTGTAAAAAGTTTATAGAGTCCACCCGACATGAAAGCATCATACTCTTTTTTATAGGAGTTATTTACCTGCCGGTACAAATTCCCGTCCGATTCAAATATGAAACCGGCCGGATCCTTAAAGGATGCCGGATGAGGTATTGCCTTATTCATGGGGTGTTTCGTTCGTAGGAGGTTCTTCTTTCTTTGATTTGGAGAAGAATGCTTTCACTCGCCACCATAGGGTCTTGAAATAAAATAATCCCCCCAGTATGGCTGCAATTATCACCTGCACCAAATAACTTCCGCTACCCGGATCAACATACAATAAGATGGTATTAACTATCACAGGTAGTTCAGATTGGTTTTAGGTGATAAAGTTAGCAACGTTTCATACATAAGTTTGATCGTGTTTTCTATATCATCCTTATGCAACATTTCTACGGTGGTGTGCATATAGCGAAGTGGGATTGAAATAAGAACTGAAGGACAGCCATCATTTGCATATGCGAATGAATCGGTGTCTGTTCCAGTACTGCGGCTAAGGGCGCGCCATTGTACAGGTATCTTTTTTGATTCAGCTACTGTTTCAACAATGCCCAACAGTTTATTATGAACTGCAGGTGCATAAGATAATGATGGTCCTTTACCGCATTGTACATCTCCTTCAATATTCTTATTGATAAGAGGGGTGCTTGTATCATGGGTAACATCGGTTACTATGGCCATATTCGGCTTTATACGACGGGCTATCATTTCAGCACCACGTAAACCAATTTCTTCCTGAACAGCATTAACAATATATAAACCGAAAGGTAATTTCTTCTTGTTCTCTTTTATGAGTCGGGCTACTTCAGCAATCATGAATCCACCGATACGGTTATCGAAAGCGCGACCGATTAAATTTCCATTAGCTAATTCATCATATCCATCCTGATAGGTTACTACGGCACCAATATGAATTCCTAAAGCAGCTACTTCTTTCCTGTTTCTGGCACCACAATCCAGCCATAAATTATCGGTGCGAGGTTGTGCTTCTTTCTGATCTGGCGTGCCGATACGGGTATGGATAGCAGGCCATCCGAATACCGCTTTAACGGGTCCTTTTTTACCATGTATGAATACTCTTGAAGCAGGAGCTGTTTGATGGTCAACTCCACCATTTCTTTTCAGGTAGATAAGTCCATCGGCAGTGATATAGTTTACAAACCAACTGATTTCATCAGCATGGGCTTCTATTACAATCTTGAATGGGTGCTCTGGATTTATTACTCCCACAGCGGTTCCATAAGGATCTACATAATGAGTGTCGATATACGGTTTCAGGTATTCAATCCATAATTTCTGTCCCCAGCTTTCAAAACCTACCGGAGACGCATTGTTGATATAATTCCGCAGGAATGTTAATGAGGAATCTTTCAGAATTGACTTTGAACTTGCCTTCGGACTCGCCTTTTTTGCCATAGCTAATGTGTTATTGGGTCAAAAATAATCAAAAAGGAAGGAATATGGTGATAGCTGATGACAGAAGCATCAATCCATCGAGCACAAAATAATAGAGATAGTCTGAAAAGTCCTTTTTGGCTCTTTTATAGAGTAGTGCTGTAAGCGCACCGGGTAAAAGCACTACCAATAGTGTATAGGCCGGAATACCATAATTAATAAGGGCGATAGTCGATGTACTGAAAACCACCAATGAAAAGGAAAAAAGACGGTCAATTCCCTTCTCTTCAAACCAGGTAATGAGGCTTTTTATACCTTCTTTTTTATCCGTTTCCCTATCTCGCCAGTCGAAAAGGATGCAAATGGCATAGATGCCGAAAAAGCGGCTTATGCAGAATAATAGTTCGGGAATATCAAACCCGTTTCCACTGACCCAGATTGGCAGTGCCGTGGTTACATACATCCAGACCATTGAAAGAAAAATCGTTTTACCATAGGCGAATTTCTTAAGGTGTATGAAGGGCCAGAAAGGAAGTTTTGGAGCTGAATAAAGGAAAGTAAGCACTATGGAAGGGAGAATGGCTGGCCAGTATTTTATAAGGGGATATGCCCACCAGGCGCTTCCAATGGCACCGACCAATATCAATATTTCGTGAACCCATCGGTTATTGATACTCCATTTTGACCGGTTGAGTTCGGATGCTGAAAAAGGAGTCAGCCACCAATGGAAATTATAGCTGCAAAGCGTGGCGAAAAATATGAAATACTGAAGATTCCTTTCCTCATTTGCTGGTAAATGAAGCAGTTGGAAAGTCTGATGAGCCATGAGGCCCGCTCCGAAGGATAGAAATAGACTGGTGAATAGAAAACCATCGGATAGTCTTCTTAATAAAGACTTTAAAAACAACATGTATTAGTTGGGCGGTTAATTTCTGCTTACAACAATAGCACTGGTGGAAACCGTATCACTTACATTTCCTCCAAGGTCCCTGAGTACAAAACGGATAATAAGGCTATCATCTTCATAAACCGGTGGGTTGCCGCCAAGGTTTGGGGGATTGATAGCTGAAACCAGGTGATTCTGATAGGAGAGGTTTACCCGGATATTTCCTCTGGAAGTGCGGTTGAACTCAGCCACTTCTAATGAAAAAGTATCACGGATGGTGGGAACCACTTTCTTATTGGTGCGAATTTTCTGAATAAAAAGAGTGTTGCTGATATCGCCTTCCTTATCGGCAAATTCCAGTTCTGCACTAAAACCACCGCCACTGGGAATAAAACTACCGCTGGTAGACTTTAATTTTATAGAGGGTTTGGTAGCCAGCTTATCTTTGCCACAGGCTACTGTAAGAAATAATGCGGTCGCTATCAGCAGGTATCGGCGCATAGAAAGATTTATTAAGTACAAATGTAACGGGTAGACCCGGAACTTAGGTATATGGACTGTGAATTTGAGCATAAAATTTTTACTACCGGGGAAAAGGGTTTTACGGCCCTGGCCCTCGAAACCTTTCATTTTCAGTACCGTCATAATGCCGTTTACAAAGCATTTGTCGATGCTATACATACGGATATTGCCGCCATTCAGTTGGTGGAGCAGATCCCTTTTTTACCCATTAGCTTTTTTAAGTCACAGGCTGTTACAGTGGGCGACTTCGCCCCGGAAGCCATTTTTGAAAGCAGTGGCACCACAAACTCCATCAATAGCAGGCATGAAGTGAGAAAACTGGCTATATACCTGGAGAGCTTCCGCAAGGGATTTGAAAGGGAATATGGAAAGGTAGAAGACTACTGCGTTTTAGGACTGTTGCCGTCTTATCTGGAGCGCCAGCATTCCTCCCTTGTTTTGATGGTGGATCAACTGATCAAAGACTCCAAACATCCGCAAAGCGGGTTTTATTTATACGAGCATCAAAAGTTGGCTGATACATTAAAGGAATTGGAAGAAAAGCAACAGCCCACTCTTTTAATCGGCGTCACTTTCGGACTACTCGATTTCGCCGAAAACTTCCAAATACCATTAAAGAATACCATCATAATGGAAACGGGTGGTATGAAAGGAAGAAGGGAAGAGTTGACCCGCTTTCAGGTGCATGAAAAATTAAAAACCGCTTTCGGTGTCAACAAAATCCATTCTGAATATGGAATGACGGAACTATTATCACAGGCGTACTCAAAAGGGGATGGATTGTTTGAATGTCCGCCCTGGATGAAAATACTCGTAAGGGAAGAAGACGATCCTTTTTCCGTATCCTCACAAACTTCGTCAAGAGGGGTTATCAATGTCATCGACCTTGCCAATATCTATTCCTGTTCTTTTATTGCCACTGACGATGCAGGTCGGTTACACGATAACGGTATGTTTGAGGTGCTGGGGAGGGTGGATAATAGTGATGTGAGGGGGTGTAGTCTCATGGCTGTTTGATAAGTTCAAAATGTTCCATAGGTTCAATAAGTTCCATAGGGCTGACTAATAGCAATCTTTGAGTGCTGTAATTTTATAACCGCAGAGGCGCGGAGACGCAGGGGACTTTCCTCCGCGTCTCCGCGCCTCTGAAAAAAACTTAATATATCAAAAGGCTTACTATTAGTCAGCCCTATGGAACCTTTGGAACTTCTTGAACTTATGGAACCTTTTAAGTTTGCCAACTTTAATTAGTGTGATCGACATAGTTACCATATGGAAGTAATTGGTTAATTTACTATCTCCCAATTTTGGCAGGTGTTTTATGCAATATAAATTTCCATTTATGAGATCAAACATCTTAATAGTCCTTTTCTCCCTGACTTCATTTTATTCGTGTACATCTACTTTGTTTTTATTAAATGGTGTCAAAAAACCAAGAGTTGAGAATAGAGAAAGTATTAAGCAATTTCTTCATTCTTTGGAAATGGATAAAGGGAGGCAGGTGATTGCAAATTTTGAAGGGTATCAGCAATTTAGTTTGGATCTAACTCTTACAAAAACATATGTATTCAATGCTGATGGAAAGTTTATGAATCTTCCGGGTGCGGCTAATGCCTGTGGTCCAGCGCCCCTTTATTTTTTAAATAATCTGGATAAGGATAAAGTATATGATTATTCAGATAGTGTCAGCTTTTCAGACTATAGTAATTTCATGCTTGAACCCGATGGCAGTAATTTCAAGAAAATTAATACAGATTCAGTGGATTTTATTGTATTGATTACCTGGGCGAAATGGATAGGAAAAAAGGTTTTGAAGCGCGATGTGAAGCCATGTGTTGATGCTGCATTAACCAATACAAAATCAAGAATAATGCTGGTTCTCTTAAATGTAGATCAACAAGAAGTTTGGTCCCCTGACGATTTGGCTCGTATAAAAGCTACAAGAAGAGGGGTTGAAATTTTGCCTCCAATAAAATAAAAAGGTTCAAAAAGTTGTATTAATTCAATAGGTTCCAAAGGGCAGACTAATTGCAGTCTTTAAATGTATTGTAATTTTTTAAACCGCAGAGGCGCAGAGACGCGGAGGAAAGTCTCCTGCGTCACCGCGCCTCTGCGGTTAAAAAAAAGTAAAAAAATAATACTGACTGCTATTAGTCAGCCCTCTGGAACTTATTGAACTTATTGAACTATTTCAATCCTTCAACTTTAAGTTTCGAACCTGTCGCAGAGCTTTCCATCGCAAGTTCAATCAACCTTACCACATTATACCCATGCTCCGGTTTTTCCGTTAGTGGGACTCCGTTTACCAGAGACTTATATAGGTTTTGATAGTAGATACCGAAGTCGCCTTTTTCAGAAGGAATGCGCTTCTTTATGATTTCACCATTTAATTCGGTGTGCAATAATCCATAGTAGTCTTCAGGTTCTAATCCCCAGGTAGGATCGGTGGGCATTTTACCGGCACGGGCATCCATATCTTGTGGATCATCGCCATATTTTATAAAGGAGCCCTTTGTTCCCTGGATCATTATGCGAGGACCTTGTTCCCTTACCATCATACCGGCTTTCAAACTTGCTTTTACATTTCCGAAATCAAGGTCTATATCGAAATAATCATCTGCTTCTGTACCGGGTCGCTGGCGACGGATATCGGCATAGATCGAAATGGGTGTTCCAAATAATGTCAATGCCTGATCAATAAGATGAGCACCCAGATCGTATAAGATACCACTACCACCAACAGGGGTTTCTTTCCAGCTATTCTTTAGCTCAGGACGGAAGCGATTGAATTGCGCTTCGAATTCCCAGACATCGCCAAGCAGTTTTTCATCAATCACTTTCTTTACGGTTCTTGAATCGCTGGCGTATCTTCTGTTCTGGTAGGGACTCAATATTTTACCAGTCGATTTTGCAAGATCAATCAACTCTTGTGCTTCAGCCAATGTAACAGTCATCGGTTTATCAACCACCACATTTCTTCCTGCTAATAAGGCTTGTTTCGCTAATGGGAAATGGCTAAAGTTTGGTGTAGTGATTACAACCAATTCAATGGACTCATCTTCCAGTAACTCTTCCATACTGCGAACCACTTTCACCCATGGATATCTTTCCTGGCTTTCGTTTTTGTTTCTTTCCAATACGGCTACCAGTTCATATTCGGGTAAGCTGGCAATGAAAGGAGCGTGGAAGCATTTGCCTCCTAAACCATAGCCTACAAGGGCGGTGCGTATTCTTTTTAAAGTCATATTGCAAGCTAAGGAATTAATATATTTGGAGGGGTAATTTGAAAATTTGATAATTTGAAAATTTGGGAATGCAAATACATTTTCACCGCAGAGACGCGGAGACGCAGAGGAAAGCCCATCGCGTCTCCGCGTCTCTGCGGTGAAAAAACTTAATATATCAAAAGGCTAGCTATTAGTTCGCCCTTTTGAACTTGTTAAACTTATTGAACATTTTGAACTAAACATACTTTTTAAAATGGAAAAGGAACTACGCAGCCGGGGTTGGTTCGGGAAAAAAGGCAAAGACGGTTTTATCTACCGCGCCTGGATGAAGAATCAGGGCATACCGGATTTTGAATTTCAGGGAAGGCCTGTGATTGGTATCTGTAATACCTGGAGTGAACTTACACCTTGTAATGCCCATTTCCGGGAATTAGCTGAGAGTGTAAAGAGAGGGATATTGCAAGCAGGCGGATTTCCAGTGGAGTTCCCGGTGATGTCGTTGGGAGAAACATTGATAAAACCCACGGCTATGCTATACCGTAACCTGGTGAGCATGGATGTGGAAGAATCGATAAGGGCGAATCCTGTTGATGGGGTAGTATTGCTTTGCGGATGTGATAAGACTACTCCCGCTTTAGTGATGGGGGCCTGTAGTGTAGATATTCCTGCAATCGTAGTATCTGGTGGTCCAATGCTTACGGGACATTATAAAGGAAAAGAGATTGGTACCAGTGATGTATGGCGTTTCAACGATGCCATACGCTCCGGACAAATGAGTGAAGCGGAGTTAGGTGAAGCAGAAGCAAGTATGTGCCGCAGTCGTGGCCATTGCGCTGTTATGGGTACCGCCTCTTCCATGGCTTGTATGGTAGAAGCATTGGGATTGACTTTGCCTGGTAATGCAGCTATTCCTGCAGCCGATTCAAGAAGAAAAGTGTTGGCGCAATATTCTGGTTTACGGATTGTTGAAATGGTGAAGGAAGATTTGACTCCTTCGAAAGTATTGACAAGAGCCGCCTTTGAAAATGCCATCAAAGTAAATGCAGCCATTGGAGGTTCAACCAATTTCGTGATTCACCTACTGGCAATTGCAGGAAGGATAGGAGTGGATCTTACTTTGGAAGATTTTGATACCTATTCAAACGATATTCCATTGCTGGCAAATATCCAGCCATCCGGTAAATACTTCATGGAAGATCTTTACTATGCCGGTGGATTACCTGCAGTAATGAAAGAACTTTTAGGGTCATTGAATAAAGAGGCGATTACTGTAACAGGAAAATCAGTTGAAGCGAATGTTGGAGATGCTGAATGTTATAACCGAGATATAGTAGCTACAACATCAAACCCTATCAATCCAGTTTCAGGTATCATTGTATTAAAGGGCAATCTTTGTGAGTCGGGTGCGGTAGTGAAACCCTCTGCTGCCAGTGCCCATTTAATGAAGCATAGTGGAAAAGCAGTAGTGTTTGAAGATATTGACGACTATAAAGCAAGAATCGATGATCCTAATCTTGAAGTGGATGAAAGTTCCGTATTAGTATTAAAGAATGTAGGTCCAATGGGTTATCCCGGAATGCCTGAAGTGGGTAATATGGCTTTGCCAAAGAAACTATTGACACAAGGGGTTACCGATATGGTCCGCATATCTGATGGTCGCATGAGTGGCACCGGATTCGGCACTGTTATTCTTCATGCTTCTCCTGAGGCAGCAGCAGGAGGAAATTTTGCTGTGGTACAGAATGGCGACGTAATTGAACTCGACGTACAGAACAGAAGTCTTCAACTAAAAGTATCACAACAGGAACTTGATGAAAGAAAGAAAACCTGGAAATCAAAAGCCGCTGATCCGGGTCGTGGGTATGTAAGTTTATATGTTCGAACCGTTGAGCAATCGCATTTAGGTGCGGATCTGGATTTTTTGAAAGGGGGGAGTGGGAGTGTGGTGACGCGGGATTCACACTAATTTTAATTAGAAAATGTGGAAATATGGAAATGTGGAAATTAAGCAGCCGGCCAGAGTATGATAAATAAACAATTTAATTTTGACCGGCTGTTTAATTTTCACATTTCCACATTTTCATATTTCCACATTATTCATTAGGGTAAAATGAAACAAGTATGAGTGTCTACAATTTCGAGTCTCAAACCGCCCTCATCACCGGCGCCGGCCAGGGCATCGGTTACGAAATATGCCGACAGTTGGCATTGTCTGGTGCCAATGTAATTTTGAATGATGTAGATGCAGTGTTGGCTGAGAAAGCAGCGGAAAATATAAGGAATGAAGGTGGACAATGCGAAGCTATGGTGGGTGATGTTGGTGATACTGGTTTTATCAGGAAAATGGTGGATGATATAGTGAAGAAATATGGACAATTGGATATCGCCATTGCCAATGCAGGTGTTACACTCTTCAGCGACTTCTTTGATTATACACCTGAATCGTTTTCGAAAGTGATGCAAGTGAATATGGCGGGTACTTTCTTTTTAGCTCAAGCGGCAGCAAAACAAATGAAGCAACAAAAAGAAGGCGGCAGTATTTTATTTACATCTTCTGTTGTGGGACATCAGGCACATAAACAATTAGCGGCCTATGCTATGACAAAAGCTGGTATTGAAATGCTGGCTAAAAATCTGGTGATAGAAATATCTCAGTATGGCATCAATGTTAATACGATTGCTCCTGGTGCCACTATGGCATCAATGTTAATACGATTGCTCCTGGTGCCACACTAACTGAAAGAACTTTGGAAGATGCTTCTTATAAACAAGTGTGGTCGCAATTAACACCCATGGGTCGGCCGGCTACGACAACCGATATTGCAAATGCCGCGTTATTCCTGGTGCATAAAAATGCCCGGCAAATTACCGGGCAAACAATTATCATTGATGGTGGCTGGACGGCTATCAGTCCATCTCCTTTTTAACTCTTACCAAACAGCTTTGTCAGATTCGCATAGCTGGTAGTAATACTGGCCAATGCATCTTTTGGCATATCATGCTCTATGAAAAAATGCTTCATGCCTGATTTATCTGCGTTTGCGAATATTCTTCCATAATCGATAGTTCCTTCTCCAACGGGAAGAATTTCATTCATCGCCTTATCCAAATCCTTTACATGCCATAAAGGAAAACGGCCCGGATGTTTTTTGAAAAGATCCACAGGGTCATTGCCCCCTTTTGTGCACCAGGCCAGATCCAATTCCATTTTCATCTTTGTTTGAGAAAGGAATAATTCATAAGGAATTTTTCCATCTACAGGCCTGAACTCTGCATCATGATTATGATAAGCAAAACCGATACCTGCTTTGGCGCAGGCTTCATCTGTTTTATTTAATGTTTCGATAGAAGAATGGATATCGTCGATTGTATTGATAGGGGTATTAGCGCAAACCAGATATTTTACGCCGCCTTCTGCAGCATCATCTACCAGTTCCTGCATATTGTCTTGCAGGTTTTTCATTGGTGGAATGGTGGTGGTTTTCCATCGGGACCGGTTGGCATTTTAGCTCCTGGAGGCATTTTGAAAGGAGCTCCTAATACATGGTGCGATTTCCATGAAAGACCATTATCTCTGAGGAAAGAAGCCCATTCTTTTGACTTCATTCCATAATAACCTCCTTTCTTGCTGAAAGCTGATTCTATTTCTTTGTAACCAACCGCTGCTATTTTCTTGATAGTACCAGGCACATCATTATCGATTTCATTGAAGAAAGTGAATAACTGTAAGCCCATGGGTCTTGCAGCTTCCTTTTGGAAGAAAGAGGCCATGGCGTTATTTTTTAATAATAGTCCACCTGTTGCGAGGGCAGCTGATTGGAGGAGGAATTTTCTGCGTGTATTCATGTTTGTTTTTGCCGGGAAGGCGGTAAAGCGGGAAATTATTTTATTGATACAATTCGTTTTTATTAATTAATAAATTTTGAAGCATTTTAATTCTGAGTCTCAATGTGTCGTCTTTAAATTGAATTACATCCAGTGCTGCAACTAATTTAAATAAAACAATTCCCGTTTTTCCGTTTTCCCGGCAGATGTATTAATAACTCAGACCGTAACCGAATTTATACAACGGGTTCTTCGAATCATACGGCACATCTTCCTTTTGATTACGTACCGCATCCATTGAGGAAGGTAATTCCAATGGTAGTTTGCCTCCTGGTTTTGCTTTCCCGAATATTACATCCAATACCGCTGCATCACTGGCACCGAAATCGGCGAATAAACCTTTGCTAAAAAAGAGTTTATTTCTGGGATTACTGCAGGACGGTCAATATAAATATCAACAATGGTTGGAACAGTTTTTAAAAGTTGAATGATAGAGTCTTTAAGTGTGCCTTTGAAATCGAGATCACCATGGTGGAAACCTCTTGCCATGAAATTATCTGATTCTACTGGAACCCATGGAGTATTCAAACGAAGGATAGCGAAGTCTGCTTCTTCCGGTTTGCTTACAACTGTACCATATTGGGCAGCTACTTTTGGATCAACATTTCGAACATAGATCTTCCATTTGCCTGTTGCCAGTGGCAATACTTTATTATCATTTTTCAGCAAAGTCATAGCGCGTCGTTGTGCCAGTTCCGCTACTTTTTTTCCTCTGCTTTTCCTACAGTAGCTTTTGCTTTTTCCACATCTACATAAGGATTGTCAAATAAACCAAGAATGAATTTCTGACGCAATACTCTGCGAACCGATTCATCGATTCTTTTCTCTGACAGTTTTCCTGCTTTTACAAGGCTGATGATATGTTCAGGACAACTTTCTCCACCGAACTGGTCAACACCTGCATTGATGATTTTCTGTACCCTTTCTTCCGGTGTCAGTTTTTCAACACCCCAGGCACGGGCTGGCCAAACAACCGGGCCCATACGGGTATCAGTAACTAATCCCCAGTCTGTACAAACAATTCCATCATAATGATATTTGTTGCGAAGTAATCCTGTAATGATGTCTTTATTATAAGAGAAACCAACATTCTCACTGGTTTGGTCGGTAGGTATTCCATAGTAAGGCATGATGGCAGCAGTATGCACTTTGAAAGCTGCTTCAAATGGAATAAGATGATAGTTGAAATTATTTCCTGGATATACTTGTCCTTTCTGGAATTCAAAGTGTGGGTCCAACCCTTCTTTCTGAGGACCGCCACCGCTGAAATGTTTGGTCATACAGGCAACACTGGCGGTACCTAATTGAGTTCCCTGGAAACCTAATATATAAGCTTCGATCATTTTAGCAGATAGTTTGGCATCTTCTCCGAAGGTACCACTGATACGTGGCCAACGGGGTTCGGTAGCCAGATCGGCCATTGGGTGCAGGGCACCCCTTATACCGACTGCTATATATTCCTGACGGGCGATGTCGCCGAATTGCTGCATTAATTTCGCGTCACCTATTGCAGCAAATCCCATCTGTTCCGGCCATTGGGTGAAACTATTGGCCGCCAATGCAAAAATATTATTACTGAAATAATGACGGGGATCAGAATAGATAGTAACAGGAATGCCTAATCGTGTTTTCTCTTCTGCATATTTCTGAATCGCATTATAACCGATGGCCATTTCTGTAACATCGGGTGCCTGCCAGTAATTGAAATGGTTCATCTTCTTATCACGCATCAATTCAATGCTTGATGGTAGACGGGCTGCAAAACCCTGAGCCCCTTCTTTCTTATCAATGCTTCCATCCTCATTGATAAGGGTTCCATTGATGAATAAGGAACCAGCTTTTTCGTCGAGGTTCATCTGGCTCAACAAGTCTTCAACACGTTTATCAACGGACTGAGATTTGTCTTCATAAACATCCATCTTTCCGTTCTTATTCAGATCGCGGAAAGCTGATTTTTGATTGGGGTTAGCAAATGATAAGAAGAGGAAAAGGGCAACTAGTGCAGTAAGTGCCCAGGAAAATGGCCTGAACTTTTTCATAAAAGCAAGTTGTTAGGTTAAATGATACAGCGGAAACGACCTTGTCATTTCCGCTGTATGAATGTACGATTATTGTTGCATTCCTTCAGAAGCCCCCTGCATGCCTTCTCCCATATTCTTCAGGTTCTTTCTCTTGAAGAGGGAGAGGTCCATCTTACCGAAACGGTAAGTGAAAGTTAAGCGGATCATCTGAGGATCTCTCAAACGATAGTAGTTCTGAGTGAAATAGTTGTTATAAGAATACTGTTCCTGGATACGGGTCCTGAAAATGTCATTGAAGCTCAAAGTAGCAGATGCCGCATTGTTTTTCAGGAAACTTTTCTTCACAGCTATATCTACTCCATAAGTTGGTTTGTTATATCCCTGCGCTGCACTTTGTGATTGGCTCATCGGGGGACCAAAACCGCTGTTCTGGTTAACAGGAAGGTTTGTCTTTGATTGGTAAGTTCCAGAAAGCTGGATGCTGAAATTAGCAGGCAACTTGAAATTGTTATTCACCTTTCCAAACCAACTCCATAATGCATCTTGTGAGGTACTACCGCTTATATTATCAGTGTTGATCTTACTATTGTATACATTGATATTGCTGGTAAGATCCCACCATTTAGTCAATGGATTAGTAGAAGTTGCTTCAACGCCTGTAGTATAACTGGAATTGGCATTAATGAAAGTGCTTACCAAAACTTCTGAACCTATAACCGGATCAAATTGCTTCTCCTGGTAACGAGTGATCAGGTTTGTAGTATACTTGAAATAAGTAGAGATCAACAGGAAGTGGTTTCCTTTGAATGTCTTTGAATACGACATCTCTACTGAGTTCGTGAATTCAGGAACAAGGTTTGAATTACCCTTTGTTATATTCAACGGATCGGTATAATCTGTGAATGGTAACAATTGGAAGAAATTCGGACGATTGATCCTTCTGGTATAACTCATCTGTAATTCCTGTTTGCCTTTGAGTTTTTGGCTGAGGAAGACAGATGGGAATAGGCTTACAGGATATTTATTGCTGAATTTCTCTCCGGTATTGGTCAACTCACCATTGTATTCAGAGCTTTCTGCCCTTAATCCAACCTTGTATCCAAAGTCTTTGATAGCACTGGCAAAAGAAACATACGCAGCATATACATTATCGTTGTTCTTATAGTTGCTGGTGGCAGACGGCACCAATACAAACTGATTAGAGATAGGATCAAGTAAATAATTGAAATTATCGTTACTGAGTTTTCTCAATTGGGCACGAACCCCTGTTTCCAGTTTTGTACTTCCTTTGAAAGGACGAACATAATCTGATTGAATAGTCAGGAACTGGTTGGTGCCGTTATTGACCATGTTCTGTTTCATAAATCCGGTCTTTGGACCTGTGCTTGAAGAGAAGTATTCTGTATTGTAGTCGGTATGTCCTTCATTTTTTCCTGAGAAGAAATTCATGTCAGCTGTCAGCTCTTCACCTTCCCTTGGGAACAATTGCTTCATGCCCAATTGGAATCCGTTTGCATTAAAGCTTCTTTTACCTGTGGATAGTCTTTCACTGTAACTTTTTAATGTACCGGAATTATAAAGTGAGTCTGTGCCGATCTTGATAGTTTCTTCCGGATTGAATTCTCCATGAACTTTAATAGCGCCTAAAGAAATAGTAGTTCTGTTTGATAAGAAATAATCAAATCCGAGTCTTCCGAACTGGAAGCCACCATTCATATTATTCTTGTTTTCCTGATTGATCATTGTTTCAGGGATGCTTCCAAAGTTGAGTCTTTCTGTAGTACCAGTTGTTTTACTCTTCATCTGGTTAGCATTGATGCTGGCAGATATATTGAATTTTTCCTGACGAAGATTGATATCGCCACCACCATTTAGGGCACCATATTTATCAACACCTGCTCTCAGGTTTCCATTATAGCCTGTCTTCTTGTTTTTCTTAAGTACAATATTCAGGATACCTGCATTACCACCAGAGGCATCAAATTTTGCAGAAGGGTTGGTTATCACTTCCACACTTTCAATGGCATCTGCAGGAATCTGGTCTAAGCTGAGGGTGGTAGGTCTTCCATCAATATATAATTGTGGAGGTGCATTACGGAGTAATACATTTCCATCTATATCCACTTGTACACTAGGCACGTTTTTCATGATATCCAATGCAGTTCCACCAGCACTAACGAGGTTCTTCTCTACATTGAATACTTTCTTATCAATATCCATTTTCAAGAGTGGCTTGCTTGCAGTAACTGTTACAGCCTGCAATTGTTTCACATCCACGTTCAGTTTGATATTGCCCAGGTCTTTTTCAAATGAATTCAATACTCCATTCAAGGCATTCATACTGGCAGCAGGATCTGAACTGGTAGGTTGTCCACCGCCTGCTGGCATTTTCATCTGGAACGCCACTGGTGCTTCATAATTCACAAAACCAGTTGCGGAGATTTTAATTTTCAAAGTAGCCATGATGGGGAGTTCTGCAAAGCTGAATTCACCATTAGCTTTTGTAACGATACCTTTCAGTAATATTTCTTTTCTCTTTTTTGAAACAGTATCGAATTTATTCTGAAGTAATACTACAGAAGCACCTTCCATCGGCTTGCCAGCCGTGTCGGTTACTTTACCGTATATATGTCCCATATTGGGTATTTGCTGTCCTCCTTTACCACCGGCAGGGGCGCCAGGAAATTGAGCCCAGCTGGTAAGGGTGGTGAGGAAGAGTACAACAATAGCGAGTGTCTTTTTCATTTGTTTGATTTGTGTTGTAAAACTAGCTCGGGATGGCGGCTGTTTGGGGCAATTGAGACGAATTGGGGAAATGTTGCGACGACTGGGTGTCAGGTCCAATAGGTTTAAGAAGTTCAAGAGGTTCCAAAGGGCAGAGTAATTGTAAAAGGGTTTATTTTTTTGGTTTTTTACCGCAGAGACGCGGAGACGCAGTTGTACTTTCCTCTGCGTCTCTGCGCCTCTGCGGTTATTGTATTTGTATTTTCTGTACCATTTAAAAGTGCCAACCGCTTTTAGACCCCTGTATTCAATCCCAGCTAATCAAAAAAATCCCACAAATCCCAGTCAAAAAAAAGACTGCCTCTTTCAGAGGCAGTCCGATTCTAGTCACAGAATCTTAATCAAAAATCAACCTTTCTTAGTCTTTTTATAATATGACCAGTAGCCATCATGACCTTCCAGTACAATTGTTTCGTCGGCATTTTCCAATGTGATATAATAAGTGGTATCATCATTCAAAGCCAGTTCGAAAAGGTCAGATATCCAATAGTCAGCATAGTTTTCTTTTACATCTTTCAATAATGACAATGGTAATTGGCTGGTAGTGATGTTGCGTGATACTCCGATTGTTTCACCCAAAGTGTTATAATAGGCAGTAAGGTAAACACCATCTACTTTAAAACTTGCTTTAAACCAATTGGCTCCTTCCACCCAGCTGATAGCTGAAGCATTTACATACTCCTGGTTGAAAGCAGAAAGTACAGTTGAAGGGATGTCTGATTTTGTGTTTGCAGAGGCAGTACCAAATGATAAGGCTGCGATAAGGATCAGGAGGAGGGTTTGCTTTTTCATATATAATCTTTTAATTGTTATTTATTGCTTGTTTGACGATGTAAAAGTAGCACAGCCTTCGCCTGTATAGAGGCAAATGAGACGAAATGGCGAAATGTTGCTACCAAAGAATGGAATCGGGAGAAAGTTGGTGGAAAAGACTGGAAATCAAGGTTTGACTATTGACCCGTGCGGCCTGTAAATGCCTGAATCGCGTCTTTGTAAAGGTCGCTAACCGGCAGCTCATGAGTGCCGATGAATACGCTTGTTTTGCGGAGAGAAGTTATCTGGTCCTTGTTTACGATAAAGGACTTGTGGATGCGCAGAAACCGGTCGGCAGGTAATTCCTCTTCAATCGATTTCATGCTCATACGGGTAACAATGGGCTTATTGGGCTGGCTTTTAAGATTGATCTTGATATAATCCTTCAATCCTTCTACCCATAATATATCGGAAAGAACCACTTTCAATAAAATATAATCAACGTTAACGAATATATAGTCTGGCTTTACTGCTAATGCAGGTGCTGCTGTTGTTGTTGTTGATTCAGTCGCAGCATTTCTTAATTGGAACAATTCCCTTGCTTTGTGACAGGCTTTTACAAATCTGTCGAGTGGTACAGGTTTAACGAGATAGTCCACTACATCGAGGTTATAGCCTTCCAATGCATATTTTTCGTAAGCTGTGATCAATATGAACAAAGGCTTTTTAGCCAGACTTTGGATGAATTGCAAACCTGTTAGTCCGGGCATTTGTATATCGAGGAAAACAAGGTCTACCGACTCTGTTTCCAATACTTTCATGGCTTCTATCGGGTTGCTGCAAGCAGCTACCAATTGCAGGAAGGGAACCTTGCTGATATTATCTTCCAGCAATTCCAGTGCAAGGGGTTCATCATCTATGGCCAGACAACGCAGCATCAGGAAAGTTTTAGTTGAAGGGATGTGGTGAACCAGCCATCATTTTTATTGATAGATAGCTGATGATTCTTTCCATATAATAACTGCAGACGGCGTTGTACGTTTGTCAATCCGATACCGGATGTCTTGTCTTTTATTTCAACACTATCTGCCTGAAAACGATTCTTAACATCAAATTTCAATGTCTTATTTTCCACCTGTAAAGAAATATCGATCTGTGGATTTTCTATAAAACCAGTTCCATGTTTGAAGGCATTCTCTACGAAGGGAATAAGCAACATGGGTTCTATTTCATAGGCTGAATCACTTTCTCTGAAATTGACATTTATCTGGAGATTCTTACCGTAACGTTGACGCTGTAAGTCGATATAACTTTGCAGATAATCCATCTCTTTTTCGAGGGAAACTTTCTCTCCATCGGTTTCATAAAGCATATAACGCATCAGGGAAGAAAGCTTTATGAGGGAAGGTTCGAGCTGGTCAGATTGTTTCCTGGCTAATGCCACCATATTGTTCAACACGTTGAACATGAAATGGGGACTAACCTGGCTTCTTAAAAGTGACAATTCAGTCTTCAGGTTCTCATTTTCTTTTTCCTTTGCCAACTGATCGGCAACCATTCTATCACCTATCAATCTATATGCAGTACTTACAGCTAGCATGAATTGGTAAATAAAGAATGTGAACATGAAATGAACCCTGAAATTCAGATGCCACTGATTCTTTAATAATAGGGAATTGCCCCAGCCGATACCTAAATACACACCGAATAAAACGATATGAACAGCAATGAAGATCCAGAGTTTCCTGGTATTGAGAATCTTTGGTACCAGAACCAATGCATTCAGGTAGAATAATCCTATCCAGAAAAGATTGTTGACGATATAATAAAGAGTAACACCGTCATCTGCATTACGGTCTGCCGGACGTTGGTCGCCAGAAGCTGGCCTTAACAGGAACGGCATTGAAAATAGCAATAGCCAGAATGTACAGTGAAGTAGTACTGTCACCCATTTATTACTATACCATGCTTTTTTCATGCCGGCAAATTAATATCTTATTTACATAAAAGGGATGATTTGGGGTTTCTTGCGACCAAATGCCCTTTTTTGTAGACCAAGTTCTATTCTTTGGTGGGCTTTTAGTCCCTGATCCATTTAATTTTATCAGCCAATGCTCCAGGTGTTCTCTTTACTGAGGGCGTTTTTATATAACCGAGATAGAAAAAGCCCATCAGTTTATCTTCAGGTTCTAATCCAAATAGTTGCTTTGCCTCTTCTTTATAGGTAATGCCTCCCGTGCTCCAGTAACCACCAATACCATAAGCTTCGGCACTCAGGTAAATAGATTGAACCGCACAGGCCACTGCTGCAATCTCTTCCATTTCCGGTACAGAATTATTACGCTTAAGGCCTATTGACAGGATATGAGAACATTTCATTGGGGTCGTCTTCAGTCCTTCAAAGGTTTTTTCTTTGAAATTTTCGCCCGCCAATTCCTTATATAGTTCAGATTGCTGCATTGCAAATGTTTCCAATCCTTTTCCTGTAAATATGTGAAAACGCCAAGGTTCAGTAAGTTTATGAGTTGGAGCATTGTTGGCGTTTTCCAATATCTCTAGTATGATTTCGTCCGGAATCTGTTTACCCGGTTCAAATTGTCCAGCAAATACACTTCTGCGGTTTCTTATCAATTGATCCAGTTCTTTAGGAGAGATGTTCATGTGTTTTATTCTGTAATGTGATATAATACTATTGCTTTTTCCAGGTATTTCTTATAATGCGAAGCCAGTTACCACTCCTGAACTTTTCCAGGTCTTCTTTTGAATAACCACGTTTCGCTAATATTTCAGGTAGTCTTTGTACATCAACAATAGTGTCGATATCATAAGGACTTTGTTCCCTTCCATAACCACCATCCAGATCGGTTCCGATGCCGATATGGTTACAGTTGCCAGCGATCTGACAGATATGATCAATATGGTCGGCCAGTCTTTCCATATTGCATTTCATCGATACCGGATCCGATTGTCTTCTTATCCAATTCGGAACAATCATCCAGGCATCGAATGCAGCACCGATCACTGCATCTCTTTCAATCAAAGCCTTAATCATATCATCACTGAACTGACGATTATGATCTACTATCGATCGGCAATTATTATGACTGGCCCAAACGGAACCATTAAAATTATCTAATGCCTGCCAGAATGCGTCGTCGCAAAGATGAGTGGCATCAAGAATAATATTCAAGCGCTCCATCTCTTTTAAAAGATCAAGACCGTTCTGTTTCATTTTTCCTGTAGCATCTGTTCCATTAGCGTAACGTCCAGGACCATAGTGAGCAGGACCCAAGGCCCTCAATCCATATTCATACGCTCTTTCCAGATGATTCAGTGTTACAATTGAATCAGCGCCTTCAAGACTCAATATATAGCCGATAGGTTTTCCCTCATTCGGACTTCCATCATTCCATATGGCAATTTGTAATTCTAATGAGCGAAGATCTTTAACCATTATCATTTCACCCTGTTCCTCCATGGCTTTGTACCAGGCTAGTTGTCCCTGTGTTTGTGCCCATGCCTGTTCAGGTGAATGCCAACCAGGTAAAGGATTATCGGGAGCAACATAACGAGCGATCTGTGTTGCCACTACCAATCCCATATCAGCCTTCCTTAGTTCCGGTAAGCTAACGGTATTCTTTCCACGATCTGTTTTATCAGTCATTCCTTTCTCCCGTTCACGAATGGCAGCAACAGGTTGCCGTAGGTCACGGTTCCATTCGAGAGCGTTCATGGAGAGGTCGAGGTGGGCGTCTATTGTAAGCATGGCAACTTTTTAGGTTCAATGGTTTTGCGTGGTTCAATAGGTTCCAGATGGCCGACTAGTTTCTGAGAGTTTTTACTTTTTTGATTTTTTTACCGCGGAGACGCGGAGACGCAGAGGAAAGCCCTTCGCGTCTCCGCGGTAAAATGAATTTGGCTGTTCATTTTCAAATTTTCAAATCATCAAATTTTCAAATTAGATAGTTATCACCCTGTCTCTCGCCACATTCCTCCAACTCCCACTCACTTCCCCATTCTCCACAGTATACACTTTTTCATACAAAGCTACCGTTGGACAAATATGATAAGGAATACCATAGAATATATCTCCTGTCTTAAAATTATGTCCTTCCTTGGTTTCTAGTACGAGGTGCTCTTCACTTTGTCCGACCGGTGTTAGCCCTTCAACATTCAGGAATGAGATACGTTTGCCGATTTCATTTTCTGCGGCAACAGATTTATGTCCAAGGTCGGTACAGATTCTGGTTGAAGAAGGGAGAGATATAACTCTCGTTACAAGAACCGCTGCCGGAAGAAAATCCTGTTCAGGACAAAGATCACTATAGCCTTTATCCCAATAGATGAATGTGCCTGGACTGCATTCCACCTCTATTCTTTTTGCATGAATTGGGAATGCAGGTGAACCACCGGCAATTATCGTTTGCAATGGTAATCCCATGGCTCTTATGGCTGCTGCCATCTTCTCTACTTCTTTAAATCCCTCATCGCATTGCCTGGTTCTTTCATTAATATCACTGCTTCTTAAATGGCCATCATAAGCATGAAGGCCAGCAGGAAGTAAACCATTGCTGTCCGTAATTTGTTTATACAGTTTCAGTACTTCAGGACCTGGTTTTATTCCCGTTCGGTTCATGCCTACATTAAGGTCAACATATACAGGTACTTTCAAACCAGCTGCTGCAAATGTTATTGATTGTTCTTCAGCAGCACTTGCATTATCTGTAAGGCAACTAAATTTTGTATCAGGATATTTTTTGATTACTTGTATAAACCGATCCAGTTTTGGTCCCAATGGCTGGTATGCCAACACCACATCTTTTGCTTTCACCATTCCCAATAACTCTGCTTCAGCAATGGTAGCACACTTGAATTTTGTGATACCGGCATCCATCATCAGTTGAATTGCATCAGCTGATTTATTCGTTTTTACATGCGGTCTCAATCTATTTACATCTCCCACCATTTTGATGGCAGTTTGTATATTACGTTTCACCCTGTCTGGAAATACGATGAGGGCGGGGGTGTCGAGGGAGGAGGGGGATGAGAGGTGGTACCAGGCCATGAAGAGAAATTTGAAAATTTGGGAATTTGAAAATTTGAAAAGGTCGAATATGAAAATTTGAAAATTTGGGAATTTGAAAATTTGAAAATCTTTTAAAATGAATCCTGCCAACTAATTGACATTTTCAAATTTTCAAATTCCCAAATTTTCAAATTTCAAACACCCCCTCAATCTCCACCGCCACATTATTCGGCAAACTACCCATCCCCACCGCACTTCTTACACCTTTACCATTTTCTTCTCCCCATAATTGCACAAACAATTCACTGCAGCCGTTTATGATAAGGGCGTGTTTTGTGTATTCGGGAACGGCATTCACCATACCGAGGATTTTTACCACACGTTTGATTTTGTCGAGACTGCCATAATGATTTTTTACAGAGGCGAGTATGGCGAGACCACATTGAAGTGCTGCTCTTTTTGCTTCCGTGTCATCTACTTCATCACCCACTTTACCTACAATGAATGTTCCATCGGTATTGATAGATACATGGCCTGAATAATAAAGCAGGTTACCTACTTCCAATACAGGTTTGTAAATTCCTTTGGAGCCGGGAAGTGTTGGCAGGGTATAGCCAAGACTAGCGAGTTTTTCTTCTATAGAAGGCATATGATTCTTTTTTGTAAAGTTAATCAAGAGGAAGGAACCACCAATTGTAATAATAGAACACCCAATAAACCAACTATTGCTACAATAGTTTCCATGAGCGACCATGACTTTATGGTGTCTTTTACTGTGAGGTTAAAATATTCCTTAAACATCCAGAAACCGGAGTCGTTTACGTGTTAAAAAATAATACTACCGGCACCGATAGATAATACCATCAGGTTAGGATTGGTGTTTGTAGCAGCCATTACCGGAGCCATGATGCCGGCAGCGGTGAGACCAGCAACCGTTGCTGAGCCCAGACATACTCTGATTACTGCTGCAATCAGCCACCCGAGAATAAGTGGATTCAACTTCCATTCTTGTAATATCGATCCTATCGCAACACTTACACCACTATCGATAAAAATCTGTTTTAATGCGCCCGCTCCAGCAACAATCAATAATATCAATGCCACATCTTTTACAGCATCGCCATAGAAGTCCATTATTTTCTTAATCGAATGTCCATTGGCAACACCCAATGAAATGGTTGCTGTGAACAATGACAGTAACATCACAATTACAGGGTCCCCTATGAATTTCAGGAACGATGCAGCAGGTCCAGTTACAGAAACAATAAATGGTAACGAAGTGGTAATAATTAGAAGGAATACAGGCAGCAGAGAAGATATAAAACTATTGAAAGTGCCTGGCAGTTCATTGTCTGGAATATGTTTGGGTTGAAAAGTCTGAAGAGGAACAGATGGAATCTTTTTTAAAGTTTGGGCGAAAACAGGTCCTGCAATTATTATTGCCGGAATAGCAATGATTATTCCATATAAAAGTGTTAGTCCAAGGTTCGCATGAAACTGAGCAACCAATGCACTTGGAGAAGGGTGGGGTGGAAGAAAGCCATGTGTTACTGAAAGGGCTGCCAACATTGGTATCCCAACATATACAGCAGGTAGTTTTGTTTGATAGACTACTGAGAAAATCAAAGGCACCAACAGAACGAACCCTACATTATAAAACAAAGGGATACCCACAATAAAACCCGTTACCATCATAGCCCACTGAAAATACTTTTCTCCAAAAGTTTTCATCAGCACATTTGATATTTTCTGTGCAGCCCCTGTTTCTGCTACTATCTTTCCTAACATGGCGCCTACGCAAATAATGATGACCAGTTCACCCAGCATATCGCCAATGCCTTTTTTTACAGAATTTGTAAGTTGCTCAACAGGAATACCCAACCACCAGCCAGCAAGAAGCGATACCACTAAAAAGGCGAGAAAAGGGTTCAATTTCACCCAGGTAATCAGCAATACCAGCAGAATGATGCAACAGGCAACTATCAGCAGACTCATGGCAAGTGTTTTGGTAAGTGGTTCCCGAATGTAAGTAATAAAATGAGTAATTTTAACCCTGAATGGAAAAGAAAGCAACAGCAAAAAAGAAATCAGTTCTTAAGCGACTATTGTACATAGTCTATCTTCTTGTTGCTGTATTTATTTTGTTGGAACTGGTGCTTCGCATTTTCGACCCTTTTCATTTGAGACTTAAGGGCGATAAGATAGTATTGCCTGTAAACCAGCAGTTGCAGATTGATAATAGCATCAACCCCCGGCTGGAACCCCATATCACCAATACAAGGAATAGCATGGGCTTCCGTGGTCCCGAATGGCCTTCTTCTCCAGATAGCACGTTAACGATGATTACTGTTGGAGGAAGTACCACCGCCTGCCATTTCCTGAACGATACTAAGACCTGGCCCTGGTTACTCGGTAAGAAGCTGGAAGATTCCTTTAATCATATTTGGATGAATAATGCCGGTTTGGATGGACATTCCACTTTCGGACATGAAATTCTCTTGAACGATTATCTGGTGAAACTTCACCCAAAAGTGATTTTATTTCTTACAGGTATCAATGAAATTGAGAACGACGAACCCTCTTTTCATGATAAGATGAATACAAGAGGGGCCTATACCGATTTCAGGCATTATATATTTGAGAACAGCGAAGTGCTGAATCTTTTCCTGAATCTTTCTAGAGGATGGAAAGCACAAAGGATGAATAATACCACTAACGCCCTGATGCCTTTTAATGATTTACCGACGCTTCGGCTTTCTGATTCTATAATCAATGAAACCTTACTTCTGCAAGACCCATATCTTGAGGCGTATAGCAAAAGATTGTCTGGCATAATCGATACCTGTAAGATTCATGGTATATTGCCTGTTATGCTTACGCAGCCTTTCTTATTCGGAAAAGGGGTTGATCCTTCAACAGGCATAAACCTTGAAGAACGTGAATTGCATGGACACCGAAATGGTAAGCTGGAATGGATGGTGCTCGAAAAGTATAATGATGTGATGCGTAACTTATGTAAGGAAAAAGATGTACCATGTATAGATCTGGCTGCCTTGATGCCAAAGAATAGTAAGTACTATTACGATAAGGCACATTTCTCCAATGAAGGGGCTGATTATCTATCAAGCTTGTTAAGTGAACAATTACAACCGATATTACAATCGCATTTTCCTTCTTACAAAAAATGACAACTTGATTTATTGTTGTTGCTGCTGCTGTTGCTGATGAGAATTATATAACTCTGCAATTATCTTAGCTTCTGCTGCAGCAGCATCCAATTTTTCCTGTTTCTCCATTTGTACCTGTGTTGTTTCCTGGAATACATGTCCATCTTCATAGCCTACAGAAACCAATACATATAATTCTTGTTTAGCAGGACCTTTGAAACTTCCTTTCACCGGAGTGCAATCACTGAAATTACGGCCAACAGCCAGCTTCACGTGATTATTGGTAACCCAGATATTATTGGTTGGGTCAATACCCGTCCAGCCACTACCTGGAATCCACGCATCCACCCAGGCGTGGGTAGCTCCTTCTCCGCGCATGCCATTTTTATTCGGACAGATATAACCACTAACATAACGGCAGGGGATAGCAAGCGTTCTCAGTATTTGCAGTAGTATATGAGCAAAATCCTGGCAAACACCTTCCTTGTGTTCCAATATTTCGTCTACTGTTGTTTCGATAGTAGTGATTCCCTTTGTATAAGTGAAGTGCTCGAATATGTAAGCATTGGCTATGGATACCACTTCTGCTATACTTTTTTCAGGAGAATATACTTGCTTACATATTTCTTCAATAAGATCTTGTCTTAATATAGAATCGGGACGATTCAATTCCATCAATGGCAATTGGTCCCTTACTTCATCGGCTAATTGTTCAAAGGTGCTTATGAAGTTTAGGTTGAAATCGGCTGGCTGGGTAGTTCTCACCAATAGTTTGCTTTCTATGGTAAGTTCTGTATGCGATTCAACCAAACTGAATTGACCTGTCTTATTTCCCCAATAGTCTGTGAAAATATGCATCTCCGGATGATTGGTGATGTTCAGGTCGTGCTGTAACACTTCTTGCTCCGGGCATTGCAGGGGGAAGATGCGGATTTCGTTGACGCTTTCAGATACGGGTCGTTCGTATTGGTACTTAGTGATGTGATGTATTTTGAAAACAGACATGGTGCAAACTTAAGAATAAGAGAAGAATGATTGGCTAAGCGATCTTGAGAATTGTAAAAGGTTCCCACGGGTTTCACCTAAATATTCAGGCAACCCGCTTCTTTTGATCCATTCGAAGTCTGCAAATTCAACATGACTATACAAACGTCCGAATTGTTTCAAAAGGGAATATTTCTCAGATGGATTGTTCTCCTTCACCACATCATCCAGATATTTTTTGATTCGTGAAAGGCTATACATGATGGAGTGGGGGAACTGCGGGTTGAAGATTACCTGGTGCGCCACATTATAGTTATAATCCGTGCTTCTGTAATTCTTCAAATGGAATTCATAGCCCGAAAGGGAAAACAAAAGGCCTCTCCAATAAAGGATATCCTTGCTTTGGCTCATATCATAATCGATGGTCTTGTATTGTTTGTCGATCAGTTCAATGGTCATCAAACAACGTTCAATATACTTCCCGAGGTTCATAAAACTCCAGCTCATTCCACGGGGCATGGTGCTGTCGGTAATACCAGTATACAAGAGACAGTTTTTCAGCAGATGTTCGATAGTACCCAGGTTATCGCTGCTATGTAAATGCTCAGCAGTTTTCGGACTATTGATGAGATGATACATATGGTTCACCTGTTCCCACACTTCTTTTGTTACGTGATCTTGCATACCACGAGCATTCTCCCTTGCCCGATTCAATATCACCTTAAGTGAGTTCAGATTCTTGGCATCAAGCAATAAGAGATTTACTGCTTCTGTGTGATTGTCTTCCAGAATTTCAATAGCAGGGTCAGGCAATCCTGTAAAGATCTGCAACAAGGGTTTCCAGCTATTCATACCTGTTGGCCCTTTGTCGAGCGATAATACATAGCTCGTCTGTAGCATGCGTAACATACCCTCAGACCTTTCCAGGTAACGGTTGAGCCAAAACATTGAATCCGCAATTCTACTAAGCATGTGTTTAGTTTATAGTCAGTTATTTAGTAATGCAGTCCGGAAGACCGTAAGTCCGAAAGACCGGAAGTAATACATCCACTAATAGCTGACATATTTTTAATCGTTAAATGAAATCTTTTTTTCTCATTCTCAAATAATATTTACCCTCCTTCCTAACTTCCCTACTACCTTACTTCCCTACTTGTATTTGTATTCTCTTCCGGTCTTCCGGACTTTCGGACTTTCGGTCTTCCCGACTACCCAACTACCCAAGTATCCTTACTCCCTCCCCCCTGCGAAGAATTCACCACCAACGAGCCTTCCCTTAACGCCACCCTTGTTAATCCACCGGGAACAATTTCAATTCCTGAAGGACCACATAGGGCATATGGTCTTAAGTCAACATGTCGCGGTTGAATTTTTCCATCGATAAAGCAAGGAACAGTTGAGAGTTTTATAATGGGCTGGGCAATGAATTCCCTTGGGTTTTCAATCACTTTCTTCCGGAAGTCTTCAATCTCTTCTTCAGTAGCCTTATTGCCCATCAGCATTCCGTAGCCACCAGATTGGTTGGTACGTTTCAATACCATCGATTCTATATTCTTGAACACATGTTCTCTCGCTTCTTCATCATTCATATGATAGGTAGGAACATTGGGCAGAATCGGTTCTTCATTCAGGTAATACCGAATCATTGCCGGTACATAAGCATATACTGCTTTATCATCGGCCACTCCATTTCCCACAGCGTTTACTATGGCAACATTCCCTTTTCTGTAAGCACCGATCAAACCTGGAACGCCCAGAGCGCTATCGGGTCTGAAAGTTAATGGATCAAGGTATTCATCATCAATCCTTCTATAGATCACATCCACCTGGTCGAGACCATGGGTTGTTTTCATATACACTTTATGATTGCTGATAACAAGGTCACGACCTTCCACCAATGGAATTCCCATTTGGCGGGCAAGGAAAGTATGCTCGTAATAAGCTGAATTATATACACCAGGTGTAAGGATAACAGCTACTGGATTACTTACCGGTCTTGGGGAAAGTGATAATAATATAGAGTGAAGCAATAAAGGATAGTTATTCACCATCTTTACATGGTTCGTAGCAAGCTGATCGGCGAATATCCTTTTGGTTACTTCCCGGTTCTCGAGCATATAAGATACACCTGAAGGAGTACGCAGATTATCTTCCAGAATATAGAAACTGCCATCTTCTCCACGAATCAGGTCGATTCCGGAAATATGTACATAGATGTCGTATGGAACATTGATGCCGAATACTTCCCGGGTAAAATGCGGACATGACCCTATAAGCCATGGGGGTATTACTTTATCTTTCAATATCTGCTGGTCGTGGTAGATATCTTTCAGGAAAAGGTTCAGTGCTTTTAAACGTTGTTTGATGCCGGATTCAATCTTAGCCCATTCAGCTGCTGTTATGATACGGGGAATTATGTCAAATGGGAAAATCCGTTCAATGCCGGCATCGTCGCTGTAAACAGTGAATGTAATACCCTGATTCATGAACAATTCCCCTGCCTGCAGGTCTTTCTGTTGCAATTGGGAAACGGATAATTGTCCAATAGCATTCAGCAGGGAACGATAAGGCTCCCGGATAGCATCGGGCCCCATCATCTCGTCCCAGGTATGAGGGCGGGCATATTGCGCCAGCAGTTGTTCACCAGTCATAGCAGTTGGTTTAAATAAAAAAGGTTGCCGGTCCTAATTCGGACTAGCAACCGTGGCTCTCAAATTAAGGAAAAAAGTGATTGATAAGGCATAAAACCTTATCAGGAGCCTGATATTTTTTTTGACTGCTTAATTGGCAATACCGGTAAGAGAGCAGGACAGAAGAATAGCTATAAAAAAATGCTATTCCCTCCCATGATGCTTTTTGTTACCCCATTCAATTTCATAGCTTAAGCCAGCTAATAGGAATTGCTGGTTTATAAGTCCCCAGGTATACACATATTCTATATGGGGTGACCAATGGCCTACTTCCCAAAGCATTCCGGCACCAGTATTAAAGGACCAGAATCTTTCATATAGTTTTTCATTGAATTCCCGTGTAACTTCTTTTTCTGAAGTATGGCTGATGCCTGTTACAGGATAGAATTTCCAGTTATGGTGGATAGGCATCAGGTAGTGAACGTTGAAATCAATATCCCAGGCAGAGAGTTTTATATCTTCTGTTCCTTTTTTTCTATCGCTCGGGAAGAATCTGTTTACTTCAACCCCTGCAACTATTTTCTCAGAGAAATGGTAGAAGGCGCTAACATTCAATCCATTGATATGACTATGCATATTACGGATACCCGCAAGGTCAATGCCTATCTTTTTTTGGGCATTGGCCCCGGCTATTATCAAGAGCAGTGATAGCAAAGCTACCAGGCTCCCTTTGATGGTTGATTTCATGTCACAAAGGGAAAGTTCATCCGGAACTTTTCAAATGAGCAGGGTTTGATTTGGGTTTGATTATTATCAGGTTAACAGCGTTTCTTTTGGAATATAACTTTTGTTTGAGGATAGCGCTATTTTAGTTTCTTATAATCAATGAAATGAAATACACCATCAAATTAGAAGAGGTTGCCATGACATCGGTGGCCATTTATTTTCTTCCCACCACTTGGATTTGGGCTTAGATGCTGAATGAAGTATAGGTTATTTGATTAACAACGAGTTGAAGAATTTGGCTATGACCTTTAGTGGTGGTATTTATTTTTTTAATCAACATTTATTGGGACTATCCTGGTGACAGGATTGGGGTCTATTATTTTTAGCTCCAGACATCAGCATGCTTATAATAAATTATTTCTTTTTTTTGAGAAGCAAAGTCTTTTACGAATACGGCAGAACAGGAGTGGATACCAAGATAATTAGTTATGAACCCATTTCTTTTATTACCCAATAATAACTCCTGTATCTTCTTCTGATTCTGAAGTGTAAGACTAACCATCCTTTCTTCTAAGCCAATATATTGCAATCGGCCGAATTTGCCAAACCATGACTTGTCAGAAATGGCATCTTAGCAGTTGTTGAATTCGATAGTAATTAGTGATGGCTATTCTTCATGAATGAATCTTCAAAAAAGAAATAAGTGGGGTATATCTTTTGTATAGAATTGGCGGAACATACCATCAATTACAAAAACCTATGCTTTTTTCCTTCCGCAAAATATGCTCTTTTATAGATATACTTTGTTAAATGAGAAGAGAGTTCAATCACTTCTTTAAAAGAAACAAAATGGGAAATACTCGCCTAAGGCTTTCAGAGATTTAAATATCGACATTATAAGGGCTTATGTTAATACTTGATGAAGATTTCATTATCACCGCAGCAAGTCCAATTACAAAAATTAATTTTGCCATATAAGGGCCTTTTTGGGAAAGGCAGTTTCGTATCAATGAATGGATCAAACACCAATGCTAATCCGATAAATATTATAACATTTGACCATTCTTTAAGAAATAGAAATGCAATGCCAGCCATTACAAACGCTATATAACCGTACTTGTTAAAGTTATAATTGGGTTTCTGTGTTGTAAGTTCTTTTTCCATTTTTTTTGATTTTCGACTTTATTTTTTACCCCATTCTTCAACGTCTCAATATTCTGTTTCAAAACATCCGCGAATTGACCAAACGCTTTTTTATTCATCCACTTGGCGAAATAGTGACATAAAGGAACCAGCACAATGATAGAAATAACAAGTGCAATCAATACTGTTGGTTTGCTCATGAATTGTTCAATAGGTTTTCCTGATCCAACATACCCACCCAACATAAAACCACCAGCTGCACTAATTGGGTAAATTATCAAACCTACATTTTGTTGAAGCTTTAGAAACTTTGTGAGGTTGGTATAATGCTCTTCCATCTTTTCCAGTACCGAATAACCTGGATGTTTTAATTCCAATTGCTGGTAAAGTTGAATGGCTTTCACCACTGCCCAAACCGTAAATCCTAATACAATGCCAAGCAGAGACATATACGAATAATTGCCAAAGAGGGAATTTTACCAGATTATGATGTATATGCCGCCTATTACAATGCCGAATATGGAATTGATGATCAGGTTTTGTTTTATCTTCTTTAAAGGATCTTTTAAAGGTAATTTTGCTGATAACAGGAAGTTCTGGCAAGGCTTCAGATCATTGTCTTTTTGCTCATCCGCATTTCTCCATTGTTCAATTATATTCATCATCACGGATTTAATAGATTTGCTAATTGTTGTTTGATTCGATGCAGTTTCACTGCCACATGGTTATTGCTGATACCCATCACTTCTGCAATTTCTGGGTTGTCATATCCATCCAAATGCATGGAGATGATCGCCCTGTCGGTCTCTGCCAGTTTTCTGATTGCCTGTTGTAACCGTATCGTATCCTGTTTTTCCTCACTTATATTCTTTACAGAAACTGGCAGGTCTTCCAGTGATTCCTTAAAGTCAATTCTTGAGTTCTTCCTTTTTTGGGTTAAGATGGTATTCAGGCAGATCCTGTATAGCCAGGTGCTGAATTTTGCCTCGCCTCTGAAACTGTCGAGTGATTTCCAGGTCTGAAGCAGCACTTCCTGATATAAGTCCTTCTTCTCCTCAGCATCATAGGCATACAACCCTACAAGTTTGTAGATGATGCCCTGGTTTGCCCTTATTTGTTCTAAGAATGCCTGTTCCGTCACAGTTTTGCTTTAGTTGAGTTGGAATGAATGCTCTTGCTAAACTTTGTTTTCTCTCAAAATGTTCGGATCTGCATCCTCAATTCTGTTTTCTATATCCATTTGTAGCAGCTGGCATCCTTAGATTACAGGAAATTCAAAAAAAAAGTAGGGAGGGGGGGAATTTTGGAAAAGGCCCCAGGTTTGAAAATGACACCTTGTTTTTCAGGGTCTTATAATAACAGCGTTGTTTTCAATTTATTCACCCAATCTGTCGTCAACCAAATAAAGAATGGATTCATAATTAGCTGCAGTTGCTTCAGTCATAGCCAACTCACAGGTTTTAGTGGTGGAGTAGTAGCCAGTAAGATTTCTCTTTTACTTCCATGGCTTCTTTATTTGTTGCCGAAGCTGTCAGTTCAGGAATCATGAAGCCTCGGTCGCCTGCCATTCCACAACAACCCGTGTGTAATGGGATTGTTACGTTTGATGCATAATGACGGGCCACATTTTCCAGCATCCATGTGGTATTCATTTTTTCGAGGGAGCAAACAGGATGCAAAACGATATCACCCTGCTTAACTATGTTGGGACTCTTTGGGATTACATTATGGTATAGGAATTCAACAGTATCCCATATTTTCAACTGATGATATCTTTTCTTATTCTCTTCCGACAGTACTGGCAATAAATTCTTCAGAGTATATGCACAGGAACTTACATCTATTACCACAGGCCATTTCCCCATTTCTGAACTCTTCCATAATTCATCAATTATCTCATTCGCCTTATATCTGTATGCATCGGCATATCCTTTCGATCCGAAAAGCTGACTGCAACATTGTTGCCTGATATTCGATGGAATGATTACTGAAATCGTGGCCTTATTGCAAACAGACATGAATGTTTCCATTATGTTTTTTTCCTTTCCTTCATAATTGCCCATTAAGCGGGATATGCAGGATGGGAAATAGACAATGGTATTTTCTGTGCTGTTTGACCTGGGTTTTATTTTTTTTACCCAACCCATATATCAGGAGGCGCTAATAAAAGATTTGACCATAAAGGGAATTCAACAACTCCTTTTCTTATGAACGATGTTAGGTTATGTAAGCTGTTTTTACCAAAATATTTTATTGATAGCTATACCAACTTTCAGGAAGAAACGAACCGATTTTTCAACAAACGAAAAATGTTTAGCTACCTGCAATGCAATTGAATTGGAGAAGGAAGAATGAGATTCCCTTCTTAATCGTTTAACAAGGTCCCCTGTATTTATATTGACAGGACAAGAGCCGGCGCATAATCCATCAACAGCACAGGTGTCGATGCCTTCATATTGGAATTCTTTTGTAAGTTCATTTACTCCATTACGATCGCCTTTCTTTTTCATTGTTTCCAGCGCTCTTCTTACAACAATCCTTCTTCTTGGTGAAGTAGTAAGGTTATGGCTGGGACAAACGGGTTCACAGTATCCGCATTCTATACATTTATCAACTCTCTCTCAACTTTCGGTAGTTACTTCAGCAGGTTCGGTTATATGGGCATGTGGATTATCGTTAATGATTACACCTGGATTTAAAAGGCCTGAAGGGTCAGTTAATTCTTTAATAGACTTCATGATCTCGTATGCCTCACCTCCCCATTCTGTTTCAACAAATGGTGCCATATTTCGTCCAGTGCCATGTTCTGCTTTTAGACTGCCTTCATATTTATCAACCACCAAAACAACAACTTCCTTAATAAATGCGTCGTAACGTGCAATCTCTTCTTTTGTATCAAAGGCTTGTGTAACTACGAAATGAATATTGCCATCTTTTGCATGTCCAAAGATGATGGCGTTTTCGTAATGGAACCTTTTAAACAACAATTCAAGATCGCCGATAGCATCTCCCAAGTGCTGAACAGGAAAAGCCAAATCTTCCAATATAACAGTTGTGCCTCTTTTTCGGATAGCCCCTACAGATGGAAATAATCCTTTCCTGATTTTCCAGAGAAAATCCCTTTCTTTTTCATTCTCTGTAAAACTGGGGAATCGTAATAAGGAGAAACGGGAACAATCCCAAAAGAAAGCATCCACTTTATTATGTAAAAGGGTTGTGTCAGTTTCCTGGAATTCTATCAAAGCGGCTACCTCTGTTGGTAGTTCTTTTAATATGGGGTCGATTCCTTCTATTGATTCAACTGCTCTTAAAGAGGCCCGGTCCATCAGCTCCACCATCATAGCTCCATATTCTGTAAGGGGCACTATGGCTTTGCAGGCCTCTTTCATATTTGGGAAGTACAATAATGCTGTAGACTTGAAGGATGGATCAGGAATTGTATCCAGTATGGCTTCAGAAATAAATCCTAATGTTCCTTCAGCACCAATCAGTAAGTGAGCAAATATATCGAGTGGATGTTCAAAATCAATAAAGGCATTTAATGAATAGCCGATAGTGGTCTTAGTAAGGTATTTCTTTCGGATCTTATTATGAAGGACTTCGTTCTTTAGTATATTATTTCTAATAGTCATTATACCAACATGAAGCGAGGGGCATTCAACTTCAAATCGGGAATAATCATCCTTTAAAGCAGTTGAAAATGCTAGTCCATTTGGAAGAATGAAACGAATACTATTGGTGGTATGATAAGAATTGTAAGCTGTGCCACAGCACATACCACTGGCATTATTGGAAAGGATACCACCCATCATAGCTGCAACGATACTTGAGGGGTCGGGACCTATCTTCCTGCCATATTTTCTAAGACGTGCATTTACCATAGCACCAGTTATACCAGGTTGCACGGTTACTTTATGTCCGTTTTCAGAAACAGCAATTGTATCCCAATGCTGACTGATATCTACCAAAATGCCATTGGTTACGGATTGTCCCGATAAACTGGTACCACCGGCTCTGAACACCAGGGGCTTCTTTGTTTTTTGAGAGAATTTGAAAAGGGATACTATTTCAGCTTCGTTTATAGGTCTTACCACGGCTTCTGGTATAAGCTGGTAAAAGCCGGCATCTGAGGCAAAGGAAATCCTGTCGATTAGTCGGGTTAGAACTCGTTCCTTTGGTATGATTTTAGTAATTCCTGCATATGCTGTCTGCAAGTTAGAAAAATTCGGGATGTAATTAGATAACCGGGAAGGCAGGAAGGGTTTTTAGTGATTTTATTTACATTTTACCGCAGTGACGCGGAGACGCAGGGATTGAACTTAAAAGGTACTACTTATTGTTTGATGCTTCTCTGTGTCTCTGAGGTAAAAAATTACAATGGTTGTGCTTTACACAAGATGTCATCTTCTTTCGGTTGTAAAAAACGGTATTATTTTTTCTTTGAGTTTAGAATGGTTGTAAAATGAAGTTGTATTTTACACAAGATGACATCCCGATTTATCCAAAAGTAGATTAATGAAACCCCTCTATATCTTTGTTAGCATTCTCACCCTTCTTACCTCTAGTCCGGTAAAATCACAGGTGCTTTATGTTTCGCCACTTGGTAACGATAAAAATCCAGGTACTAAAGCTAAGCCTGTAGCCAGCTTTGCAAAAGCCCAGCAATTGGTTAGAGCATTAGATTCTAGGAGCAAGGTGAAAGTCATTTTCGCCAAAGGCACTTATTATCTCCCTGAAACCATTAGCTTTTCCGAAAAAGATAGCAAGGCTTCAGTTGTATATACTTCTGAAAAGGAAGGCGATGTCATTATAAGTGGTGGAAGTTTATTGAAACTGAAATGGACACTTTATAAAAGCGGGATTTACAAAGCTGCTATCCCTTCCAATACAATCATTGACCAACTATATATAAATGGCAAAAGACAACGTATGGCCCGATTCCCAAATGCCATTTCCGGAAAAAATGTTTTTGATGCCTGGGATCGTAACCATGAAGCCAAACCTGATTCTTTGTCAGATGCACTTTCAATCAAGCATATTTCCCAATGGAAAAATCCACAAGAAGGATATATTCATGCCATGCATGCTTATCTCTGGGGCGATATGCATTGGGTAATAAAAGGAAAGAATAATGATGGAAGTTTAATAGAAGAAGGTGGTTGGCAGAATAACCGTCCTTCTCCAAAACATCCAGTTTTCCGAATGGTTGAAAATATTTTCGAAGAGCTGGATACTGAAGAGATGGTTTTCAATTCCAGTGGAAGGGATGCTTTATTATATTCCTGCAAAAGATACAGATCTGGCTACCGCAAAAGTTGAAATAGTTCGCTTGAAGCAGCTGATAGAATTTATGGAAGTAAAGAGCATTCAGTAAACAATATAGAACTGAAAGGTTTTGTATTTCGACATACTGCCAGAACGTTTATGGAGAATAAAGAACCCTTATTGAGATCTGACTGGACGGTTTTTCGAGGAGGAGCCATATTTTTCAACGGTGCAAAGAACTGCCGGATTGTTGATTGTGAATTTGATCAGGTAGGAGGGAATGCCGTTTTTGTAAATAAGTATAACCATATTACAATCAAAGGGTGCTATATACATCATGCTGGTGCAAACGGTGTTTCTTTTGTAGGCGATCCTTCAACTGTTAGAAGTCAATATTCAGATATGGCAACCAGAACTTCCAAACGATGGATCGAACACCTGGTCCTATAGGTGATAATTTTCCGGAAGATTGCCAGGTGGAAGATTGTCTTATCACTATGACAGGTCGTGATGAAAAACAGACAGCACCCATTCAGATTTCCATTTCACATAAGATTACTGTAACACACTGCTCTATTTACGATGTGCCAGAGCTGGAATCAATATCAGCGAAGGGACTTTTGGTGAGCACATAATTCAGGATTGTGATATTTTCAATACGGTGCTTGAAACCGGCGATCATGGCAGTTTCAATTCATGGGGCCGCGATCGTTATTGGACACCTGATACCCGGGAAACAGATAAGGAAGTAGCAAAAGAAAAAGGGTTGCCATATCTGGATATGTTAGGACCTAATATACTTCGTCATAACCGCTGGCGTTGCGATCATGGATGGGATATAGATCTTGATGATGGATCTTCCTGGTACCGTATTTACAATAACCTGTTATTGAATGGTGGCTTGAAGATGAGAGAAGGGTTTGATAGAATCGCAACAAACAATATCATCATCAATAACGGACTGCATCCACATGTGTGGTATTTAAATAGTGGAGATGTATTTAGTAAGAACATTGTCTTTAAAGCCTATCAGCCTGCTATTATGGATAATTCCATTCCAGCTACCGGTAAATGGGGTAAAGAACTCGACTATAATTTTTATGCAGGTGATAGCTCAGAAAGAGTAAAGTTTAGGCTGAATTCCTGCGACTTGAATTCATTGAATGGAAACCCGCTTTTCATTGATCCATCAAAAGGGGATTTCAGGGTTAATTCAAACTCGCCAGCTTTGAAAACTGGATTTGTGAATTTCTCGATGAATGATTTTGGGGTGATGAAGCCATCTCTTAAAGCTATTGCAAAGCAGCCTAAAATTCCTCAATTGATTTCTTTAGTTGAGAATCAAAAGGAGCCAAGTCATCATCAATATACATGGATGGGTATTCCTTTGTTAGATCCGGTAGGTGATCAGTGGTCGGCCTATGGAGTGGGCTATTCTTCAGGTGGAGTAGCTTTATCGAAATGTATTGGAAAACTCACCGCCTTATAAGTTGGGATTTAGAAGTAATGATCTTATTCCGGAAATAAATGGATTGCCTATTACAAATTCAACTGAATTAAAGAACTTCTTTGATAAAAATACAGGAGTGAAAGTCTATTCAATTGTGATTATTAGAAAACAACAGTCATTACATCTAAAAATAAATCAGGAGTTGCCAAGAGTAAATTGAGGTCATTTCTTATTTAGTTCTATGTCTGCCTATGTTCTATGTCTCTATGTGGTATGTATTCTTTTAGGTTTGACAACTGTATATAGGAACATAGGCGCATAGTCAGGAACAAAACTATATACCTATGCTAATTTTCCTGCTGTATTCTATGTGTTCATAGAACATAGTCGTACATGTTTTTAATTTTCAGCAATAAGATAGCTTTGCTCTATGTGGTATGTATTTTTTATCCTAACGAGGTTTGAATAGGGTGCCTATTTTCACGCATATCTTTCCCAGGTTTAAGAACTAGAATAGGATATCCCATAAAGAACAAAAAATCAGATAATTTAGAATAGCGCATATCAGCTCCAAGTGGCTGTGTTTTTAATTTTTGGCTTTCCAGAAATGTGTTACCCCAAAAATCTGAAACGCAATTGTGTTATTTCAACCAAACTAATTATTTGTTTATGTCAATCCATGCTGCTCCAGTAAATCAAAGAATCGGATACTGGTATTAGATTCATTAGAGGCATTGCCATTTTGGGGATATTATTGATGAATATACCATCTATGGCTTACTCTGTTATGGGGCACGACCCCTCTATAAAGAATGAGTTTGGAACCATCAATTATTATATCTGGTATTTTGTAGATTGGATGGCAGATAGTACCCAAAGGGCTTTGTTTAGTCTGTTATTTGGTGCTGGCATTCTTTTGTTTTTGAGTGGTAAGGAAAAGAATAATGATAGTGTGTCTCCATTGGACTACTTCTTCAGAAGACAATTATGGCTTATTTTTTTCGGTCTGGTTAATATTTACATTTTCTTGTGGAGGGGGGATATATTGTTTGATTACGGATGCTATGGTTTTATTATGCTTGCCTTTCGACTTTGGGAACCCAAAAAACTATTATGGGCAGCGGGTATTTGTATGGTTCTTATGCTTGCCAGGGAAAACCGGGATCTGTATTTGGAGAAGAGTGTGATTTCGAAAGGGGAGGCTATTGAACAAATGGATACTACTGTCACTAAATTAAATCCTAAGCAGAAAGAACAATTGGAGGCCTTGCACGAATTGAGGGAAAGAAGCTCAAAAGCAGCGAAAGTAAAGCGTATGGAAAGAGCTAACAAGGTAATGACTGGATCCTATGGCGAGATTTATGAGTTTCGCACCAACTCCTATCTTGATACAATAATACATTATACATATTTTTCTATCTGGGAAGTTTTGGAATTCATGTTTTTGGGAATGGCATTTTTTAAGATGGGTATTTTGGCAGGTGAGAAATCTATAAAATTCTATGCTATTATGGCTCTGCTCGGGTTGGGAGTTGGTGCACTAGTGAGCTATTGGCAATTTCATCCAACAATAGAAAATGGGTTTAATAATTATCAATATTTAAAACATGTTGATATAAGTTTTTATGAGATTGGAAGGGTTCTCCGTTCTCTTGGAGTATTCGGTTTTCTGATGCTTTTATATAAGTTGCCTTTGTTTGATTGGTTCTTTAAGATGATGCGTCCTGTTGGACAAATGGCTTTTACCAATTACCTGACCCAATCCATACTAGCTGCTATCATTTTCTACGGAGTCGGTTTCGGATACTTTGGGCAGTTACCCAGATATCAGGTTTATTCAATTGTCTTGGCTATATGGACAGCTCAGATTATCTGGAGTCATTTATGGTTACGCTACTTCCAATATGGTCCCTTCGAATGGGTTTGGAGGCAATTGACTTATTGGAAAAAACTCCCTATCCTTAAAAAGAAAGAATGAAAAATTTGGCGTATGCATTTAAGAAAAAAGTAAATTACTGATACCAAAACCTGTTTTATGAAATATCTAATAATGCTTTTATCAAGCTTCATTTTGTATGCATGCGCAGGAACGACAACAGACTCAAACAGTAAAGATGAAGGTACTACGGGTAAACAAAAGAAAGATACAGTTCTGATATCTGAAGAGGTTTCTGAACCCGATCCAACAGGTCCAGATCCATCAGATACCATACCTGCTTCCCGATATGGCGAAAATACTTCGAGCAAAATAACGGCTGAAGTGGTACGCGCATCGCTTAGTGCTTTATTCAAAGATGATCTTAGTAAGGGCTTAATTGATTCCTTCAGCCGTAGGTTTATATTTTTCGAATACGATCTCAATGCTGACGGACAGAAAGAGATATTCACCGGACTTACCGGTCCGTATTTCTGTGGTACTGGTGGTTGTACATTTTATATACTAGATGCTAAAGGGGCTACTATTTCAAAATTTACTGTCAGTAATTACCCCATAGTTATCGATAATAATATCACTAAAGGTTGGAAAGACTTATTCATCCAAACCGGCGGCAAATTCCATATCGTAAAATTCGATGGGAAAAAATATCCTTCTAATCCCTCTCTGCAACCTGTCTTAAAACTTATTCCAGGTGATGGATTGCCAAGGGCTCTGAATTTCGAAGTGGAGCCATATCCGTGGTTTAGGTTTTGAGGAAAGTTATAAGTCAAAAGTCAAAAGTCAAAAGTAAAAAGTAAAAAGTCAAAAGTAAAAAGTCAAAAGTTAAAATTGGTCATACCCGAACTAAAAGCGACCCATTTTTACTTTTTACTTTTTAATTTTTAATTTTTTTCTTTTCATTGAATTCTCTTTAGCCTGTTGTCCAAGTATTTGTATTGTCGCGTAGCGACCCATTGCGCCTTAAATTAAAGGCACAGAAATCAGAATAACATTTCTTTGCGCCTTTGCGTGAAAACCACTCAAAACAGTATAAGCCCCATTTTGACTTTTCACTTTTCACTTTTGAATTTTTTCTTGGTTAAGCAATTGTTAACCAAATCGAAATTGCGTATTACCAATAACGTTTGTTATATACGTTAACAACTGATTTGCATAAATGAATAGCTTCGGTATTTGTATTGTTTTTCATATAAGCGACTTTTGTAAAAACGAAGATTCTTTTTAAAACAATAGAATCAGGTATACCAATTTTCTAAATCACCTATTTTAAATATTAATGGATCTGATTGATTCTGTTTTTGAGTACAGTTGTATTCAATATGCAAAAAAGTCTGAAACCTTCTGTTGTTTCTATTAGTAACTAAAGCCAATTCTCTTCTTTCCTGAAACATCGTGTATATGAATATAAAACCGTTTTTAGCTACCCTCTCTATTGTAATTCTGATTTCTTCCTGCAAACCAAAGGTGATAGAAAAGAAGGAAGCGCCCCAATTGCCTGTTACATCTCCCTTAATAATGGATACTTCATTTAATGTGGAGTATATAGCCGAAATAGAATCTGTTCAAAATATTGAGGTAAGGGCTAAAGTGAAGGGGTATCTGGAGAAAATAAATGTTGACGAAGGTAAAATGGTAAGTGCTGGACAGGTGCTTTTCACAATAAGGTCCAGAGAGTATGAGGCTGAATTAGCTTCTGCAATTGCTAAAGCGAAGGTTGCTGAATTAGAGACACAGAATGTGAAGACGCTAGCCGAAAAGAATATCGTTTCAGCAACGGAGCTTTCATTGGCCGAAGCGAAACTGGCAGAAGCAAAGGCTGAAGTCGGCATTGCTGAAGCGAATCTGTCTTTTACAACTATTCGGGCACCATTTAATGGGGTAGTGAATAGGCTCAAGTTTAAAGTAGGAAGCCTTGTTGATGAAGGTACTTTATTGACTTCCTTATCAAATAACAAAAGTATCTACGCATATTTTAATGTTTCTGAGCTTCAATATCTGGATTATAAATCTAAAGAGAGAACAGGAGCAAAAGATCAGGTAACACTAATACTGGCTAATAATACTCCACATAAATACAAGGGCACTATTCAGACAATTGAAGGAGAATTTGACAAGACAACAGGTAGTATTCCTTTTAGGGCTGAATTTCCCAACCCCGATTTATTACTGAAACATGGTGAAACAGGCAAAGTACAATTGAATGTTGATCTTAAGAATGCATTGATTATTCCACAGAAGGCCACGTATGAATTGTTGGATAAAGTTTATGTGTATGTAATTGATGAAAAAGGAAGGTTGAAAGCAAGGAATATAACTGTTAAGCAGAAATTGCCAAACCTCTATGTAGTGGGTGCTGGTCTTTCTGCAGATGATAAGATACTTCTTGAGGGTCTTCAGACAGTGAAAGAAGATGATATTGTTATCACAAAGTTTGTTCCTGCAACAGAAGTTATCAGGAGTCTGCAATTGATCAAACAGTAAGATTTTAATCCAATCAACGAAAACAGGTATGTTCAATAAATTTATCAAACGGCCCATAATGTCAATTGTTATCTCCCTGATAATAGCTTTATTAGGGATGCTTGCATTGACACAATTACCCGTAACACAGTTCCCTTCTATCTCTCCTCCGAAAGTCAATATAACTGCCGAATATCCTGGTGCCAATGCCGAATTGATGATAAAAGCGGTTGTTATCCCCCTCGAAAGGGCTATCAACGGTGTGCCTGGAATTAAGTATGTAGCTTCTGATGCTGGTAATGATGGTACTGCTACTATACAATGTGTTTTTAACCTTGGTACAGATCCCAATATAGCTTCTGTAAATATTCAAAACAGGGTAGCGGCTGTTGTTAATAAATTGCCACCTACCTGAATGTATATAGCAACGACTCTTCTATGGATGTAAACTTCCTTTATAATTTTGCCGACATCAATATATTGTCAGAAATAAAGCAGGTTAATGGTGTAGGTTTTGCAGACATATTAGGTAATAGGGAGTTTTCAATGCGTATTTGGTTAAAGCCTGACCGGATGCTTGCTTATAATATTTCAGCAGATGAAGTAATGAAAGCTTTAGACGAGCAAAGCCTGGAAGCCTCGCCAGGCAGGACTGGTGAAAGTTCCGGGAAAAAATCTCAGGCATTCGAATATGTAATTAAATATCCAGGTCGATTCAGTACAAAAGAAGGATACGAGAATATTATACTACGTTCATCACCGGATGGACAAATTCTTCGTATTAAGGATGTGGCCAATGTGGAATTCGGGAGTTCTTATTACGACTTGTATTCCAAGTTAAATGGAAAATCTTCTGCAGCAATAGTGATTAAGCAATCTTATGGTAGTAATGCTAGCGAAGTAATAAAAAATGTGAAAGCAAAATTAGCTGAGATCAAATCCACTACTTTCCCAAAAGGAATGGAATATGAAATCAGTTATGACGTATCAAAATTTCTTGATGCTTCTATTGATAAGGTTATTCATACCCTGATTGAAGCCTTTATATTGGTAGGACTGGTGGTATTCTTATTCCTTGGTGACTGGAGATCTACTTTGATACCAGCTATTGCAGTTCCAATTTCATTAGTGGGTACATTTTTCTTCATGCAGTTTTTTGGCATCACGCTAAATCTGATTACTCTTTTTGCATTAGTGCTGGCTATCGGTATTGTAGTGGATAACGCCATTGTTGTGGTAGAAGCCGTGCATGCCAAAATGGAGGAACTTAATATTAATGCTAAGGAAGCCACCGAGTTAGCTATGCATGAAATAAGCGGAGCCATCATTGCCATTACGCTTGTTATGGCTGCGGTATTCATTCCGGTTGCTTTTATGGCAGGTCCAGTAGGAATATTCTACAGACAGTTTTCTGTAACCATGGCTACCTCCATCATCTTGTCGGGAATCATAGCCCTTACATTGACTCCAGCTTTATGTGCTGCAATGCTTCATAACACTCATGGTAAACCAAAATCAAAGAATCCGATTAATTGGGTTGTATCCAGCTTCAATAACTGGTTTGGCAAAGTGCTGGGACGATATAAGAGTCTTTTGACTGTTATTGTGAACAGGCGTTTAGTCACCATGTTGGTATTGGTTGGGTTTTGTATTGGAACTTACTATATAAATAACACTGTGCCTTCAGGTTTCATTCCGAATGAAGACCAAGGGGTATTCTATGCAATTATTTCAACACCTCCTGGCTCTACATTAGAACGTACCGATGAAATAAGTACTCAAGTACAAAAAATAGCTTCTACGATTGAAGGTGTGAAATCTGTTTCTTCATTAGCAGGTTATGAAATTCTCTCTGAAGGAACGGGTGCTAACTCCGGAACCTGTTTGATAAATCTTAAAAGTTGGGAAGACAGAAAGCATTCTATGCAGGAGATAATGAATGAATTGGAAGAAAAGACAAAAGATATAAAAGGAGCTAATATTGAATTCTTCCCACCCCCTGCTGTTCCTGGTTACGGTGCTGCCGGAGGTTTTGAATTACGCTTGATCGATAAGGCCGGTTCTGGTGATTATAAGAAAATGGAAGAGGTAAACAAGAATTTCCTTGCCGAATTGCGTAAGCGAAAAGAGCTTACATCTGTTTTCTCTTTTTATAGCGCCAGCTTCCCTCAGTATATGTTGAATGTTGACAATGATAAGGCGCAACAAAAAGGCATTACTATTGAAAATGCCATGAATACTTTGTCTACACTTGTAGGAAGTAACTATGAAACCAGTTTCATAAAGTACGATCGTCAATATAAAGTGATGGTTCAGGCATTACCAGAATATCGCGCCTTGCCAGATGATATCCTGAAATTATATGTCAAGAATGATCAGGGAGAAATGGTACCCTTCTCTGCATTCATGACTATGCAAAAAGTTTATGGCTTATCTGAAATTACCCGACATAATATGTATAACTCTTCTGAGGTTAGTGGTGACGCGGCTCCAGGGTATAGTAGTGGTGAAGCCATTGATGCTATCAATGAAGTTGCCAATACCAAATTGCCAAAAGGTTTTGGTATCGATTGGGCAGGCATAACAAAAGATCAGGTGGGACAGGGTAATCAGGCTATCTATATCTTCCTGATTTGTTTTGCTTTCGTGTATTTGCTTTTGTCGGCACAATATGAAAGCTTCATTCTTCCTTTTCCGATTCTTTTATCATTGCCTACTGGTCTCTTGGGAGCTTTCTTATTCTTGAAGATGATGGGATTGGAGAATAACATTTACGCCCAGGTGTCAATGGTAATGTTGATTGGATTGCTGGCAAAGAACGCCGTTTTGATTGTTGAGTTTGCTGTTCAAAAGCATAAGGCAGGGGCAAGTGTTTATGAAGCAGCTATTGCCGGGGCAGCTTTACGTCTTCGTCCTATATTGATGACTTCCTTTGCCTTTATCGCAGGACTGGTCCCATTGATACGTGCTACTGGTCCAGGCGCTATTGGAAACAGAACCATTGGTTCAGCATCAGCTGGAGGTATGTTGTTCGGAACCATTTTTGGAGTGCTGATTATACCTGGATTGTATTACATATTTGGAAAGATATCAGCCAAACACCAGTTGGTAGAAAATGAAGAAGAAAATCCATTAACCGAATCAATCGATCACAATGTTCTTAAATAAAAAAGTTCTGGTAATAGCAAGTCTTGGTTTGTGTATCATCTATGCTGGCTGTAAAGTGCCTTCGGTAACGAATTCACCAGCACTAAAGGATATTCCAATTTCCTATACTACTTCCACTGATACCACAAGTATTGCGGATGTGAACTGGAAGGAATATTTCAAGGATAGTATATTGATTGCACTCATTGATACTGCAATTCATAATAACCCTGATGTTCCCATTGCTTTGCAACAGATAGAAATTGCCAGCAATAGAGTAAGGGCCAGGAATAGCGAATTGTATCCTTCTGTAACAGCAGGTGGTGCTGCTGGACTTGAGAAAGTAGGAAGATATACTTCGCAAGGTGCGGGTGATGCTTCTGCAGACATCACACCCGGCAAAACAGTTCCGGAACATTTACCAGACATGATGCTGGGGCTAAGGACAAGTTGGGAAGTGGATATTTGGGGCAAACTGAAAAGTGCTAAAAAATCGGCTTATGCAAAATACTTGCAGAGTATTGAAGGGAAGAATTTTGTTATTACGAATCTTGTAGCAGAAGTTGCCAATACGTATTATGAATTATTGGCTCTTGATAATCAACTTGAAATTATCAGGCAGAATATTAAACTGCAACAAAAGCAATTGGAGATTTTAAAAGCACAAAAGGAAGCTGCGTTAGTTACTGAATTAGCCGTTAAGCAATTTGAAGCCCAGGTATTGAATTCCCAAAGTCTGGAATTTGATGTGTTGCAAAAAATTGCAGAGAACGAGAATCAATTGAATTTTTTGTTAGGAAGGTTTCCTCAGAAAATCATTCGCTCCAAAGAATCGTTTGATGTTGGAATTTCGAGTGCCATCAAAACAGGTATACCGTCCCAACTATTAAAGAACAGGCCCGATATTAAGCAGGCTGAATTGGAATTGTTAGCTGCGAAATGGGATGTAAAAGTGGCTAAGATGGCTTTTTATCCTTCCCTTAATATCTCTGCTACACTTGGAGTTCAAGCTTTCAGTCCATCTTATCTGTTTAAGTTGCCTGAATCATTATTGTATTCAGTAGCAGCAGATTTGGCCGGACCAATTATCAACAGAAACGCGATCATGGCAGAGTATCGCTCAGCGAATTCCTACCAGATTCAATCCATGTTTGAATACCAGAAATCCATACTGAATGGATATGTTGAAGTAACAACAGAATTATCCAATATCAATAACCTGGAGAAAATGCATGAAGTGAAGGCTAAAGAAGTAGAAGTGTTAAACCGGTCTGTAAGTATTGCCACAGATTTATATAAGGCCGCCAGGGCAAATTATCTGGAAGTATTAACGGCACAGCGTGATGCACTTTCTTCTACTCTGGAATTGATAGAAGTAAAGAAGCAGCAGTTGATGGCGATGACGAAAGTGTATAGGGCGCTGGGAGGGGGGTGGAAAGCAAATTAAAAAGTCAAAAGTAAAATGTCAAAAAGGGAGTCTTTTGTGTATCCCTGTTTTTGAATTTTAACTTTTGACTTTTTAATTTTGACTTTAAAAAGGTTTTACAACTAAAACTTCAGCATTTAGCCAAGAGGAGGTTGTATAAGGTCTCCAACCTTATAAGGTTGGAGACCTTATACAACCTGTACTTTAGTAAAAACTAATAATTAAATAAAATACAAAGTCAAAAGTAAAATGTCAAAAAGGGAGTCTCTAGTGTATCCCTGTTTTTGAATTTTAACTTTTGACTTTTGACTTTTTAATTTTGACTTTTATAGCCTATACCCAACTTTTATCTCATACAAGCTCGGTTTCACACCAATAAGTTCCATATTGCTAAATGATCCCATTAGTTTCCCGACAATGGAAATATCTAACTTTTTATTCAGTTGATACCCGGCGAGGGCGTGAACGCCAAACCAGGTTCCTTCAAAAATAAGTGGGTCTTTTTGTGTCCGGGTGGTACCAGCAGTGGTATCCCGAAGGGTTAATACATTTTCCTTGTAACTGGAAAAATTGCCTGATACTTCCAATCCTGCATAGGCAATATTTTTATCTGACCTCCAGAATTGATAAATCAATCCCATGGAAGCTTTAATGGTCGACATTTTCAATGTGTACCTTTCATCTTCCGCTGTATAACCTCCATAGGGCCGCATATAAGAACTCTGGTATTTGGCAGTATAATATTCCGCTTGTAATCTCAGTAAAGCGGGACCACCTCTTCTGGTGCCAAAATCAGCACCAATAAAGAAAAGTGGTGAAATCGATGACTTGATGGAGTGATCAGCTATCTTGGTTGGACCTGTTACATTAATTGTTGAGAAGGCCATACCAGTTCCGGCAAATAGTACTGGCTTTACTTTTTCATGTTTCTTTTGGGGGGTATTTGTGACGTAATAAAAAAAGTTAGTTAAGTCCTTTTCAATATAGTTCAGTTTTGCCAAAGCGGCTACTACATTGGCATCCGATCTTTTTTCTGGAAAATAGGTAAGCAACTGGTTCTGGAATACTGAGCGGTTGATGATACTTGAATAGTCTTTGGAAAATGTTACTGAATATATCAGTTCATCAAATTTGCCATTGCCTTCCTGTACAAAAAAATGGTATTTGAAATCCTTCAAAAAGTAAAGACCGATTCTTTCGTTTCGGAATAATTCCCTCAAAAACACCGTGGTATTTACGGTCGGTTTCTCCGGGGAATTGTTTAAATCCGAAACACTCACTGGTTTCATGTCTTCTACCACATCAGCTCTTACAAACTTGTCTTTTCCAGTCACTTCGAAAGAGATGAGATCAGAGATAGTGTAAATAACGAATGGACTATCGGCACTTATTCGAAATCTTATCTGTTTTGGATTGATATCCCATCCTTTATAATCTATAAGCCCCTCAACGGTTTCACCAGAATTTTTTTTGATACTCCCAGGCAAATAGTTCATTTGGGCAGTTACTGAGGAAAGACAGAACAGTGTGCAGAAGACTATAACTAATTGTTTCATATAAAGGATTGTGTTAGAATAAAAACAGAATTTATCGATATCATATTCAATAATATAACATTTATAAATAACCGTATTAATATAAAGGTATAAAATATATCCAAACGACCAAGTAAAAGCATAACAGGTAATTAGAAACGAATAAAAAAAAAGTGGAGAAGGAGGTACTGGAGCGAAAAGGACTAAATCTAACAATTCTATATAAGCGCATAGTTTTTAAAAGTATACGCTAGTGGCATGAAGTGCGGGAATGGTTGATTGAAGCAGTTGAGGGAATTTAATATTCAAAAATTAAAAGTCAAAAAGGGGGTCTTTAGTGCATCCCTGTTTTTGAATTTTTACTTTTTAATTTTGACTTAAAAAAGGTTTTACAACTAAAACTTCAGCATTTAGCCAAGAGGAGGTTGTATAAGGTCTCCAACCTTATAAGGTTGGAGACCTTATACAACCTCCTCTTTAGTAAAAATCAATAAAGTTGAAATTGAAAATTCAAAAGTTAAAATTCAAAACGGCAGCCGTTAGTGTGTCCCCATTTTTGACTTTTTAATTTTCACTTTTGACTTCGAGATACATGAAAGCCATTAAATGAAAAAAGGTCCAACAATGTTGAACCTTTCTTGTGCCCAGGACTGGATTCCCTGCCTGCCGGCAGGCAGGGAACCAGCACATCTTTGCGAATGGCATTAAATGAAAAAAGGTCCAACAATGTTGAACCTTTCTCGTGCCCAGGACTGGATTCGAACCAGCACATCCTTGCGAACGCTGCGACCTGAACACAGTGCGTCTACCAATTTCGCCACCTGGGCTTTTGATTAGTCCGAAAGTCGTTGGTCCGAAAGTCCGGAAGTAATACAGGATTCTTCCTTTTCTCAATAAGCAATTCAGGTTGCTTATTAACTTTCAAACTTTCCGGTCTTCCGGTCTTCCGGTCTTCCGGTCTTCCGGTCTTCCGGTCTTCCGGTCTTCCGGTCTTCCGGTCTTCCGGTCTTCCGGTCTTCCGGTCTTCCCCTCAAAGGGGCTGCAAATATAGCTGAAAACCAAAAACCTACCAAAGCAGCCAAAACTTAATTTTTCACCTTTGCCGACTGACTTCTCCAGCCTATCAGCAATACCCCTATTATTACCAGTGCCGTACCCACTATCTGGGCCATGATTATCGGCTCTTTCAGAATAAAATGAGCCTGTAATATGGTCGAAACCGGCCCTATACTCGATATTATGGCTACATTGTTAGACCCAATCCGCTTTAATCCATTAGATATCAGGAAGGAAGGAAGTACGGTAGCGAATATGGCTATCGCAATCCCGAAACCCCAGTAGCCAGACCCTGATAATGTGCCCAATTCACCTTTGTTCTGTACCAGAAAATGGATGAATATCCCTGCCGTTGCCGATAGCATAGCATAAGCCGTAAATCTCGTATCCCCAACCTTGGGTATCAATTTTCCACTTCCCGCTATATAAATGGCGTAGGTTATAGCACATAAAAATACCAACCCACTACCCAGATAAAACCCAGATTGCGTATGATCTAATTTCAACTCTCCCGCATAAGCAATGGCTATACCAGTATAAGTTAGTGCCAGTGCCACCCATTGCAGCTTGTTTATCTTTTGTTTGAATAGTATAAGATTGATGAAAACTACAAAAGTGGGGTATAGGAATAATATCAAGCGTTCTAATCCAGCTGATATATATCGAAGTCCTTCAAAATCGAGATAGCTGCTTATATAATATCCAAAAGCACCGACTACTAATACTTGCACCCATTCTTTCGCTGTCAACGATGCCTTACTTTCATTTCTTCCCACCAACCATGCTGCGGTTACATAAAAGGGTAATGAAAACACCATCCTCAGTGTCAACAACGATAACGCATCAATCTTAATATCAGCAAAGGCCTTCTTAACTATTACTGCCTTGGTGGAAAAGAGTATGGAGCCTGCGAGGGTTATCAGGAAGCCGGCAGCGGAAAGTTTGGAAGAGCGTGAAGGCAAATTAGTTTGATGTTTAATGGTTTAAGAGTTTACCCCCCGACCCCCTAAAGGGGGAGCTAGGTCTATCATGTTTATAAAACAATATCTGTTTTATTTATAAAGAAAAAACTGATAGTTTAAAACAGCCGGCTTCAACTATATAAATAATGAAAACTGCAATTAGTTAATATCATCGACCTAGTTCCCCCTTTAGGGGGACAGGGGGTAACCTCTTGAACACATTGAACTTTTTGAACTATAATTATACGCTCACATTAAAATCCCTCAACGCATCATTCAAACTCGTCTTCAAATCCGTACTCGGCTTTCTCTTCCCAATTATCAATGCACATCCTACTCCGTATTCTCCTGCAGGGAATTTCTTAGTATAAGATCCGGGAATTACAACACTTCTTGCTGGTACTCTTCCTTTCATTTCAATAGGCTCATCACCACTTACATCTATTATCTTGGTAGATTGTGTCAATACTACATTCGCACCTAACACCGCTTCTTTCTCTACAATCACTCCTTCAACTACTATACAACGACTACCAATGAAACATCCATCTTCGATTATCACAGGAGTTGCCTGTAAAGGTTCTAATACTCCACCAATTCCAACACCACCACTTAAGTGAACTCCTTTTCCTATCTGCGCGCAACTACCCACTGTAGCCCAGGTATCCACCATCGTACCTTCATCTACATACGCGCCAATATTTACATAGCTTGGCATCAATACTACATTGCGTGCTAAGAAAGCACCATATCTCGCCACGGCATGTGGAACAGCACGTACTCCCAAATCAGCATAATTCTTTTTCAATAACATCTTGTCATAGAATTCAAATGGAGCAAGATCCCAGGTCTGCATCTGCTGAATGCCGAAATACATAAGGATAGCTTGCTTCACCCATTCGTTTACCTGCCAGCCATTATCAGTTGGACTAGCAGTACGTAAACGACCTTTGTCTACCTTCTTCTATTACGGCTCTCACGGCATCACTATATTTTGTGTCTTTCAACAGTTCCCGGTTGCCCCAGGCTTCCAGTATCAGGGATTTCAATTCCATTGCAATTTTTTTGCAAAATTAGGTCTCTCACAGGGAATGATTGTTATTGGGGAACAATTGGTGATAATTTTTTTCTTGTGCCTAAATGGAGTAGGTTTGACTAAAACCTACAGGTATGATTGCCCTGAAGGAGGTCACAAGCCCTAAAGAACTTTCCCTCTTTATCTTTCTCCCAAAACAGCTCTATAAAAGCTATAAGGAATGGGTACCACCCTTATATGGCGATGAAAAGAAATTCCATTCCCCTAAACATAATGAAGCCCTTAGCTATTCTGATGTTATCAGGTATCTGGCCTATAAGGATGGTGTTCCCGTTGGAAGGATAATGGGTATTATCAATAAAAAGTATAATTCCGAGCATAAAGAAACTACCGCTCGTTTTTTTAATCTCGATTGTATCAATGATAAGGAAGTAAGCAGCCTGTTGATTAATGCCATTGAAAAATGGGCCATCCACAAGGGAATGAATAAAGTGATTGGTCCATTTGGTTTTTCTGATAAGGATCCGCAAGGTTTAAAGATTGAGGGACATGAAAACCTCGCTGTTATTTTAACGCCAGCCAATCCACCATATCTGCAACAATTGGTAGAGAATGAGGGCTATAGTAAAGAAATAGATTGTCTTTCTTACAAAGTGAATATCCCGGAACAATTACCTGAGAGTTATATAAAAATCTGTAACCGTATCAAAAGCAGAGGTTCTTTTACATTAAAAGAATTTAAAAGTCGCAGCCAACTGAAACCATATATAATGCCAGTGCTAAAACTGGTGAATGAAACTTATGGACATATATTCGGATTTGTTCCTCTATCAGAAACAGAAATCATAAAACTCGCTGCTCAGTACGTTCCTATATTGGAACCCGATTTGGTGAAACTGGTATTGGATAAAGAACAAGTACCCGTTGGCTTTGTTGTTTCCATGCCGGGGATGACCAAAGGGCTGCAACAATCAGGCGGCTTATTATTCCCTTTCGGATTTATCCATATCATTTAAGCAGAAGTGGTTATGAAACGCACCCAACAATTGGTGTTATTATTGGGTGCTGTTAAACCAGGACATCTGGGAATTATGCGATGCCACCACAATGGGTGTTACTGCCTTACTTGCCGAAGCATTGATGCGGGATGCCCGCAAACGAAATATGACAGTAATTGATAGTCACGTAATTTTGGAATCGAATCATTTAATGCGGGCAGAAGTGGAAAATCTGGGTGGAGTCATTTATAAACGTTTCAGGGTGTATCAAAAAAATTTATAAGGAATGTCTTTCGAAAACGATATTGTTGAAAGTCTGAAAGTGCTGCGAAATGGGGGTATCATTTTATACCCTACAGATACCATCTGGGAATTGGGTGCGATGCCACCAATGAAAAAGCTATTCAACGAATCTATAAATTGAAACAAAGGGAAGAATCGAAAAGCCTTATCATCTTATTAGCTGATGAACGATCACTGATGCAATATATCGCGTCTGAACCTGATCCAGCGGTTTTCGATTATCTTGAAACTTTGGAACAACCCACCACTATCATATTCAATGGTGCTATAGAACTTCCCGATAATCTTATCAATAAAGATGGCTCTATCGGTATCAGAATTGTAAAAGAAGATTTTTGTCGTCATTTAATAAAGAGGTTAGGACATCCACTTGTTTCAACTTCTGCAAATATTTCTGGAGCTCCATCTGCGGCGATATTCAGTGAAATAAGCCCTGAAATCGTTGCTGGTGTTGACTATGTAGTAAAATATCGTCAGGACGAAAACAATCCGGCTCAAGCTTCAAAAGTGGTTAAATGGGAAGATGATGGTACATTGACAGTGTTACGTAGCTGACAATTCCTTAGTTTTGCCGCGCATGCAGAAATTCCTGGTCATACAAACTGCTTTTACTGGTGATGTAGTGCTGGCAACCGGCATTATCGAGAAATTATACCATCTTATCCCGATGCGCGCATCGATTTTTTAGTAAGAAAAGGTAATCAGGGTCTGGATTCCCTATCTCTTGATAGTTTGGGATAAGACTAAAAGTAAACATATATAGTTGTGGCAAATATGTTTACCAGGAAAATACGTCAGGGTACAATGATAGTGTAATCAATCTTGTACAACGCTTTAAGAAAAAAATGTACTAACAGCTCCATGCTAAGATGAAAATCGGGTTATGGATAAAAATCCATTGAGGAAAATTTCACCAAAAGCGTGAAGCATATCATAAGCACCGCCGTACCAACATGAAATGCAACCAATCTAAGATGAAAAATATCCATAGCCTTTCGTTCATAAGCACCGCCGATCAACCATTACATGAAATAGACCGCAACCAATCATTATAGCCTCCTTCTACAGCCGATGAATTGAAAGTTGAAAAATATAAGAAGGATCCATATATAGTTGTTGCACCTGCTTCAGTATGGTTTACCAAACAATACCCTGTAGAGAAATGGATTGAGTTCATCAATCTTGTTCCTGATAATCTGAAAATTTATGTACTCGGTGCTCCAGGCGATAAAGGACTAGGAGAAACCATTATAAAAGGCACAACAAACAAGAACGTTTATAATCTCTGTGGTGAATTAAGTTTCCTTCAATCTGTAGCACTTCAGAAAGATGCCAAGATGAATTTCGTAAATGATTCAGCTCCCATGCATTTCGCTTCATCTGTAAACGCACCTGTTACTGCCATCTATTGCTCCACACTTCCATCCTTTGGATTCGGTCCACTATCCGATCAAAGTAATATAGTAGAAATCAAAGAAACTCTTTCCTGCCGTCCCTGTGGTTTACATGGACATAGGGCTTGTCCGGAGGGGCATTTTAATTGTGGTTGGAAGATAGAGAGTCTGCAGTTGTTGGAGTTTATTTAGTCCGGAAGTCCAAATGTAAAGTCCGGAAGTCCGAGGCGTTTGAGCTTTGGAGTCTCTGATATTTGAGTCCGCGGGGTTTGATTGTAGAAGATTCCTAATTTTTAGTCCGGAAGAAAATACAAAATACAAAGTCCGGAAGTCGGGAAGACCGAAAGACGGGAAGAAAATACAGGATACAAGTACGCATGAATGTATGAGTGTAAGTATTTGCACCTCATCCCCGGCCCTTCTCCTGAAGGAGAAGGGTGTCTCTTCGTATAATATCTTGAAGTTCTACATGAGTAATTTTTGAATTACCTATTTTATTTTTAATTTATTCTTTTACCAAGTTGCCAATATTTATTTAGAAATCAATAGACCAAGTTTACTCAAAACATTATTGGCGGGGATCAAAAACTTCTTTCGTAATGAGTGAAAATATTATTCGGAGCCACACCCTTCTCCTTTAGGAGAAGGGCCGGGGATGAGGTGCAAAAACGGACTGTCAAATATGTATCCTGTATTTTCTTCCCGTCTTTCGGCCTTCCCGACTTCCGGACTTTGTATTTTGTATTTTCCTCCGGACTACAACAAAGGACTATCCAACAATCAAACCCCGCGGTCTCAAAAATCAGAGACTCCAAAGCTCAAACGCTTCGGACTTTCGGACTAAAATACTCTCCTAATTCTTAACTTCGCACCATGCAAATCCCCTGCACCGAAAAAGAACTCTTTGTCTTCAAAAAAATAGCCCACGCTGCAGCTGCCAGGGGAGTGGAAGCCTATTTGATTGGAGGATTTGTGAGAGATAAGATATTAGGCCGCCAAACAAAAGATGCAGATATAGTTTGTATAGGTGATGGTATTGCATTGGCCCATGAAGTGGCTTCCCGATTTCAGCCTACACCCACTGTTGCTTATTTCAAAACATTCGGTACAGCACAGTTGAAACTCGACGACTGGGAAATCGAATTCGTTGGTGCACGAAAGGAAAGCTATAAATATCATAGCCGCAATCCGGAAGTGGAACCCGGTACATTGACAGATGATCAGGACCGTCGCGATTTTACAATAAATGCATTGGCTATAAGCCTGAATGAAAAGGATTATGGAACGCTGTTGGATCCATTCAATGGTATCTCCGACCTTGAAAAAAAGATATTGAAAACACCGATGGATCCGGTTCGTACTTTCAGTGACGACCCATTGCGTATGATGCGCGCTATCAGATTCGCTGCTCAATTGGGGTTTACTATTGAAGAAAAAACCTGGCAGGCCATTAAAGATAATGTTGAAAGAATACGCATCATCACACAGGAACGCATCACCGATGAAATGAATAAGATGATGCTTTGCAAAAAACCATCTGTCGGTTTCGACTTATTATATCAATCAGGATTGCTGCATATCATCTTCCCTCAAATGGTGGATCTGGCTGGAGCGGAAAACAAGGATGGACACGGACATAAAGATAATTTCTACCATACCCTGCAAGTGATGGACAATATAGCTCCCACTACCAATGATCTCTGGTTGCGTTGGGCAGCACTGTTACATGATATTGGAAAGCCGGCAACAAAAAAGTTTGAAGTGGGACATGGCTGGACCTTTCATGGACATGAAGTAGTAGGTGGGCGAATGGTAGGAAAGATCTTCACTAAGTTGAAACTGCCACAGCATGAATCAATGCGATTTGTTAGAAAGATGGTGGAATTACATCTTCGCCCAATAAGTTTAACCAAAGAAAACATAACAGATTCTGCAATAAGAAGGTTGTTATTCGATGCTGGTGATGATATCGATTCCCTGATGCTATTATGTGAAGCGGATATCACATCCAAAAACAAGCAGAAAGTAAAGCGCTATCTCGAGAATTTTGAAATGGTAAGGCAGCGTCTGAAGGAGGTGGAAGAAAGTGATAAACTCAGGAACTGGCAGCCACCTATTTCTGGTGAATTGATAATGGAAACTTTTGGATTATCGCCCTGCCGCCAGGTAGGCGACCTGAAAAACGCCATTAGGGAAGCCATTCTGGATGGCAAGATTGGGAATAATTATGAGGCTGCCTATCAATTTATGCTGGAACAGGCGGCCCTTATGAATATCCGAAAGCCCGAATGAAGGGCAAATCAATGATTTATCCTATTTTTGAACCGTTGCTAACCCGGTATCATTTTGGTATATGAATAGAGAAGTCCATAACCGGCCGCAACAGTGAATTCTGTACTCTTAATATTATAACGACAAATCAGTAACAGTTTATGGCAGTTCTCAAATTCAGGATATATTTTGAAGAAGATGATAGTGTTTATAGGGATGTAGCGGTGAAGCATACTCAATCTTTCCTGCAACTGCATCAGGTGATCCTAAAAGCCTATGAATTCGATAGTAAACATCAGGCTACATTTTATCGCAGCAACGATAACTGGCAAAGAGGAAGAGAGATTTCTTTAGAGAAGTATGATAAGGAATACAAGGCGCCACCTTTATTGATGGAAGAAACAACCATCGGTTCAGAAATAAAAATCCCAAACCAGAAATTCATCTACACTTACGATTTCGTAAAAGGATGGGCTTTCCTGGTAGAATTGATCAACGTTTCCAAAGAGGAGAATGCAAAGCTCGATTATCCTGCTGTGGTTCGTACTGAAGGTATAGCGCCTTCTCAATACGGCACTAAAGGATTAGTAGGCGATAAGCTGGCCGAAATGGAAGAGAAATATGACCTTACCGCCGGTGCTGAAGGTTTCGGTGAAGAAGGCGAATCTGATGACTCCGACGATTCTGAAATGGAAGAAGAAACCGGCGAAGAGGGCACAGAAGAAATCTGATAAGCTCTTATTTCATATAAAAGAATGTCGCGCTCTGTACAAGCGTTAATTCATGTCAAATAAAACCTGCATCATCATTTCAGGTCCCACAGCAGTGGGAAAAACAGCCATGGCCGTTGCTCTGGCACTCAGGTATAAGACCTCAATCATCTCAGCCGATTCAAGACAATGTTATAAGGAAATCTCTATCGGAGTTGCAAAACCTTCGAAAGAAGAGTTATCCCTCGTTCACCATTATTTCATCAATTCCCATTCCATTCAGGAGGAGATTAACGCAGCCGGCTTTGAGAAATATGCCTTAACCGCTATTGATGAGATCTTCGCTAAGAACGACCTGGCGATAATGGTTGGGGGTACGGGACTTTACATAAAAGCTTTTTGTGAAGGATTAGATGCCATCCCACCCGTTGACCCCTCCATTCGGGAAGCCATCATTCAGCAATATGAAGCGAAGGGCATGGAGTGGTTGCAACAAGAACTGAAAGAAAAGGATCCCATGTACTTTGAAGCTGGCGAAATCCAAAACCCACAGAGAGTGATGAGGGCTTTGGAAGTAATGCAGTCTACCGGGCATTCTATCCTTCATTATCAAAAAGGGGATAAGGTAGTACGCAACTTCAATATCATTAAGATAGGCCTCTCATTGCCCCGTGAGGTGCTTTATAGTCGAATCAACCTTCGTGTAGATAATATGCTGGAAGAAGGATTGATGGATGAAGTGAAAGAGCTGATTCCATTCAAGAACCTGAATGCATTGCAAACAGTAGGCTATTCTGAATTGTTTGAATATTTTGATGGCAATTGCACCCGGGAAGCCGCCATCGAAGCCATAAAAAAGAATACCCGTCATTATGCAAAAAGACAGGAAACTTGGTTCAGGAAAGATGCAAATATCAAATCATTCAACTTCGCTACAGAAGAGATGCTAATAGATTATCTGGATGAGAAACTGAAAGACTTAAGATAAGTCCCTGCTTTAGTTTCAATTACAATGTTTGATTTTCCACTTAGAAGAAAATAAGATTATCGAATAGCGTATTGTAATAGTTGTTTTTATTACAGGAACAGTGATTCGGATAGCAGACCTTTATTCTCGCAAACCATCCTGTACTCATGAAGTCCATTTGAACCAAAGCATACTATGGGAAACATATCATTCATCTAAATGAAAAACACCTCAAAATAAAAACCCCGTTGTTTAACGGGGTTTTTTAATGTTTTTACTTTTATGTTTTTGGCAGTTTGAAGAAATACTGTTGCCGGTAAAGCGGGAAAACGGTAAGTTTTTTTAAGTGTTTCGAGTTACGGGTTACGGGTTTTCAAAAGTTAGTCGGACACTATAATGTAGGAATCAAACTTAAAACTTATTACTTACCACTTATTACTTACCACTTACAACGTAAAACGTACAACTCCTCAGAACTTCACCCCGAACGTCAACATCACATTCCCCCTCGTGTCTTTCACATTAGCGAATGTATTAGCCTTGTCAGATAAGCGATATGGGAAATTCACATCATTGTTCATGCTGTGAACATAAGTAAGGTCAACAAATATTCCTTTGTTACGATAGCCCAGTCCGCCACTGATATTCATGCGTTTTCCTTTCAGAGCAGATTCCTTATATGGATTGCCGAAATAATTGAAACCCAAACGAGCCATGATAGTGTTGAATTTCAATTCACCTCCCACGCGGAAATTGAAAGTACTTTTATATGTTGCTTTGATAGCCTGATTAACGGCATCGAAATAATTGGCTCCTGTCTGTTGTTCCGCTGGATTGAATTTTGTGGAATGTCCAGTCACATATTCCACATCTGCTGTGATGAATCCTTTCTGCTTGGTAACATCTTCCACTTCATGAATTACAAAGGAACCACTGAGGATGAATTTCCAGGGACTAACGAAATCGAATTTATTTTCTGTTACAGGGAATGATGATAACTGAACACTGTCTTTCCCAGCAGGCAGATTGTACTTGGTAGCATAGTTCTCAAGATCTGTTACCATCTTTGCAGAAGTGATATTCTCATTGATGCCATAGAGGCTTGGGGTATGGATAGCTACACCAATCCTGAATTGTTCCATTGGTTTAACAATCATTCCTAATTTCAAATTGACACCAATACCTTTTTGGTTCAGCGTTTCTTCATAACTGGCATAATTGAAATCATTATCAGTATTTCCAGTAGCGTCGGATTCTTTAATAAAACTTGTTTGTGTATAGTTGAGGATAGGCACTCCTAATCCAAGACCGAAATACAATTTATCATCCATATTGGCAGCATAACCGAACGCGATTTCAGTAATGCCTCCGGTAGTGCGGATAGATTTTTCCTGATCCAATAATCCTGGCTTTTCACCCTGACCATACAATGTAGCTCCACCTCCAGGTAAATTGAATGTATCGATCAGATATTCATAAACCGCCATTTTTGTTGGAAGGGAAATCAGGTTGGAATTTCTCCAACTATCATTTGAAAGGGAAAGACCTGAAGCAGAGAAGTCCAAAACATATTGCTCAGAAAACGAACTGAAATCATTTTGACCCTTATAATATGTATTTGAATTGAAATTGGCTGTTCTGTTAACTGCTATGCTGATGGCATTACTTCTCCAGCGACTATAACGGTTGGAGAAACCGAAAACGAAACCAGAAGTACCGAAGTTGAATTTATTGAGATTATCTGCTTTCGCATCTGTGCCCCTGAAAGATCCTTTTCCTCTTTGGAAAGTGAAACCGGGAGATAAAACGAACTCACCAGTTTTATATAATCCTAAGCCTGCCGGATTCACAAAGGTTGCTGTTATCTCACCACCCAATGAAGCCATGGCACCACCGATGGCCTGGTTTCGTGCTGTTCCTGATGGGTTATTCCAGCTCATTCTAAGAGCATCTTCGGGTATCTGTGCAAAAAGGGAAGTAGAAAGGAATAAAGCAACCAGGATAGATAGATTTCTTTTCATAAAGCCTGTCATTTAGATAATAGGATGCTATAAAAAGAGGAAATTAAATTCAAGTAAGCTCAAATTCAATTTCCTCTCTCAAAGATTTATACTGTATCAATAAGTGATAATTAAAGACCACCTCTTCTGCCACTGCTGCTACCACCACTGCTGCTTCCTGAGGATGAACCTGAAGAAGAAGAACCAGAAGATGATGAACCACCACCTGAAGATCCAGATGAAGATGGAGTGTAACTGCGGCTAGATGATCCGGAATTTGAAGGTGTATAGCTATTGTTACCGTTATTGTAACTGTTGCTATTGCTACTGAATACTTTTTTCAGACTGTTACCTAAACTTCCGGAATTGTTGTTGGAATTATTATAGCCTCCGCCTCCAACACCTGATCCCGGTAAACGAACACCAGCACTTGTCTTGCTGAAAGTGCGGTTGTTATTATTGAAATTGGTATTGGTATAACTTCCAAGGCTGAATTTCCTGACATTATTATACATGTTCGGATTGCCTTTTGGATTCACCACTATCACATTCCTGCAATATGGATTATAATAACTGTTCCAATTCCAATAACCATTGAAATAGCTGTTCCAGCTATAATTAAATGGACTGTAAAAATTGTTGTTCCAACTACCATAACTGTTCCAGTCATAATCGTCGAAAGCATTCCAGCGGTAAGGGTTTCTTACCCGCATACGAAGCCAACGGTCACTGGCTACATCACTTTCGTAATTATTATATCTTGGCCTGTCGTCCTGACGGGTTTCCACATATTCTTCCGATTCACGGCCAGGAGAATAGTAGACATCGTCCGGAGTTTGGCCGGATTTATACGCTGTCGAACAACTGCTGATGGCAGCAGCGGCGAAAATCAGGAGTAGAAATCTGGACTTCATACAAATGGTTTTAAAAGTTTTAGACGCGAAATACTACTTTTGCCTTCCGGTAATAAAAGTACAATAAAAAGACAGCCGTCAAAACTAAAATATTGCAGCGGTATTGTTAAAGTTTCTAAAACGGCCGGCCGCCATAAAACGGTGGTTTACAATCATTCGAAAAAGAATATCATGAGCAAGGAAATCACTTCAAGGGAACAGGATTATTCCCAATGGTACAATGATCTGGTTATTAAGGGCGCCCTGGCAGATTATACTGCCGTTCGCGGATGTATGGTCATAAAGCCTTATGGCTTTGCACTTTGGGAGAATATGAGAGATGCCCTTGACAAGATGTTTAAGGATACCGGACACGTAAATGCCTATTTCCCGCTCTTCGTACCCAAAAGCCTTTTTGAAGCCGAAGAGAAGAATGCTGAAGGTTTTGCCAAGGAATGTGCCGTGGTTACCCACTATCGCCTTAAGTCTGACCCCAATAAGAAAGGAGCCCTGATGGTTGACCCAGATGCTAAGCTGGAGGAAGAACTCGTGGTTCGTCCAACCAGCGAAGCCATCATTTGGAGTACCTATAAGAACTGGATCCAGTCGTACCGCGACCTTCCTATCCTTATCAACCAGTGGGCTAATGTTGTTCGTTGGGAGATGCGCACCCGTCTTTTCCTCCGTACAGCCGAATTCCTGTGGCAGGAAGGGCATACCGCTCATGCTACTGCTCAGGAAGCAGTGAAAGAAGCAGAACAAATGCTCGAGGTATATGCAGATTTTGCTGAAAACTGGATGGCATTGCCTGTAATAAAAGGCGTGAAATCGGAAAGCGAACGTTTTGCCGGAGCAGTAGACACTTATTGTATCGAAGCCCTGATGCAGGATGGCAAAGCCCTTCAGGCGGGTACTTCCCATTTCCTGGGACAGAATTTCGCCAAAGCATTTGATGTAAAATTCTCTGACAAGGAAAATAAACTCGATTATGTATGGGCTACCAGCTGGGGCGTAAGTACACGTCTTATCGGAGCTCTCGTAATGGCACATAGTGATGATGACGGTTTGATTCTTCCTCCACGTATTGCCCCTTTCCAGGTAGTGATTGTTCCCATCTTTAAAGGAGCCGATCAAAAAGCCCTGATTGATGGAAGAGTGGCTGAACTGGTGAAAGAATTGAAAGCTGCCGGCGTTCGGGTGAAATATGATGATAGTGAAAATGCCCGTCCAGGTTGGAAGTTCGCAGAATATGAATTGAAAGGAGTGCCTGTTCGTGTTGCCATCGGTGCCCGCGACCTTGAAAATAATACTGTAGAAATAGCCCGCAGGGATACAAAAGAAAAGATGAACGTATCAATGGATGGATTAAGCCAGCGTATCGTATCTCTTCTGGATGAAGTGCAGCAAGCCATTTTCAATAAGGCTAAAGATTACCGTGATGCGCATATTACGAAAGCCGACACATGGGCTGAATTCGAGAAAATTCTGAATGAAAAAGGTGGTTTCATTTCCGCTCATTGGGATGGTACACCTGAAACAGAAGCCCGTATCAAGGAATTGACAAAAGCTACTATTCGCTGTATCCCTATCGATAATATAATCGAAGAAGGCGTTTGTATACTTTCCGGTAAGCCAAGTAAGCAACGAGTGCTTTTTGCTCAGGCCTATTAATAATCTCTGAACTTAGTATAGCTGTTACCGGTATCGGTAGCAGCTTTTTTTTGCCACTTTTTAGGGTTTGGAATATGATTTTTGAATTGAAAGTTTTACCTTAAACATCTAACCAAAACAACAATTATGGAAAACAATGACAGTAGCTTATTTGAACTTCAGATCGACCAGCCAGTTTCAAACTACCTCTCAGAAACAGCAAAATGGGGAAAATTCCTTGCTATATTGGGTTTTATAGGTTGCGGTTTGTTTTTATTATTTGGCATATTTGCAGGATCCTTAATGGCTTCATTAAATTCGTTAGAAGGCGTAGGTATGAGCTCGACATTTATGATGGCTATATATATTGGATTAGCATTGCTGTATTTTTTCCCCTGCCTATATCTTTTCAATTTCGCTTCCAAAATGCAAAAAGCGCTTCGTTCTAATGATCAGATTCAATTGACTGAATCATTTAAGAATCTGAAGTCCTGTTATAAATTCATGGGCATTTTGATGATTGTCATCCTTGCATTATATGGCCTGATATTTATTGGCGCAATCATTGTTGGCGCAATGGGAAGGTAGAAAAGGAATTTTGAACTTTTACTGAGTAGTATAGAAATTATAATCTTTAAGCAGCGTCTGCAGGAAATCTAAAGAGTCCTGGTCGCTGCTTAATTTTAATTTGGACTTGATACGTTCTGCAATTCGTATTGAAAGGTCGTAATCGTTTTTCTTCTTCACATTTTCAATGATACTCTTCAGCGTATTTATATCCCTGTCGCTTAATTGCATCACCTCCGGATAACGGGGCTGGTAAGTCGATTCCACTTCTGTAAAAACAGTGTCTTCCCACGATGTCCTGTTCTTCAAGTCTATAATTATGGTCCCAGCCACAATGTCGCCTATGCGCTGCGACTTCTGGGTGAATATCACACAGAATAATCCACCAAACAGGGCCGGGAAGGTCCACCAGGGAATTTCTGTTGCCGCAATCAAACCAAGCAGGAAAATGGGGAAATCAAGAAGCCGGAACGACCAGCGTAAAAGGTACTGGCCAATACTGGGTTGTCCGCCTTCGGCCGTAATCACTTTCAGGTTCAGGGCCATTTTACCAAGACTTCGGCCATTAAAGCTTATTTCACTGATAAGATGATAAAAAAGTACTGGCAGACTGATAAAAAACGATTTCAGGTCCATCGAGAAAATCCAAATAAAGAAAGTCTGCTGCTGGAATAAAGCCCCCATCACTTTCATATAAAGCCAGCATGCCATAAGGTCAATCAGCCAGGCAAATAGCCGCTTATGGAAGGGGGAGATGGGGAATTCCACTTCAATATTAAAGCCCGTATCGAGTTTTATCAGCGACATATTTCTATAATAGTTAAAATTCAGTGCTCCGGTATAGAAGGTTCAGATTTTTACTGTTATATTTATCCATAAAAATAGCAGTTCAGTTTCAATAATACTATTTATCCAATAATAAAATAATTGCCGGTGCGGGAAGGATTATTTATCAGGAAGAATATAGAAAAGTGGAAGCAGTACCAGTATGAGAAAACTGCCGATCCTGATGAAATGGCATCACAGTTTACTGAATTGGTCAACGATCTGGGTTATTCAAAAACTTTTTACCCCCAAAGTAAGGTTACTACCTACCTGAATGGATTAGCTTCTAAGATCTATCTGGGAATCTATAAGAATAAAAAGGAAGAGACTTCCCGAATTGTACGCTTCTGGAAAACAGAATTGCCCCTTCTCATTAAAAAACATCATCTGGTTGTTGGATTAGCTTTTGTAATCTTTATACTTTTTGCCCTGATGGCTGTTTTTTCTGCTTCGCACGACGAAACATTTATCAGAGGAATTTTAGGCGATGGATATGTGGAAATGACAGAAGACAATATCGCTAAAGGGGACCCTTTTGGGGTTTATAAAGACGAGAATGCCACCTATATGTTCATACGAATTGCCGAAAATAATATCAGGGTATCATTCCTGACATTTATTGCCGGCTTCCTATTATCAGTAGGCTCCGTTTGGTTTTTATTAGTGAATGGAGTGATGGTGGGTGCCTTCCAATTTTATTTTTTCACAAAAGGATTAGGGTTTGCTTCAGTTTTAGTGATTTGGATTCATGGAACTCTTGAAATTTCTTCAATAATTCTGTCAGGAGCCGCAGGAATTATAGTCGGAAACAGTATCCTGTTTCCCGGCACTCATAAAAGATTGCATTCACTTCAGTCTGGCGCAAAAGATGGTCTTAAAGTTTTAATAGGAGTCATTCCCTTATTGATCATAGCAGCCTCCCTTGAAGGCTATGTTACCCGCTACTCCGATATGCCCAAAGCAATCAGCATTTCTATCTTGCTGATCTCGTTTTCTTTCGTAGTATGGTATTTCGGTATCTATCCCATTCGATTGTATAAAAAATTACAACAAAACGGGGTGGAGCCCAGGAACAGCGGAGTATGATGAGATTTCATTTTATATTATTTTCTACAGTAAGAAAAGCAGTGTTTGTTGCTTTTCTGCTATGCATTATCATAGGAAAAGTAAATGCTCAGGAAACCGCTACAGATACTTCTTATCAAAATCCTCTGTAATTGATAGTATCAATACTGTATTAGATGATGCCGACACTGATTATTCTGATGAAGTTGCTCCCGATAGTGCCACCGAAGTTCATGAGCCGGATACAGTTACTTTTCGTGCAGTACCTGACTCTGTAGTTACAGCTTTACAGAAAAGAAAAGAATTTGAATATGCTAACGATCCGGAATATTGGATGAAGAATAAGAAGAAGGAAGAATCAGATGCAAGAACAATAGGGTTTCTGGAATGGCTGTTTTATAACCGCGGCGTAAAAATCGCCATGTACATCTTATTGGCTGCCGTATTGGGCTTTGCTGTCTATAAGGTTATAATAAACAACAATCTTTTCTACCGTAATGCAAAAAATAAACTTGCAGAAGCCACTGTTGATGAAGGGATAGAAATGGAAACAGACCTTGAAAGCAAGATTGCAAAAGCTATTCAAGCGAAAGATTACCGGAAAGCAGTAAGATATTTGTATGTGAAATCTCTCAGGGAACTCGACCAGAAAAACCTGATCAGATACCATGCGCAAGCTACCAACTACGATTATCTGGCTCAGGTAAGCGAATTTAAGTTCGCTGGAAGATTCTCTTTCCTTACTCAGGTATATGACTATGTATGGTATGGAGGTTTTGAAATGTCAGACAATCAGTTTGATAAAGTAGCTAAAGATTTTAATGACTTCTTTAAAGAGATAGGAGCTTGGTGAAAAATTTTTCCATAGCGTTGTTTGCATTGCTAATTGTCAGCTTCCTGCTAACAACAGGCTGTGGTAATTCTGGTAAGCAGATCAATGAAAGGGTTACTCTATGGCGTAAGGATAAGATTCCTTATGGAACCTTCTATGCTTATGAAGAATTGGCCAGAATATTTCCAGATGCTGAAATTGTGATAGATAAGGAAGGTGATAAAAAGAAAAATGTTTTCGGTATTGGGGATAATAATCTTGATTACAAGGTTGAATTGCATAAGGGTAAAGTGGCTGATATCATCATAACGCCCACTGTGAACATGGAAGCTGAGGATCTGCAGCGCATGATGAACTTCGTATATGGAGGTAATAAGTTATTTATTTCGGCTTTTGAACTGAGTCCCTTGCTTCTGGATACCCTTAAATTAGACACCCATTATTTCAGGGCTACAAGTAATTCTTCCGACTCCCTTAATATAAGTATCCTCCACCCGAAGACCTATGATAAGCAATCTTTCACTTACCCTGGTAAGTCATATGACAACTATTTTACCTCATTAGATTCTGGCTATACAACCATATTAGGTTGGAATGAAGATGGATTGCCGAATTTTGTAAAAATATCTTACGAAAGTGGTGGCGCCATTTATCTTCATCTGGCACCAATGGCGTTTACGAATTTCTTTTTATTACATAAGAAGAACAAGGAATACTATGATCAGGTTTTTTCGAATATTCCTGCTGGTACTGAGTTGGTGAAATGGGATGAAACATTCCGTAATAAGTCTGCTAGTTCGGGTGGGTCAAGTAGTACATCAAGGATTTTCAATTGGATGATGAAGCAACCGGCACTGGCAATGGGTTTATGGCTTTTACTCGCACTTTTCCTGCTGCTTTTTATTTTTGAAGCTAAAAGAAAACAGCGACTCATTCCTGTTCGACCCCCACTGAAAAATACCTCACTCGATTTTGTAAAAACAATCGGACGTTTATATTTCCAGAGAAGAGATAACAGAAACCTGGCAATAAAAATGACAGCCCATTTCCAGGATTTTGTGAGAACAAAATTTGCTATCCCTACTTCCCGAATGGATGAGGCATTTGAAAAGAAGCTGGCTTATAAAACAGGTATTGACGCTGAAGTTATAGGTGATATCATTTATCAGGCAAAATACCTGGCAGATCAATCCTCAGTTACCGACAACGAATTGCAACTATTCAATAAACAATTGGAAAATTTTTATAAAAAAGTATAAGATGGAAGAAAACTTTTTTGAAGAAAGGACCGACCTCAGCGAATTGCAGTCGGCCGTACAGAGCCTCAAGAATGAGATAGGTAAAGTGATAGTTGGACAAGAACAAATGGTAGACTTGCTATTGGCGGGTATTCTCGCTGATGGACATGTTCTGATTGAAGGTGTTCCTGGTGTGGCAAAAACACTCACAGCCAAATTGCTGAGTAAAAGCATTTCAGTAGGGTTTTCCCGCATTCAGTTTACTCCCGACCTGATGCCCAGTGATGTTATCGGAACCTCTGTGTTCAGTCCAAAAGACTCTGTATTCCACTTTAAGAAAGGACCGGTATTCAGCAATATCATTCTGATAGATGAAATCAACCGCGCCCCGGCAAAAACACAGGCCGCGCTTTTCGAAGTAATGGAAGAAAGACAGGTTACGGTTGATGGACAATCGTATCCTTTAAATTTCCCATTCATGGTGGTTGCTACTCAAAACCCCATTGAACAGGAAGGAACCTATCATTTACCAGAAGCGCAATTAGACCGTTTCTTATTTAAGATAACAGTGCAGTATCCAACATTGGAGCAGGAATTCAAGATTGTATTGAGTCATCACCAGGCTGGATTGAATGCATTGATAAATGAAGTGGGTGCTGTACTTGAAGCCAGCCAATTGGAAAAGCTGAGGGAGAAAGTGAGAGGCATTCATGTAGAAGACAAACTGATTACCTATATCACTTCAATTGTTGCCGGTACAAGGAATCATAAATCCATATATCTCGGTGCTTCACCAAGAGCTTCCATCGGTATTCTCAATGGTGCAAAGGCATTAGCGGCAATGCGTGGTCGCGACTTTATTATTCCGGAAGATGTTATCTATATAGCTCCGGCAGTATTAAGGCATCGTATTGTACTGAGCCCTGAAAAAGAAATGGAAGGTGCTTCTCCTGATGATGTGATCACACAGATTGTACAAAGTATAGAAGTACCCCGTTAATTCCAATGGTAAAATTGTATAACAGATTATTACGTCCTTTATTCTTCAGCAGAAGATTCTATCTTTTGCTGGGAGGAATTGCTGTGCTGTTTTTTATAGCATTTGTTTTTCCTTTTTTATACATCGTTGCAGAGTTTGCGTTATTTGTTTTAGGTATCCTGTTCCTGATTGATTATTTAAGCCTCTTTATTTTGAGGATGCCAATAGAAGCAGAGAGAATATGTAAGGATCGTTTTAGTAACGGTGATGAAAATCCGGTAAGCATTAAGGCAAAGAATAATTATCCCTTCCGGGTAAAAGTTTCAATCATTGACGAATTGCCTGTTCAATTCCAGAACCGGAAATTTTCTATCAAAGGGAAAATGGACAGTAAGGAGGAAAAGAATTTTGATTATTCCCTTCGACCTGTTGAAAGAGGAGAGTACCAGTTTCATGATATCCATTTTTTTGCCGCAAGTCCTTTGAACCTGGTGGTAAGAAGAATAACAAAGGAGACAGAACTCACCATTCGTGTTTTGCCGTCTTACCGGTTATTGCGTCAGTTCGAATTAAAAGCACATACCAGCAACCTCACTGAAGCAGGTTCCAAGAAAATAAGGAAGATCGGGCATAGTCTCGAGTTTGAACAGATCAAAGAATATGTAACCGGCGATGATATAAGGAGCATAAACTGGAAAGCCACTGCCCGCAGAGCCCAGTTGATGGTTAATAATTATACCGACGAAAGAAGCCAGCAGATCTATTGCATCATCGATAAGGGACGTGTGATGAAAATGCCTTTTGAAGGCATGTCGTTATTGGATTATGCTATCAATGCAACCCTGATATTATCAAGGGTGGCATTGATAAAACAGGATAAAGCAGGTCTCATTACATTCGATCAGCATATCGGTAACTTTCTTCCAGCAGACAGGAAAGCAGGTCAGATGACCAATATCCTCGAAACATTATACAATCAAACTACCCGTTTCCAGGAAAGTGATTATGAAAGATTGTATGCTTTATTACGAACAAGGGTAACTCAAAGAAGCCTTATTGTTCTCTTCACTAATTTCGAATCACTCACAGGACTTCAACGTCAATTGCCTTATTTAAGAAGCATCGCCCGCAATCATCTTGTATTGGTTGTCTTCTTCGAGAATACAGAACTTCGCCAATTGACTTCTAAAAGCAGCACGGATATCGAATCCCTTTACACAAAAACCATCGCCGAAAAATTCATCTACGAAAAGCGGCTTATTGTAAAAGAGTTACAACAGCATGGCATCTTCACCATTCTCACAGCTCCGGAAGATCTTACGATTGATACGGTGAATAAGTATTTGGAGTTAAAAGCGAGGCAAGCGATCTAGAGGAAAGTCCGGAAGTCTTGGAAAAGTCCGGAAGTCCGAGGCGTTTGATATTTTTAGTTTAAGATTTTTAAGTCCGCGGGGTTTGAAAATGGAGAGTCTAATTTTTAGTCGGAAGAAAATACAAATACAAGTTTGGAAGTTCGTTTTTGCACCTAGGGGAGGAGAAGTTCAAAAGTTCAAAAAAGTTAAATAGGTTCCAATCTTGTGTCTCTAATAGTAATTTTTTGATTTTATAGTTTTTATAATTTCATTTTTTTCTCTCCGCGTCTCCGCGTATTTGCATATGAATTTCTAGACCAATTATACTCAAAATATTATTGTCGGGGATCTAAAACGACTTTCGTAATAAGTAAAAAATATTATTCGGAGTGACACCCTTCTCCTTCAGGAGAAGGGCCGGGGATGAGGTGCACTTTCGGTCTTCCGGACTATGCAATCAAACGTTCCAACAAACAAACGCCCCGGACTTCCCGACTCTTCACTCGAACTTTCCGCCCCGCAACGTTATCTTTGCACAAACAGACTCAAAAAATGCTCTCAATCTTCGAAGAAGGAAAAGTACTCCTGATAGATAAACCCTACGACTGGACATCCTTCGATGTGGTGAGGAAGCTTCGTTCCCAAATGCGTATTAAGAAAGTGGGACATGCAGGTACACTTGATCCTCTGGCAACTGGATTATTGATCCTTTGTACAGGAAAGTTTACCAAGAAGATCAATGAATACATGGCTAAGGAAAAAGAGTACACAGGTACATTTACCTTAGGCGCTACCACACCTACATATGATTTGGAAAGTCATCCAGAGAACCAACAGGACTATTCCCATATAACAAAGGCTCAAATGGATGAAGCAACAAAGCAATTCACCGGTGAAATAATGCAGGTGCCACCAGCACATTCAGCCATAAAAAAAGATGGGAAGCGTGTGTATGAATTGGCCCGTCAGGGTATAGAAGTGGTACTAGAACCCCGTAAGCTGACCATCCATGATTTTGAGATTACGTCATTTGAAGGGCCGGAAGTAGGCTTTAGGGTGGTATGTTCAACAGGTACCTATATACGTAGTCTGGCTCATGATTTTGGAAAAGCGTTGGGATGTGGCGCTTACCTTAGTAATCTTCGAAGAACGAAAATCGGTGAATTCAGTGTAGAGAATGCTATGACCATGGAAGAAGCTGAATTGTTCATCAGCAACAATCAACCTAAAAAGGATAGTTGATACCTAGCTGGAATTGTCCATTCAGCAATCGAATATCGTAGAGCCATCCGCCATTGATATTTGAATATCTTGGGTTCTTTATCTGGTAAGCCCAATCAAATCGTATAAGGAAGAAGTCGAAATCAAAACGGATACTAGTTCCCGCTCCTATAGCAATATCTTTTCCAAGACGGCTAAGGTTGAATGATGCTTCCGGAATTTTTTGTGTAGCAGCAGCATCACTATATTCTGTACTCCATATATTTCCTATATCTGCAAAAAGGGCACTTTTCACTTTTATTCCTGCAACTGTAGTCAGGTCAAAGCGGTATTCAATATTCGCTTCTAATTGAGTATTGCCAAATCGGTCGTTTGATTGGTTATTTGTTGTATCGTATAGAATTGATGATCCCGGACCTAATCGTCGAACCTGCCAGGCTCTCATGCTATATGGTCCCCCTGCTATAAAGGCCTTGAAGAAAGGTAAGTTCCTTTCTGGCTGGTCGCCCTTGAATCCGTATACGAAACCATGTCCTGCAAAAGCTCTGAAGGCCCAGGCAGATTTCTTATAATTGATGAAGTGTTTGTATTCCACTTCTGTTTTTACAAAACGGAATAAGTTGTTTCTCTCGATTGATTTCACCAAACCTAACAAAGCACCACTCTCTTCCACTCGTATCTTAAGATTCGAATAATGATTATTTTTCTTCCAGGCCGTACTCATGGCACCTATTACTCCTATAACAAATCCATCATTGAATGCATATTGAAGAGAAGGGATATCTGCAATCAATTTATCCAAGCTGTCTTTCTTGTTAAGCTTAGTATATTCAATATTGGGAATTACTAATTGCCAATTTATTTTTTTGGAAGTCCATTCATACCCCCAGGAAGTGTTAAGGGAAGCCACATCATAAATCTCTCTTCTAATAGTATATGCCCCGTTTATATTGAATACAGTTCGGTCGTTGCTGATCTTTTCTCTTGTGGAATTTTTTAAACGGAAAGGCAATATCAGTCTAGGGAAATAGATGGAATGTGAAAGGTTCGTCTGCAATGTTTGAATGAAATTGGATCCGAATTCAACGCCATAGCGGGCATTGGTCGTGGTTTGTATAGATTCACGGTAAGCATTTCTGTTAGATAAGGATAAATTTACTCCAAGTCCAAAAAACTGGCTCGTTGTAAGATAGTCGGCAATATTCCTGCTCGCTTCAAGATCTATTTTCAGGTTTCTTCTGAGCGCTGGATATAATTTTATCTCTGTATCCAGAAATGGTACGCTGTCATATCTTTCTTTCAGACTTACATCTACACTTTGCCAGGCACCCAGACGATTAAAGGTATTCACCGTTCTGTAATAGTCTTTTTCATTATACCGGGCTCCTGGTAGCAAATGGACGTTCCTTACAATAAATGGTAGTTTAAAACGGTCGCTGCTGCTGTATATATCGATATTCCCGATTCTTGTAACAACATAATTCATCACTGAATCCTGTAGCAAAGTCTGGTCAGGATACACTTTTACCGATCCAATATAAAACTGTCTGAGGTGATTTGTATCAGCATCAGGACGTTGTTTGAAAACTACATTGATAGTAGGCTTATCGCTTTTTTTACGAAGAGAATCCAATAATCGAACCTGTTCAAATGGGTCAAGCGTAGGATCTATCAGGGCCGCAACAACCGTATCTACTTCTGCATAAATATCATCCCTGCTTACTTTATAATAGCCGTTGTAATGAAAAGTTTGTAATAGACGGTCGATTTCACTGGATATGAGTGAAATTGAATAACTGCCATTTTTCTTTAATAGTGATTCAGACCTGTTTTTTAGCGCCAATTCCTGAAGCTCATTGGTTGTAAGCGCATAGCCAATTGAGTCAAGTTTTGTTTGTTTCCCAGGAGATACCTGAAAATTGACGGTAACTCTTCGCTGTGTTGAAGTAATTGTATCTATTAGAAAGGTATCCTTGATAGTAGGGTAAAAATAGCCCTGCGAATTCAGGAGGGAAGTCATGAATATCCTGGAGCGAACTATATTTAATGTATCAAAAGAAGGTGGGCGAAATACTCTTTTATAGACTCCCGCATAGGAAATCGTCCTTACTTTTAGACTATCGTCAAGCTGGTTTTGCAGCTTTCCTATCAATTCCTGTTTTTCAGCTGGCGAAAAGGAGCCGGAAACCGAAATATTGGTCTTAAATACAAAAGGCTTTGTTTTTGGGTATTTGGCAGGGGTGACACAGGAACTGAGGTATAGCAGCAAAGACCCGGCAATCAGGCTGTGTAGGAGAACTGTAAAAAAACTAACTTGCTTGCCTGGTAACATAAATTAATAAACGTACTACGATGCTGGTTAAATCACAGGTCAAATATATTCAAAGTTTAAGCCAGAAAAAAGTTAGAGACGAAGAAGGGCTGTTTGTTGCAGAAGGTCCCAAGATTATTAACGATTTATTACACGCAGGGAACCTCTTTCTGCACCAACTCTTCGCAACTGAGGCTTGGTTGCAGGAAAATAGCGCTACCGCAGGACTTATTGATAGCCGTCAGGTAATTCAGGTAAACGACAAGGAAATGGAGCGACTCAGCTTTTTGAAAACCCCACACGAGGTTTTGGCTGTTTTCAGGAAGCCCGTTTTCAAAGGTCCCTTGAAATGGGAGGGTAGGTGGACCCTCTTACTCGATACTATCCAGGACCCCGGTAATCTGGGCACAATTATCCGTTCAGCCGATTGGTTTGGTGTGGATCAGGTGGTTTGCAGCGTTGATAGCGCCGATTGGTTAAATCCCAAAGTAGTTCAGGCTACCATGGGTAGTATTGCCCGAGTAAGGGTTGAATACCAGGATCTGGCTGCAATTCTTGAAAACAATCAGCAAGTACCTGTTTATGCAGCCGTTCTGGAAGGTACCCCTCTCGATAAAATGAAATCATCTAAGGAAGGCATATTGATTATAGGCAATGAATCAAAAGGAATCCATCCTTCCCTTCTTAACGCCTCAATAAATAAAGTGACAATCCCAAGAAAAGGAGGTGCAGAATCATTGAATGCCGCAGTAGCCACAGGCATCCTTTTGTCGCATCTTACCTGAAACGGATGGCTATAACAGCCTGTACTTTTTTTACAATTAATGTAGGAATCAATAATATCAGAAGACAAATCAACAAAGTGCCCAGATTGAGAAAGAGTACCTGCCACCAATTGATACTAACAGCAGCTTTTGAAATATAATACGACTCTTCAGGTAAGGTTATGAATCCATATCGTTGCTGCAACCAGCATACCAGAAGACCTAGAATATTCCCAATAAGTAATCCTGTCAATGTAATATAACCACCTTGTATCAGGAATATCTTCTGTATAGTGAAATTTCCTGCACCCAATGCTTTCAATAAGCCTACCATCCTTGTTCTCTCCAATACTAAAATCAACAAACAAGTTACAAGGTTCAATAAGGCTATTATGATCATGATGAAAATGACGAGATAGATGGTCTTGTCTTGCAATGCCAACCAATCGAATATAGAAGGAAAAACTTCCTTGATGGTCTGGCTGCTCAACCCCCAGGGCAGAAATGTCACAATATCCGCACTCACTTTATCCATATCCTTATAATCATTCAGGATTAGCTCATAACCACCCACCTGGTTTTCGTTCCAGTTATTAAGTTTCTGGATCAGTTTAAGGTCGCCAATGGCAAAAAGCTTATCATATTCTTCAATACCTGTTTTGAATATACCTGCTACAGTCAGCTTTCGGGGGCGGGGAGATTCTCCATTGGGCTGTATAAAGAAAATAAGTACCTGGTCGTTTACCTTCAGGTTTAGCTGGTTCGCCATGGAGGCGGAAAGATTTATTTCATTACTATAGCCGCTATCCGTAAACTGTATCCATCTTCCAGACACTAAAAAGGATTGCAGGTTCTTGAAAGCATAGTCCTTTTCCACCCCCTTGAACAGCACTCCTTCAATGGTCTCGCTGGTTTTCAGGATGGCATTCTTTGTGGCAAATGCCTGAACAGATTTTATAGAAGGATTTAATGAAGGCAAACGGGTTACAGAGTCATTCTTCTGGATGGGAATTTCTTCTGCTATGGATACTTGCAAAGCATTATAATCCTGTACACGCACATGGCCAAAAAAGCTGAATACCTTTTCGCTGATGGTTTGTTGGAAACCATTGGCAAAAGCCATTGTTAAAAGCATCACAGCCACACTGATAATCGTGGCTCCGATAGATAACCGGATGATAAACCGCGAAAAGCTTCGTTGCGGATTGAAGGCTATACGGTTAGCTATAAAGGAGGCGATATTCAACCGGCATGATTTTAGTTCATCAAAAATAGCCGCAAAGAGCCATCCCCGGAATTTTTTTTCTGCCAGCTCAATTTTGGGAATGCTTTATATAAATAGGTGGTACTTTTAAGACATGAAACGATTCTGGATATATCTTCTTATCCTGCTGCCATTTGAACTGGTAGCCCAGATACCTGAGGCGGTCTTTAACAACCGTATCAAAACAACTCAGTTATACCCTTATGGTAATCAGATTGGCTATCCTGTTTTACGATTGAATGGTTCAGATCAAATGGAACTTCATTTCGACGACCTCGATGGAAATGTAAAAAACTATTCCTATACCTACCAGCTTTGCAATGCCGATTGGACTCCTGCAATGCTGAGCCAGTTCGATTTCATAAAAGGATATTCTTCCATTCGGTTAACTACTTATCGCATCTCATCCATTGCATTTACCAAATACACCCATTACCAGGCCGTATTACCTGATCGTAACTGTGTTCCCAGCCGTTCAGGGAACTATATACTTAAAGTGTTCCGCGATGGAGATACATCGAAACTGATCTTCACTAAACGTTTCCTCGTGGTGGAAGAGAAATCATCCATTGCCGCTCAGATATTGCAACCATTTAATGGACAGCTATTCCAATCGCACCAGAAAGTTCAATTGAAAGTGGCTATCAGTGAACAACTGAATGTGGTGAATCATCTGCAACAAATGAAAGTGGTGATCTTGCAAAACAACAGATGGGATAATGCTATTACTGATTTACGACCCACCTTCTTTACCAGGAATTCAATGGAATTCAATACGGAGAATGATTGCCTCTTCCCATCAGGAAAGGAATGGCGATGGCTCGACCTACGTAGTTTCCGGTTACAAAGTGATCGGGTGTCTAATGCCAATTATTCAACTACAGCTACTGAGATATTTGTAAAACCAGATATGGATCGTTCTAAACAACGGTTCAGTTTCTTCGGAGATGCCAATGGCCGCTATAGTATACAATGTACCGAAAGCATCAACCCTCTCTGGCAGGCAGACTATGCTACAGTGCATTTTTACTTCGTTCCGCCAAATAATGTTCCTCTGAACGGTAAGGATGTATTCATTACCGGACAGCTTACTGACTATAACCTCAGCGATCAGGCGAAAATGATCTTTAACAAGGAGAATGGCGTTTATGAAACAAGTCTCTTCCTGAAACAAGGCTATTACGATTATGCTTATGTAACAGTCAATCAGAACGACAAGAAAAGAATCCCTTCCTTCGAATTCTCAGAAGGTAATTACTGGGAGTCAGAAAATAATTACACAATACTCGTGTATTATCGTCCACTGGCAGGAAGGGCAGATGAATTGGTGGGGTATACAGTGGTGAATTCTATGACGGGGAGGCCGGGGATTAGGAATTGAGGAAGTAAAAAGTAAAAAGTAAAAAGTCAAAAGTCAAAAGTAAAAAGTCAAAGTTGTAAGTAGTAAGTTATAAGTAGTAAGTAGGGAAGGAGTTGAGTTGATTAAAGTTTATTATTATGATGAAGTATGGATTTTTAATTGTGATGAGTGTTTTTTCTTTTTGTGCTGTAAAGGCGCAGAAGGTGGATAGTCTATTCTTCAATTTGTATACGGATAGTTTGAAGAAGGGAGTGTATAATTATATTAATGTAGATGCGAAACTGAAGAATGGTACATGGTTGCCGTTGACAGAAAAAGAATTATTGTTTTCATCAAGTGCAGGATCTTTTGAGAGAAATAACCTGATCATTGATACGGGCTATAAAGGGGAAACAGTTAAGATTAAAGTGGTGTTGAAAGCTGATCCTGCGGTTTGGAAAGAAATAACTGTATATCTCAAGAAATATCTGGTGGAAGAAAGATTGCCATCGGCAGAAGAAGTTACAAGACCCCGGCAGGGAGGAAGAAATAAAAAAGGCGTTCTATAAGGAACGCCTTTTTCTATTGAAGTCTTATTAATTACATCTTCTTCGCATCTTCCAGGAACTTAGCTAAACCGATATCGGTTAATGGGTGTTTCAATAAGCCCAGGATAGAATCGAGCGGACAAGTACAAACATCTGCACCCGCTTCAGCACAACGTACAATATGAAGGGCATTGCGGATAGAAGCAGCCAATATTTCAGTCTTGAATCCTTGCAGGGTATAGATATGAGAAATCTGCTCAATCAATTGGATACCATCCCAACTGCTGTCATCGATACGACCAATGAAAGGAGATACATAGGTAGCACCGGCTTTGGCGGCCAAAATGGCTTGACCGGCAGAAAATACTAATGTACAGTTAGTCTTGATACCATTCTCAGAGAACCATTTAAGGGCTTTGATACCATCTTTAATCATCGGCACTTTTACCACGATATTTGGGTGGATCGCAGCGAATTTCTTTCCTTCTTCCACCATACCGGCGAAATCAGTAGAAAGTACTTCAGCACTTACATCACCATCAACCATTTCGCAGATGGTTTCATAATGTTTCATGATGGCAGCTTCACCTTTGATGCCTTCTTTGGCCATCAGGGATGGGTTGGTGGTTACACCGTCAAGAATTCCGAGTTCGTGTGCTTCTTTGATTTGGGCCAGATTGGCGGTATCAATAAAAAATTTCATATACGTAATTTGAAAATTTGATGATTTGAAAATTTGAAAATTCAGGTCCCGACTTTTCGGGATGAAAATCAAACCCCTTGTTTCATATAGGGTTTAACTTAATGAACATAATGTAAATGAGCCAATCTGAAAACATTTTCGGATTTCAAATCAGCTCATCTAAATAAGTTAAAAAATGGCAGGCTACTCACATCGCACCGCTACAACCGCCTATCCTTGCTGCCTTCCGACCCTGGGGAGGTTCAGCAGGAGCTGGTCGTGTAAGACCTGCCGGCGCGAAGATAAGGAAAGAATAATTTGAAAGTGTGGGAAATCGAGGAATTTGGAAATTTGATAATTTGAAAATTTGAAAATCCAGGTCGAACATTTCTACATCTTTATTGATTACCCTCAATTTGAATGCACCAATTATTATACTCTTATATTACTCTGGTAATTAAGCGTTAAGAACCCGCAACTACTTGGACTCACGTTCCCAGATTTTCAAATTTTCAAATTCCCAAATTTTCAAATTCCTAAATCCTCCCATTCTTTATCTCCTCCACAACCCCCGGATCCAATAACGTAGACGTATCACCTAAATTCTCCGTTTCCCCTTCAGCAATCTTACGCAATATGCGACGCATGATCTTTCCACTTCTTGTTTTTGGAAGACCGGCAACGAATTGTATTTTATCGGGTTTGGCTATTGGACCGATGATTCGGGTTACTGTTTGCAATATATCCTGACGGGTATGTAATTCATCACCATGCATGTGGCCATAGATTACATAAGCATAGATACCCTGTCCTTTTATGTCGTGAGTATATCCCACTACAGCGCTTTCAACTACACCTGCGTGCATATTGATGGCATTCTCAACTTCAGCGGTACCAATCCTATGACCACTAACATTCAACACATCATCTACACGACCCGTAATCCGGTAAAATTCATTTTCATCCCTGTGGCATCCATCTCCTGTAAAATATAAACCCGGGTATGTTGCAAAGTAGTTCAGGCGACATCTTTCATGATCACCATATGTAGTTCGAAGTATCGCGGGCCAAGGTGCTTTGATACAAAGATTTCCACTCACATTATTACCTTCTATCTCTTTTCCATTTTCATCAACCAAAATAGGTTGTACACCAGGCATCGGTAATGTAGCATAAGAAGGCTTCGCTGGTGTTACTCCTGCCATATTCGAAATAAGACATCCACCGGTTTCCGTTTGCCACCAGGTATCTACAATAGGGCATTTTTTCTTTCCAACATTCTCATCATACCAATGCCAGGCTTCCTCATTGATAGGTTCACCAACTGTACCCAGCACTTTTAATGAATCAAGTTTCTTATCCTTCAATGGATCCAAACCAAATCCCATCAAAGAACGGATGGCCGTTGGGGCCGTATAGAGAATATTCACTTTGTACTTATCAACTATATCCCAGAATCTTCCTGCATCGGGCCAGGTTGGAATACCTTCAAACATCACGGAGGTACCACCTGCACTTAATGGACCATATACTATATAGCTATGACCAGTAATCCAACCAATATCAGCTGTACAGAAATGGATATCGCCTTTATTATATTGGAAAGTATTGATGAAGGTATAATTCGTCCAAACCATATAGCCGGCACAGGAATGCACCACACCCTTTGGTTTACCGGTAGACCCTGATGTATATAAGATGAATAGTGGATCTTCAGCATCCATTTCTTCTGCAGGAAAACTAACCACACCATCTTTCTCCACTTGTGATTCTGCAAACTCCATTTCATCTTCCCACCATAAATCTCTTCCTTTTAACATTGAAACAGGAACACGGGTTCTTGTGTAAACAATTACTTTCTTCACTGTTCGGTTTCCAATCAAAGCATCATCTATTACACTTTTCAGAGGTATATCCTTATTGCCTCTGTATGCACCATCACAGGTAACAATATATTCAGCCTGTGCATCATATAACCTGTCTGTGCATCATATAACCTGTCTGCAATACTTTGTGCTGAGAAACCACCGAATATAACGCTATGTATCGCTCCTATTCTGGCGCAGCCTAAAACCGCATAAGCGAGCTCTGGCACCATCCCCATATAGATACAAACCCTGTCGCCTTTCTTAACCCCATTATTCTTCAATACCTGGGCAAACTGACAAACCCTTTTATGCAGCCTGTTATATGTAACCACCCTGGTCCTTTCTTCCGGATTGTTGGGTTCCCATATTATAGCTGGCTTATCTCCCATTTCTTTCAAATGGCGATCGATGCAGTTCTCGGTAATATTCAACTTCCCTCCCTTGAACCATTCCACTTTGGGCTCAGTGAAATTCCAGTCCAGCACCTTTTCCCATGGCTTTTTCCACTCGAAGGTCCTAGCTATTTCACCCCAGAAGCCTTCCGGGTCTTCCACACTCTTTTTATAAGCTTCTTTGTACTCGTCGTACGATTTAATCTGAAAGGGATATGACATATGCAATCTTTATCAATGAAAAATAATAGGGCTTTAAAAATACACTAAAATCCATTTTCTTCGAAAACGGATTTAGTTATTCAACAGAAAGTGTACAATTGTCCTATGCAACCGATTACGTAGCTGTATAATCAATCCAAAGACTCAAATAAGAGAAAGAATTTCATCCCGCCATCAATATATTTCCGCTAAATTTAGTTTCGCTGAATTGCCAAAACCAACTATATGAGCTTTGAGACGGAGAAAAAAGGATTAGCAGGTATTATTGCTGCATCATCGGTGGGTACCCTGATAGAATGGTACGACTTCTACATTTTTGGAAGTCTGGCCCCCATCATTTCCACTAAATTCTTTCCAGATGGAAACCCAACCGTAGCCTTACTTTCAACATTAGCCACTTTCGCAGCAGGATTTGTTGTACGCCCATTTGGGGCCTTATTCTTTGGCCGTCTGGGCGATCTTATTGGAAGAAAATATACTTTCCTTCTGACCCTTGTAATAATGGGTATCTCCACTTTTCTTATTGGCTGTATTCCAGGATATGAAACCATCGGCTTTGTAGCGCCCATGTTGGTTTTACTCTTAAGATTACTTCAGGGTCTTGCCCTGGGTGGCGAATATGGAGGTGCCGCAACATATGTTGCAGAGCATAGTCCCGCTGAAAGAAGAGGCTTCTGGACCTCCTGGATACAAACCACCGCTACCATCGGACTCTTTGTATCTCTCTTAGTTATCATCAGCACCAAAGGAGCAATGGATGAAAAATCATTCAATTCCTGGGGCTGGAGAGTTCCATTCTGGATATCGATAATAATGGTTGCTATTTCTGTCATCATCCGGATGAAGATGAAAGAGTCGCCATTATTTGCAAAAATGAAGTCGGAAGGAAAAGCTTCCGTAAACCCATTAAAAGAAAGTTTTGGACATCGATTGAATTTCAAATTCGTATTGCTGGCTTTATTCGGAGCTACAATGGGACAAGGTGTAGTATGGTATACAGGTCAATTCTATGCGCTAAGTTTTATACAGAGTACACTTAACATAGAAGTAGCACAGGCCAGTAAGCTTATTATGTGGTCGCTGCTGTTCGGCACCCCATTCTTTGTTCTTTTCGGTTGGCTCTCCGATAAGATTGGCAGGAAATGGATAATGCTTGCAGGTATGCTTATAGCCATTATAGCTTATCGTCCTATCTATACTGCCATGTATGAAGCTGGAAGTGTAAAGTCAAAAAAAGAAATTACCGCAGAGACTACAACATCTATTGCAGCTGATGAAAAAAACAATCTGGACAGCATTCGCACTACTGTTGTATTAAAAAAGTTTGAAGATGGTACATCCTTTAAGGAAACAAAGAAAGAATTGATACATGCAGACATATCAAAAGTAAATGCTGATAAAGACACTAAGATCAGCAAAGTTGTATTATTAGATAATGACTCATTCTGGAAGTTGATTGGACTGGTATTCTTACAAGTACTTTTTGTAACAATGGTGTATGGACCTATTGCTGCATTCCTTGTAGAGATGTTCCCTATCAGAATCAGATATACTTCTATGTCGCTACCATACCATATTGGCAATGGAATATTCGGAGG
>JBGAQE010000103.1:0-18194 GCA_044220885.1 Chitinophagaceae bacterium
AATTAATTTAACAAGCACCAGTTTTGCCCCTGTTAAAGGTTTTACTGGCGGTGGCTTTGTTGGTTCGGGTGATCTGGATGGGGATGGTAAAGTGGACCTTGTTTCTACCGATTTCACGAACAATATCTTCAACCTTCACAGGAATACAAGTGTTGGATCTTTAGTCAGCTTTGACCTTACCATCTCAGGTGGTGTTACAAACCCTATCTCTGCAAAAATGGCTGATATAAATGGGGATGGAAAACTAGATGTAGTTGTAGCAAGCTCCACCTCTAATGCAGTCTATGTCTTTAAGAATAACAGCACTCCCGGAACTATCAATCTTACTGGAGCAGGCGCCTACCTAACAGGCGGGGAGCCTCGAAAGTTTGCATTGGCTGATATCGACCAGGATGGTAAAGTGGATATCATTTCAAGTAACCAGAGTGGCAATAGCATTTCAATTTTACGTAACACTTCTTCAGGCGCTACTATCTCCTTTGCTACTGCTGTTGATTTTGCAGTACTCGCCACACCAGAAGGCATAAATACAGCTGATATGAATGGTGATGGTAAAACAGATATCCTGATTGCTTGCTCCGGTGCCAGTGCTACTTCTATCTTTAGAAACAATTCAACACCTGGTTCTATTTCTTTGGATACACGCCAGGATTTTGCAACAGGTAGTTTCCCTTGGGATGTAATGGGAGCTGATTTGGATGGAGATGGTAAACCTGAAATGATCAGCACTAACACTGGACCAAATACCATTTCTGTTTTCAAAAATACGTCGACAGCTACAATAAGTTTTGCAGCGAAAGCAGATTTCTCAACATCATCCAGCCCAAGAGCACTTACCATAGCCGATTTTGATGCTGATGGTAAGCCAGATATAGCGACCCCTTGCTATTTTTCTGCATCAGTAGTTTCTGTATTAAGGAATATTTCAACTGCAGGTTCTATTGACTTCAACCCTTATATAGCTTATGGAGTAGGTGGTGGCACTACCAATATTACTGCTGAAGATTTTGATTCAGATGGGCTTGCCGATATAATGACAGCGAATTCGGTCTCTAATTTTACTAATCTCAGCTATTTACGAAATATATTACCTATCACTACTACTATTCCCCAATGTTCTCAATTATTGGCACCAGCAAATGCTGCGGTTATTCCTTACGATGTAGCACAGGTGCTAAGATGGAGAAAAGATCCTAACGCAACAGGTTATCGCTTAAAAATAATTCCACAAACCGGTGTACCCACCGATGTGAACCTTACAGATACATTCTATTCCTATACACCAACAGCTGGTAATAGTTATAGCTGGAACGTTACTCCATTGAATTTACCTGGGGCTAATGCTTCTTGCCCAGGGTATACTTTCAGCACTTGTCCTGTTGCTGCACCAACAGCAATCACCATCTCCGCAAACATACAATGGTTCCTTGATAACGTGGCTATACCTGGTGCTAACGCTGATACATTATGGGCAACAACTGCAGGAGTATACACTATAAAGGAGGGAAGCGGTTCATGTTATTCATTACCATCGAACAGCATTACCATCAGCAACCTGCCAGTTCCCGCAAAACCACAAGTTATAGCTGGCGGTCCGGTAAATTTCTGCTTTGGAGGATCAGTAACTCTTTCTTCATCCTTAACCTATCCTGGCTATCAATGGTATAATGATGGAACCCCTATTGCAAGCGCCACTGGCAACTCATATGTGAGTTCTGGCAGCGGAGGTCATTATGTTCAGATTACGGATAATTCCGGCTGTCATAACAATTCAGATACTATTAATGTAATTGTAATTGCATTACCTAACACTCCAGTTGTTACGATATTGTCTGGCACCAATCCATTCTGTGCAGGAGATAGTTTGAAATTGTCTTCTTCTGCCAACACTGGAAATCAGTGGTACAAGAATAATACTTTGATAACTGGTGCAACTGCAAAAACCTATACTGTTAAAGATGCAGGTACCTATACCGTTCGGGAGACCGTTAATACTTGTACTTCGGCATTTTCAACAGATCTTGTTGTCACTGTAACTGCTTTACCTACTACGCCTGTTATCACTATTGTTTCAGGTGCCACAACATTCTGTGCTGGAGATAGTGTAAAGCTTTCCTCTTCTGCTGCCACTGGCAACAAATGGTATAAGAACAATACGCTTATTGTTGGAGCTACTGCTAGCACCTATACAGTAAAAGAAGCAGGTACCTATACTGTTACCAGTACTCAAGGATCATGTACTTCGGCAGCATCTGCAGGCACTACAGTAACAATTAATCCTATACCTGCAAAACCAACCATTAATGCAGCGATTACTTCACTTAGTACCGCAGCAGGCCTTTCTTCTTACAAATGGTTTTTAAATAATGTAGCGATAACTGGTGGCACTACCAATCAGATAACAGTAAACCAAAGCGGTATCTATAAAGTTGAAATAACGGATAATAACGGATGTAAAAATGTATCTGATGAACTCAACTTCATCTATACTGGCTTGAATGATATAGTGGTTGAAGGAAATAAACTATCCTTCTTCCCTAATCCAGTTGTCGATAACCTGCAAATGCCAAAATAGATTTTGCCACCGCATCTAGTCCAAGAGGCATAGACGTTGCCGACTTTGATGTCGATAGCGAAGCCGATGTTAACACACACCGATCAACTCTTTCTCTGGTTCTGAAATTTGTGTGCTTTAATATTTCCACTGCTGGAACCGTAGCTTTCAATCCCTATGTACTTTTCCCTGTAGCTGGCGATACTTTTTGTGTTACAGCAGCTGACTTTGATTTGGGATGGATTAACAGATTTGATGTCGGGAAACTCTGCTTTTAATGGAACAAACATCACCCTATTAAAGAAATCTGCTGCCGATAACCACAACAGTTGCTCAATGCTCACAATTATTAGCACCTGCCAACGCAGCCGTAATTCCATACGATGTGGTGCAGGTTTAGATGGAGAAAAGATCCCAATGCTACCGGCTATCGATTAAAGATAATTCCACAAACGAGCGTAACCACCGATGTGAACCTTACAGATACATTCTATTCCTATACACCAACAGCTGGTAATAGTTATAGCTGGAATGTAACTCCCTTGAATTTACCGGGCGTTAATTCTTCATGTCCAGGATTTACTTTCAGCACTTGTCCACGTAACAGCACCAACAACTATCACCATCTCCGCAACTGGCAACACTTCTAAATGCGTAGAAGCTGCAACCAGATTACAAGCAAGTTCAGGAGTTAACATACAATGGTTCCTCAACGATGTGGCTATACCTGGTGCTAACGCTGATACATTATGGGCAACAACTGCAGGAGTATACACTATAAAGGAGGGAAGCGGTTCATGTTATTCATTACCATCGAACAGCATTACCATCAGCAACCTGCCAGTTCCCGCAAAACCTCAGGTAATAGCTGGCGGTCCGGTAAATTTCTGCTTTTGGAGGATCAGTAACTCTTTCTTCATCCTTAACCTATCCTGGCTATCAATGGTATAATGATGGAACCCCTATTGCAAGCGCCACTGGCAACTCATATGTGAGTTCTGGCAGCGGAGGTCATTATGTTCAGATTACGGATAATTCCGGCTGTCATAACAATTCAGATACTATTAATGTAATTGTATTGCATTACCTAACACTCCAGTTGTTACGATATTGTCTGGCACCAATCCATTCTGTGCAGGAGATAGTTTGAAATTGTCTTCTTCTGCCAACACTGGAAATCAGTGGTACAAGAATAATACTTTGATAACTGGTGCAACTGCAAAAACCTATACTGTTAAAGATGCAGGTACCTATACCGTTCGGAGACCGTTAATACTTGTACTTCGGCATTTTCAACGAATCTTGTTGTCACTGTAACTGCTTTACCTACTACGCCTGTTATCACTATTGTTTCAGGTGCCACAACATTCTGTGCTGGAGATAGTGTAAAGCTTTCCTCTTCTGCTGCCACTGGCAACAAATGGTATAAGAACAATACGCTTATTGTTGGAGCTACTGCTAGCACCTATACAGTAAAGCAGGTACCTATACTGTTACCAGTACTCAAGGATCATGTACTTCGGCAGCATCTGCAGGCACTACAGTAACAATTAATCCTATACCTGCAAAACCAACCATTAATGCAGCGATTACTTCACTTAGTACCGCAGCAGGCCTTTCTTCTTACAAATGGTTTTTAAATAATGTAGCGATAACTGGTGGCACTACCAATCAGATAACAGTAAACCAAAGCGGTATCTATAAAGTTGAAATAACGGATAATAACGGATGTAAGAATGTATCTGATGAACTCAACTTCATCTATACCGGCTTGAATGATATAGTGGTTGAAGGAAATAAACTATCTTTCTTCCTAATCCAGTTGTCGATAACCTGCAAGTGAATGTACAAAGGAACAATCTTTCTAACCCATTGCTTCAACTGACAATAACAGATATCAATGGGAAAATACTGAACACCCGATTACAAAATGGAATCAATACCCTTTCATTTTCAGGATTGGCCGCCGGTACTTACCATATTTTGGTACAAAATGGAAATACCCAGAAGGCTTGAAAATTGTGAAAGTCAAATAAGTTTATTGATAATTAATTAAAGCGGGGAAATCCCCGCTTTTTTTATGCCTCTACCATATCAGCTTCTTTATGTAATTTTATGTTACTCATAATCAGACTAAACCATTTCATATGCAATTCAGGCTTTTTGATAAATCTGTTTATACAGAGAGACGTAAAACCTTACAATCAACCATTGGTAGCGGCATAATCATATTCCCTGGTAATGAAGAAAGCAGCATGAATTATAAGGATAACTGGTATCCTTTCCGTCAGGATAGCAATTTCCTATACTATTTCGGATTGAATGTTGCCAGTCTGGCCGCAGTGATAGATACCGAAAGTGGAGAAACCATCATTTTCGGCGACGAGCTCACCATTGACGATATCGTGTGGACGGGCCCTCTTCCTTCCATAATTGAAATGGCAGCTGCTGTAGGTGTTGAGAAAACGCAACCTTATAATAATATAGTTACCTATATAAATAATGCTATTACTTCGGGAAGAAAAATACATTTTACTCCACCCTACCGTCCGGAAAACAAGATAAAACTGGCTGCCTGGTTGAATACATCTGTAAGTGGATTGAAAGAACAAGTATCGATTCCACTTATCAAAGCCATCATCAACCAACGGTCACATAAGGAAGCTTGCGAAATTGAAGAGATGCATAAGGCAACATTAATAAGTGGCGATATGCATCTGGCGGCTATGACATTGACCCGTCCGGGAATGAAAGAATATGAGATCATGGCAAAAGTGAAAGAAGTGGCTTATGCAAATAATGCCAGTCTTTCCTTCAATCCGATAGTAACAATTCATGGCGAGACCTTACATAATCTCTATTGCGGCAATACAGTTGAAGAAAAACATCTGATACTTTGCGATGCAGGTGCCAGCAACGATATGAATTATGCGGGCGACCTTACCTGTACATTTCCTGCAGGAAAGAAATTCAGTACCAAACAGAAAGAAGTGTATGAGATAGTATTGCATTCTCATAATACAGCAGTCTCCATGTTAAAGCCAGGCGTTTTATTCCGTGATGTATATCTTACTGCTGCGCAAAAGATAGTTGAGGGAATGAAATCCCTTGGATTAGTGAAAGGTGACCCTGCTGAAGCTGTTGCTGCAGGTGCGCATGCTATGTTCTTCCAATGTGGGCTAGGACATATGATAGGATTAGATGTACACGACATGGAAGATCTCGGCGAACAATATGTTGGCTATACTGATACATTACATAAAAGCACCCAATTCGGAATGAAATCCCTTCGCCTTGGAAGAGCTTTGGAACCAGGTTTCACACTAACCGTTGAACCCGGGGTGTACTTCATTCCCCAGTTGATGGATAAATGGAGGGCCGAAAAACAATTCATGGACTTTATCAATTATGATGCTCTTGACAACTACCGCGACTTTAGCGGTATAAGGGTGGAAGAAGATCATCTGATAACAGAAACCGGAGCCCGTCTTTTAGGTAAGAAAATGCCAATGACGGTTGCTGAAGTGGAAGCACTAAGACAATACTGATAGTACCCGATTAATATGAAACAACTATTCATCCTTATTGCTGTTGCTTTTTCTTTAAATGCGATAGGTCAGCAACCTTCTATTCCTGCGGCCTTTCGAAAAGGTATTATAAAGGATGTATTCATTTATGATACGGCCCCTTTCCCTTCATGTCATGCATCTACAATTGTAGAGACCCCGAAGGGTTTAGTGGCTGCATGGTTTGGTGGTAAATATGAAGGAAGTGATGATGTTTCCATATATACGAGTCATTTACAAAATGGAAAATGGTCCGCACCTTCTTTAGCGGCTGAGGGATGGATGAATGATTCAGTTCGGCATGCATGTTACAATCCTGTTTTATATCAGGTACCTGGAAAAGAGCTTATCCTGTTCTATAAGATAGGACCGAATGTTCATGGTTGGACAGGTTGGCTAAAACGTTCTTATGATAACGGCAAAACCTGGTCGAAGGCCGAGGCTATACCAGATGGATTTCTGGGCCCTATCAGAAACAACCCATATCTCGCCAATGGATTATTGATATGTCCTTCAAGTACAGAGAAGACCGGTTGGAAAGTCCATTTTGAATATACCCGCGACAATGGAAAAACCTGGAGCAAGAGTCCTGACCTCAATGATGCAAAATCTATCACAGGCATTCAACCCGCCATTCTCAATCATGGCAATAATGTTTTACAAGCTATCTGCAGAAGCCAGGATGGAACCATCAATGAAACATGGAGTTATGATAATGGAAGAACATGGAAGGCATTGGCAAAAACAGGATTACCGAATAATAACTCAGGGATAGATGCTATCACTTTAAAAAATGGCATGCATCTACTGGTGTATAATAATGTGAAACCCTCTTCCGATAATAATGAAGGCATAGGTGTTCGAACACCTTTAAATGTAGCTATTTCAAAAGATGGGAAGAATTGGAAGGATATTTTGATTTTGGAAAATGAAGCGGGTGTTGAGTTTTCTTATCCATATTTGATACAGACGAAGGATGGGTTGGTGCATATTGTTTATACGTGGAAGAGGAGGAAGATAAAGTATGTCGAATTGAAGGTTCAATAAGTTCAAGGGGTTCAAAAAGTTCAAGAGGTTAAAAGTGTAACAGAACAATTATTAATCGGGAGTCTGAATTATCATATTCTACTTTTCTTCTTTACTACTACCATTCTTCCCTACTTCTATTCTCCCTTACTACCTAACTTCCCTACTTCCCTCCTCCCTACTTCCCCTTCAAATACTCAACCGCATAATTCGCTGCCCTTGCTGTAATTGCCATAAAAGTTAAAGATGGATTTTGATTGCCGACTGAAGTCATGCAGGCACCATCAGTTACAAATACATTTTGGCAATGATGCAGTTGATTGTATTTATTCAGCATGGATGTAGTTGGATCTTTTCCCATTCGAACACCACCCATTTCGTGGATATCCAATCCAGGGGCCTGATGGTTATCATATGCATTGATATTCGTGCAGCCTGCCACTTTCAATATTTCTGTACCCTGTTCCAGGAAATCTTTCACCATCTTATCATCATCTTCTGAATATCCAATTGATGTAACAAGTTGCGGAATGCCCCATTCATCTTTTGGGTCTTTACTAAGTCTAACATGATTTTCCTTTCGGGGAATCACTTCACCCTGCATAGACATATAAACAGACCAATCACCTGCTTCTGTCATTGAATCTTTGAATGCTGCACCAATGCTTTCTGTAGATGAAGGTTTGCCAGTATTTCGATTAGCACCCCAGAAAACCAGGTATCCCCTCTTGAAATCCGTTTGCTGCTCATATACATTCCTGAAACTTGGCATTATAGGTGAATTGGGGCGACGGCCATAATAGTATTGATCAGCTGGACCTTCAAAATCAGCACTGATATTTCCCCGATAATTCTGGAAGGACATATATCGACCCAAAATATCGTTATCATTTCCCAATCCATTTGGAAAACGGTTTGAAGTTGAATTCAACAATATCAAGTTACTATTCAAACAAGCTGCATTTACAAAAATGATCTTTGCAAAATATTCAGTGGCCTTTTTTGTATGAGCATCTATTACTCGTACACCTGTAGCTTTTTGTAGAGTCTCATCGTAGATAATAGAATGCACTACTGAATCGGGTCGAAGCGTAAGGTTACCAGTATTCATTGCCCAAGGCAAGGTGGAAGAATTGGAACTGAAATACCCTCCGAAAGGACAGCCTCTTTGGCAAATATTACGTGCCTGGCATTTCCCACGGCCTTGCTGCAAATGAATCTCTTTGGGCTCAATTAAGTTTGCACATCTTCCAATCAACATCTGTCTGTCTTTGTAATGTGCATTCACCCGCTGCTGTATTATTTTTTCAGCAGCATTAAATTCCCAGGGAGGAAGAAACTCTCCATCAGGCAAATGCTTCACTCCGTCCTTATTTCCACTGATGCCAACGAATGTCTCAACATGCGAGTACCAGGGAGCAAGATCATCGTATCGTATTGGCCAATCAACAGCAAAACCATCGCGTAGTGGCGCTTCGAATTCATAATTACTCCAACGTTGGGTTTCTCTTGCCCACATCAGCGATTTGCCACCCACCTGATAGCCTCTTATCCAATCAAATGGCTTTTCCTGCACATAAGGATGCTCCTTATCTTTTACAAAAAAATGCTGGGCTGTTTCATCAAATGCATAACATTTACTGATGATAGGATTATCTTTCTTTATCTGAAGAGGCAAATTACCTCGATGCGGAAAATCCCATGGATCCTTCATAGTGGTGGGATAGTCTTTCTTATGTTCTACATTGCGTCCTCTTTCCAAAACAAGTGTCTTCAATCCTTTCTCACATAATTCTTTAGCCGCCCAACCACCACTGATACCACTTCCTATTACGATAGCATCGAAAGTATTTTGCTGAACACCCTTAGTGTTGATATTTACTGATAATGTATCGTTAGGCATTGTCTACGAAATTTGAAAATTTGATGATTTGAAAATTTGATAATGAAAAATCAGATACAGATAAGTAAGTATGAAAAGAAAATAATAAAAATTTAAGACTTAACAGGCACCAAACTCATCGCCCTTTCAGCAATTGCCGTAATACTAAGACTCGGATTAACCCCAGGGTTTGCAGAAATCATACTTCCATCACAAACCATCATATTCTTATAATTGAAAACATGGTTATTCTTATCGATGACGCCGTTGGAAGCATCTGAGCCCATGCAAGCCCCACCAAGTATATGTGCCGTAGTTGGAATACCGAATAAAGCTTCTGTACTCATCACCATGGCGCGACCATTGATGATGGTTTCAACTTTGTTTGCTATTTCCTGCGCCTGCGGATTAAAAGCTGTTGGTGCAGGACCGCTGTCTAATGATGATGATAACCCACCCCAGCTATTCTTTCGAAAGCTTAGTGATGAATCTATGCTTTCCATATAAAGCAATATCTGAGTACGTTTACTCCAGTCGTCTACAAAAGCTGTCTTTAAGTAATCGATGGGATGACTAAAAAAAGCTTTCATCATATTAAAAAGCCTAGCAAAAAATGATTTCCCTTTCACCATCGGTGCCATGAATATTCTCCAGAATCCCGCGCCTTCTGAATATTTTACAGGTTCTACTGAACGATGGTCATCGATATGAACTATAGATCCGATAGCGATTCCTTCTGAGAAGGAAACCTTCTCACGGGTAGTTACTCCTATCAGGCTTTCTGAATTTGTTCTTACACCTGTGCCTAACTTATCAGATAGATTCGGCAGAGAACTTCGCTTCAGTTTCAATAATAAATTCATAGTACCCATAACACCACCAGAGAAAATCACACCCTTTGTTTTCAATTTTCCCTTCTTCCCCCATCTATGTAAACTGTCTTTAAATAAAATCTCGTAGCCATCAGATCCATCTACATTTAATGGCTTTACATCATATACTTCAGTCTCTGCCTTAATCGTTACGCCGAGTTGCTGAGCGAGGTGTAAATAATTCTTATCAAGCGTATTCTTTGAATTGAAACGACAACCGAGCATACATCCGCCACAAAGTTTGCATCCTGTTCTATCCGGACCTTTTCCATTGAAGTAGGGATCAGGAACAGTTACTTCAGGAGTACCGAAATATACAGCAACCTCTGTCTTTTCAAATTTCTTTTCATCACCCATCTCCTTCGCCAATTGCTGCATCACTTTCTCACTACGGCTCATATAGGGATGTTCAGAAGCTCCCAGCATTCTTTTTGCTTCTGAATAATAGGGTTGAAGCTCTGCTTCCCAATCAGCTAATCCGTTCCATGAACCCGAATTAAAAAACTCTGTTCCTGGTATAGGCAATGTGTTTGCATATACCAATGATCCACCTCCTACTCCAACGCCACTCAAAACACCCACATGACGAAAGAAGCTCATCTTAAAAAATCCTTGCATTCCTAATCGCGGATTCCATAACCATTTCCTGAGATTCCAATTAGTTGTTGGGAAGTCTTCCGGCTTATTAAACCATTTACCTTTTTCGATTACCAATACGGAGTAACCTTTCTCTGCCAAACGAAATGCAGAGACAGAGCCGCCAAAGCCACTACCTATAATGATATAGTCGTAATCGAACATGACAGTAAGTTACATCGTTTTACTCCTGAAAAACTATGATACCAATAAGATTATTCCTAAAACTGTTTAAGATAACTGATCTTGAAAATAGCCTGATCCTGCGTATTTCTTTTTAAAGTCAGATCCTGAAAATCGCGATGATTAAGCACTACATAGATATAAGATAAGGGCTGGTATTCCCATGACAATCTCACATTATAATTCTGAGAATTGCTCTCTGCATTATGTTGATAGAATCCTATCAATTGAAGTCTTGGATTCAAAGCAAATCTTCCTTCCAAAGAATATAAATCAATTCTTGTTGTGGTATCAGATTCTCCAACACTTTTAAAATAGTTCCTGTTAAATCTTCCCGACAATGAAAAATGAGGTGATGGTGCAAATTGTAAAGTCCAGTCACCCGATTCGAGTTTACCATTGAAATAAGTTCCCCAGTTATATATCACCTGAAGATTCAATTTCCTGGAAGGATCTGTACTTGCATAGATCTGGTTTCTTACATAGTTATAGCCGCCAGTAAGAATTTTCACACCAAGTGGCTCAAAATTCTCTGTTAGATATTGATAAGTTGGAGTGATACTGTATCCGAAATAAGCACCGCTCTGCAAATTCAGCCAAACAGGATAAACGGTCCAGGTACGCTCAACTAATTTCCCTGTGGAAACCTGATGATAGAATTCAGGAAAGATACTTGGCTCATAGGCCCTTAACCATTTTTTGAAAGGCAATCTCTTTCCTCTGTACCACCAAAAAATACCAGGAGTGGTTCCTATAACATTGGTGCGGGAAACAAATCCAAGCTGAGGATCAAAATCCTTTGACACTATGGATTGTGTCCACCATATCTTCAACTGATTACTGATATAATAATATTGAGCATAGGCCGATACTCCACTTTTTCCGGTGGCACTTGTATTAGATACAGACACCATCGTATTAACAGAGTGAGATTCACCCAAACGGAAAAAACCATCAACAGAACCAACAACATTGGATCCGTTGGGTTGATTCTTAACGGTTACCAATGTGCCTATCCTGTTTTGCTTACCAAAGTTTTCAGAGTACCGCGCGACAAGGAAATTGGTTGCCGGTGAAGCATCTACTTCTTTCTGACGCATCATCATGGCACCATAGTTTCTCTTAGAAGAACGATACACAAATCGCCCACCAACTTCTATCGGTATCTGATTGCCATCATCATCTAAACCAATACGCCTGCTAAAAAATGGCTGGATACGCATATTTCCTCCCGACTCATCAGGATTACGGCTTACACCAATTCCAAACAAAGAGGCGTTTTCAAGAAAAAACTGTCTTCTCTCTGGAAAGAATACAGAGAAACGTGTTACATTATTTACTTGTCTGTCGGCATCGGCCTGTGCAAAATCCGTATTCACTGTTAAATCAAGAACAGCATTCGGATTGATGGCCCATTTCACTTCACCTCCTAATTTGAAACTTGTGTTCTCGTCTGGTTTCTGTCCTTCAACTTTCAACTTCTCATAAGAGGTTAGTAAATAAGGTTGCACTCTTATATTTGGCTTTGGAGGTGGTGGTTGCAAATTCTTCAATATACCGGCATAGTCCATTCGTAAAGATGAAAATGAACGGGGGAATGGTGAGAAGGCAGAAATCTCATTCGTTAATCTGCGATTACGATAGATATTAAACCCCCAGTCCTGAATAGAATCTGTAAGCTTTGGATATCGAAGTGTTTGCCAGGGTATAGCTATTTCTGCGTACCATCCAGAATCTGTTCTTGTAGTTCTTACTTTCCAAAGTCCATCCCAATCAACATCATAATAATAGTCATCAAACGACAACAGGTCTCGCTGCACCCCATAGGCATTAGTGGCAAGTGCCATGGCATTGCGTTTATCATTGAATCCATCGAAAGATAAGGTTAACAAATCGTGCTGCGCAAAATTGAAGTCTCGTTTGAAATCGGTAGCGCGAATCGCCTTTCTTCCCAATGAGTCTTTTGAGAAAACGCCAAAGTAAAGAAACTGTTTATTATATAGAACTTTTACTGAAGTTTCAAAATTAGGGGCATCGCCTTGATGAGGTTCAATTTGAATGAAACGTGGGGATGACAATGCATTTTTCCATTCCTCCTCTTTTAAAATGCCATCTATTTTTATAGATGACTTGATTTGAGTAGCCTCCAATACTTTTCGTATGGAGTCGGGCTTAAACACATCGGCGTCCTGCGCAAACGAAGCGCATGGGATAAAAAATAAAAGGATAAATAGATAACGCATGGCAGGGAAAAAATGAAAATATCAAAAATTTCCGGAGATAAATTACGGCTAACCAATTTTGTTTACGTATTTGCCTGTAGATTTTCTACTACATCTCTATACTCAGGCCATTTTTGCAATCAACTCTTTCATCATCTTATACCCTACCATGGCTGTCATATTATTGATATCCCTTGTTGGATTATACTCTACAATATCAGCTCCTACCACTTCTACATTAATGGATTGTATGACCTGTAATAACTGTCTGGTGCTAAGTCCTCCTGGCTCATGATGTGAAATACCGGGAGCAAAAGCCGGATCCAATACATCTATGTCGAGAGAAATATAAAGAGGGCCTTTCAATTCCTGAATAAAATCAAAACTGAAATCCTTCATTTCAATGATAGAAATACCGAACTTTTTGGCCTGCTCCCGGTGATGGGAGGTAAGTGTCCTGATTCCAACCTGTGTAATAGATCCCGTCTTTCTCTTCTCAGCTAATCTTGCAAAAGGGGATGCATGAGAGAATGGGTTATCATCAAAATTTTCATAGAGATCGGTATGGGCATCCAGATGAAGAACATGCAGGCCAGGATACTTATCTGAATAAGCATCCAGAATAGGCCAGCTAACGGAATGATCTCCGCCAATACTTAAAACCTTATCCGAAGCTTGCAATCGCTGCCTGATATTTTCCTTAATGATAGCGAATGCTTTTTTAGGATCGGTAGTGGGGAATTGAATATCTCCCTGATCGATATAATTCCTTCCAGCAATAATTTCTAATCCATTTTCTGCAAATGAATTAGCAGACCCCTCCAATTCCATTAGTCTTATCCTGGCCGGGGCCAGTGAAGGACCTTTTAAGAAAGAAGAATTGCTATCGTATGGAATTCCCAGAAGGTGTATCATATCCTGCTAAATTTCAGTTCACCATAAAGAAAGTAAAATTATCGATACTTCGGGCTAATAAAGTGCAGGAATCATTGCCTTATATTCCAAAAACAGGTGAATATTCGATAAGTAACAAAGATTGCTATTGCTTAGATTTGTGAACACAGAACAATTTTATAAATCGAAAATCAATTTCATGGCAAGCAGACGTCAGTTCGTACAAACAACCAGCCTACTTAGCGCGGGGTTATTGCCCCGGTAAACAAAAGGCATTTGCCTTACCAGGAAATGAATTTATAAGCAATCGGCCATAGTAGCGCAAAGAAAGTTCAGCAGTAAGGCTGCAGAAGCTATGATTGCAAAAGTGAAGAAAGACGGCTTCCCAATAAAACTGGGCTGGATTGTTGAGAACTGCTTCCCTAACACCCTCGACACACTGTTGATTTTGAGATCATAGATGGCAAAGCCAGATGCCTATGTAATTACTGGTGATGTCGGTACCATGTGGCAAGGATGGTACGACTCAAGTATGGCCTTATATTTCTCTTACTAAAAATGATCCTGAATTAAAGCAACTGATACAGGAGTAATCAACCGCCAGATGAAATGCATTTTACTGGATCCCTATGCCAATGCGTTCTATAAAGATTTTAATAAAGTAAGCGAATGGAAGGAACGACATGCAAATGAAACCTGGCATTCACGAAGGAAATGGAGATTGATAGCCTCTGCTATCCTGTGCGACTACTCTTATGGATACTGGAAACAAACCGGTGATACCAGTGTATTCGATAGTAATTGGAAAGAAGCGATGGAAACTGATCCTTCAGACTTTCACCAGAACAACAAAGAATGAATAATAATGGCCCATATGATTTCCAGCGTACAACTTAACGGGCTACCGATGGTGTTCCATTGAGTGGATATGGCTATCCTGTAAAACCTTGTGGATTGATTGTTTCTACTTTCCGTCCGGGGCGATGATTGTACTTTATTGCCATTCCTGATACCAAGTAATCTGTTTGCTATTGAGATATTGGGACGATAGCGGAGTTACTTTCTGCTATATGCTGTAAACGAAACGGCTAGCAGCAGCAAAGGCAAAATCATTACAACAGCAAGTAAAAGAAAGCGGTCAATGAATATGGTATCATTCAGCATCCAAAGTTCGGAAGGATCATTGCGTTCGGTGAATGGTTTTGGAAGCTTCCATATGATGGATGATGCCAATGTACCTTCCTTATGTCTTCCTCTTGGAGCCCTAAAAGCCACGACCACTTTATCAGAATACCCAGGAAAGTGGTATTGAGTGAAAACAATCCTTTCTTCTATAAAGGCAAAGCAGGTGAAGGATTGGTGGACCGCATACTGAGGCCATTGCCATTGTGCCGATGGGTAGCATCATCACCAGAGCAATCACCAGTATAGATAATAAGGAAATCAATCATTGTGTGAAGAATCTGATAGCCACCCATGCTGGTACTGGATTTACAACATGAATCCTTTCATAAGGACGATGCAAGTAAATTCACCAGAAAATGGTTTGCCTGGGCGAATCTGTATTTGGGAATTGATAATGAGATTGCATCAGGAAGCCTGATTTGCTGAAAAGGTATAGATTTTTAACAGAGACGCGGAGACGCAGAAGAAACGTCCCTCTGCGTCTCCGCGTCTCTAGTAAATAAAACCTAATCTTAAACCAAACTAAACTGCAGGCTTCCCGCCTTCCTTTATAATTACTTCCTTTTCAAATTTCAATACAATTGAATCGCCTAGCTGCTTTATCAATGCAGGAATCTTTTTACTGTTAAGTGTAACCTGCAATCCTTGTAGAGTGTTCTTGCTTTCCAAGCCAAATGAATTCAATCGCAAGTTTCCAAACTTAACCACTACACTTGCTTTCATCATTCCATTTGCAATTTTCTGCTGGTAAGTTCCCCATCCTTCTGCTGAAGTGAATGGTGCTTTGAAATTGTCAGTTCCCATTTTAGGCGCGAATTTCATATAGCCTTTGGGACCATGATACTCAAATCCGCAGGCAGTAATGAACGTGCCATAACTCGCCATTGCTCGGGCATAGTGGTCGCTGCATTCTATTTCATTAAAAGGATTTCTTTTGGCTGCATGATATCTGTCGTGAATCATTCGGGTCAGTATCAACGATTCTTCCACCATTCCTTCCGCCATCATATGGGCTGCTACCTGATGTTCAAAGCCACTCATGCATTCGTGGAAATAACCCAATTGCCATGTTACATTCTCACCATAAGGTTTTGCCTCATTTTTTGGATTCGTATTCATTATCATTCCCCTTCACCTTCCAATGCGTAAGGCCTGCCACCCAAATGCTCTTTTATATAAGGTCCAACATCAGGAGTGAAAGTATATTTCCATAAGGCTTTTAATGCAGCTATTGTCTTTTCCTTTTCAATCACTCTTCCAAGGGCCACCTGATGCGCCCAGCTTTGTCCGTAAACCTGATCGATATGACAGGTATTATAAGACCCAAGTTTCTGTCTTCCTTTCTCTGCATCGGGTCGATGAATGAAATATTCCCCATTAAATAATTTCTCTTCCATGTTCTTCATACCCTTTGCTACATATGCTGCACAGATAGCCGCAAACTCCATATCATTCATTTCGTGCCATCTGCTCACCCTTTTGTAGCAATGCATAATCCAACCAGCCATGAAATTTCACCATCCCAAACAGCATCCAATGTATTCTCAATGGGAGTATCTTCCATACCATCGTTATTCCTGTCTTGCCGGATAACGTACTGAACCGCCAGCTTTATCTTTGTCCAGTTAGCTTGCGAAACCTGCATTCGAACTAATCTGGTGTTCCCTGTAAATACGAAGGATAGTACCTGCCTGTCCGTCTATAGCCGGGCCTTTTACTACTTCCCCCCTATACCACATCATACCATCGGGTTGCAATGATAATCCAAGATCCACTCGCTGTCTTGTATCTTTTTCAATACCAGGAAAGAGTCGGGCTGGAGCCTGCGCATAGTGCCATACGTGAGTACATGTACCTTCGCAACAACCTACACCTGCCCAGGCATAAAAGCGGCCGGATTCAAATCGATGAGCTGTGGTGGTGGCTAATGTTGATATGTTCAGGAAGGTCCTGTCCAAAAACCAAAAGGGTAAACTGCTATCATACCAAACTTCCTTCCACTTTTTTGTTGTTTGTTTCAAAAAAGAAAAGTGTTGATGTACATAATCAAAAACTGCTTTAAGGTTTGGAAGGAAGCTATTATAATAACGACCCTTATCAGGAATTGAAGGATGGAGTTTCAGGTTGGGGAAATGCCACCCTATAACGAAATCGGCTGTTGTAGTTTTTAATGGCTGTAATAAGAGCTTTGTGCTTACGGCCCCTATCAATGTATCAGCTACTTTCTTCTCAGTAATTTTCGAATCCGATTCCAAAAATGAATTGGCAGTTAGAGGTAATGAAAAATCAGTATGATAAATATGTTTTTCGCTTCGTACTGAAATTCCCATTGAACCCATATCCGCTTCAGTGCCTTTCAAGTTTTCCGACAATTTCAACTCTTGTTTAATTCCAAAGTAACTCTTCCCGGAAACGAGCTCATTGGTTCTGACAGCATCTTTGGGAGCTGTTCGTAATCCAACTTTATTCTCCACCCATCCAACAATAGAAACTGCGACTGGTCTTTTAGAAATATTCTTTACTGAAAAAGAATAGATGGTTGCAGGTAGTCCCGAATTCTTATCATCTAATGGTATAAAAGGTGAGAAAACATTAGCTGAAATGGATACAGGTAACTGATCGTCTATATAATGAATCGTAGCCATCGGATAGGTAGCTTCAAATTTTATCTCTTTCCAATCAGACGCCTCCATTTTTTTAATAACGGTGTGACCATCGTATTCAATCTTAAATGCGAACCCTTGTTCCACCGGTCGCAAATCACTTGAACGAGGGGGAGCTACATATGCAGAGCCATCGCGCGACCTAACTTTCTTTCCAACATGGAGGTCGGTCTTCCATTCCACTTCTTTTGGATCGATACCTTCCTGGTTAGCGTTGAATATATCCCATAGCCAAAGGCGGCCATCACCTGCAAGATAAAGCGTGCCGGTAGTGATACCACCGACTGGCATGCCGATAAATTCCAATTCATTTTTCGACTTGGAATATGTTGTCACTTTACCTCTTTCATAGAGGGAACGAATCCAGGCGGGGTCAATCCTTTTATCGAAAGGAATTCCATTTTCTATTTCAATAGAGGTAAACGGACCGGCAATCGATTTAAAACGACTTGCATAAAGGGCCATAGCGGTAAGGAGGGTACTCTTCAAGAAATCGCGGCGTTGCCAATCG